>CAZNKC010000167.1:0-12565 GCA_964573315.1 uncultured Verrucomicrobiaceae bacterium | reverse complement strand
TCGGCTTCACTCTCGCTCCGGCTGCGTAACTCAAGTCAAGTTAGTCGGGAGGTTGCACGCTCCGGCTGTCGATGACTGCCGCGCTGGGCGTGGCGTTTTTCCCGCTCGCGCAGTTGCTCGATTTGCCGGACAAGCTCTCAGCGCGCCGCCGCCGACAGCGGGCGCGTGATCCGTTTCCAGAAGAAATCCAGCTCGCGCGCCAGCACGCTCATCACCTGCTGCGGCGCGGCCTGCAAGGCGCCGGTCTCCGCCTCCCGGATGATGCGCTGCATGGCGTACAGCGCAGCGATGCTGCGCCCGTCCAGATGCACCACGTCGATCCACGGCTTGAGCGGCTCCGGGAAATCCGGGCTCGAGAACAACCCGCCCCAGGCGGCGTTTTCATGCACCGACTTGAATACCGCCACCTTGAAATCCGGCGCTTCCTCCCCGATCGCCGTCGCCGTCTCCTGGGCCGCCGCCGCGCGTCCCGCGGCGAACACCGCCAGCGTCCGCCAGTAGCCCGGATCGGTCACGCCCACCGGCGCAAACAAAATCTCCGCCTTGCTCAAAGTCCAGCCCATGACGGGACGGTCCGGTGCGCCCTGCAACTCGTGCTCGGCGGGCCGCACCAGCGGAAACCGCCGCCCCGCCAGCCGGATCAGTTCCATCAACCGCGCCCCGTCCAGCGGACGCGCTTCCGCCTCGCCGTGCATCTGCAATTTCAACGCCTCAAAACGCCCCATCAAAGCCGCCCGCGCCACCGACTCGACCGAAGGCCCCTCCACCACCGGCGGCGCGCCGGACGGAGCCGCCACCGCTACCGACGTGGCCGCTGCTCCCTGCCCCTGAGCCGCGCCAGCGCCGGCACTGGCAAGCTGCGCGCTTGGGCTTGGCGGCGTCGCGATGCCGTTGCTCTGCCGCAGGCGGTCGAGCATTTCCCGCAGCCGTTCAAAACTCCCCGGCACCCGGCCCACACCGCCACTGGTCTCCGGCGCGGGCTGGACGGGTTTTTCAGGCGCGTTCTGATCGCCGCCCAACAAGTTCGTGACCGGCCCCTCCGGCTCGTCCGGTTTGGCTTCGTCCGCCGCCTGAAAAGGCGAGGCCGGCGGCGCCTCATCCTGCGGCAGCGCCGCCACCGGCTCCTGCAAGCCGCCGGACACTTGGCGCACCAGCGCCTGGGTGTCTTCGTCGAAAATCTCAGGCGCGCTCAGTTGGAACGGCGAATCCTCCGATGTTGGCGCAGCCGCATCACCGCGCCCCTGGATCAGAGGCAGCAGCCCCAATCCGCCGCCTTCCTCCTCATCCAGCAAACCCTCCGGCGCTTCCTCATCCTCCGCGCCGCCCAAACCCTCGTGCGGAATGGAATGCGTGTACGCCGCCCATTGCCGCGCCGCGTGACGCAAAAACACACGCGCCGACACCGACCCCAGCGGACGCCCCATGAAGTAACGCGGCACATCCAGGAAATCCGCAAACGCGCGCGCCGTCTTTTCCTCCACACCACCCTGCCGCAGCCGCAGCCGCACCAGATCCGCCGCCTCGTCCTCCGTCAACCCACGCAGCAACAGGCGGGAAGAGGTCAAGCGATCCTCCAGCGCGCTCGGCAAATGGTGGGCGAAAGTCGCCTGCCACACATCCTGGTTCAGGCTCAGCACCACCGGATGCCCGTCCAGTTCCGCCACGTCCAGCAGCAGCGAAGCGATCCGCAGCCCGGCCTCCGCGTTGCGATAAAATCCGTCCAAATGATCCACCAACAACACTACCGGCCGCCACAGCCCCAGCAGCCGCATCAGCACTCCGCAGCTTTCCTCCGAGCGCGATGCCAGTTGCCGCAGCGACGCCAATCCCCCGCCCTGGCCGTCCAGCGCCTGCGCGATGAATGCCTGCAGCCACACCTCCGCCTCCGCCACTGTCACCAGCCCGGTGGTGCGCGAGGCCAGTTCCGCCATCGGCTTGCGCAGTTGCGCCACATGCTTGCGCAGCCATTCGCCGATCAAATGCGCCTGCCCGCCGCTGCTGAAAATCTCATGCACCGGACCGGACAGCACCCGCACCGCCTGATCGGGATTCGCGCACGGCAGCTTGCCCTGCCGGATCAACTGCCGCAGCAGCGCCGCCGCCACACCGCCGCAGGCCTCGCGCAGTTTCGACCAGCCCGCCACGCCCGTGCCCGCGCGCTCCAGCGCTTCCAGCCCGCGCCGCGCCACGTTCGCGCGCGTCACCTCATCCCCCATACGAAACGCCAGCGGCAGCAGCAGCCACTGCCCGCCGCTCGACGCCGTCATCCGGCCCAGCAGATGCGTTTTGCCATAACCCGCACGCGGCGCCGTCAGCAACACCAGCGGCTGCCCCGCCGCGCGGCCCGCGCTGTGCTGCTGCTCATCCACAGCATGCGTCAGCCGCTCCAGCACGTCCGCGTTCAAGCCCGCCACCGACTGCGTCTCGCTCACCTCATAAGGCCCCGCGCAAACGTCCGCGGCAAAAGGATTCAGGCCCGTCACGGACGGATCCTCGGGAGTTTCATTCGGCTCGGAAAAGAGAAAGTCAGACACGGCAGCGACAAATTGAGAACTGAATACCCATGATAACTATTCCATTCCAGACAAATAGAAAGCACATTCTTTCTAAAATTGATAAGTTTCGCAGATTCGAGACGCCATCCTCGTGCTCCGCTTTCAATTTCAGAAGCTTCATCGTAGAGCGGGCCAGCGGCTCACTCAAGCAAATCCAAAGCCCAAATTTCCACCCTGCTCACCCACGACCTCTTGCCCACCTCTTTGTCTTTGCCCCATCCAAGCCGAATCCAGCTTGTCTTTCCCCCAACTTGCTTCATCCTTAGCCATTATGCCGACGATGGTTTCCGCAAGTGACCGGATTGAGCGCAGCCTCTGGACTGCGGAGGATTTCCTGGACTGGCTCGAACCGGGCTTCCATGCCGATCTCATCGACGGAGAAAAATTCATGCACTCGCCAGTCAATATCCGTCACGCCACGCTGCTTAATTTTCTCGACCGGGTTCTCGGTCAGTACATCGAAAACCACAACCTCGGTGTGCTTTACCGCGAATGTGTGGCGGTCCGGCTCGGCTCGCGCAACGTTTTTTTGCCCGACCTCGTTTATTTGACCCCGGCACAAAGCGAACTGGTGGGCAACGCCTACATTCCCTTCGCTCCCACGCTGATCGTCGAAGCCCTTTCTCCCAACACGGCGGAACGGGACATCGGCCCGAAATTCGCCGCTTATGAGGAGCACGGTGTGCAGGAATATTGGGTGCTGGATCCCGAGACACAGGCCCACCGCTTCTACGCCCGGGAAGGTGATCTGCTCGTTGAATTCGCGTCCGGCGAGCCAGTCATCCGCTCGCAGCACATCGCCGGATTCGCCCTCCGCCGCGAATGGCTCGGCCCGCGCATCCCCAAAATCCGCGAGGCTCTTGAGGCGCTGGAGCGCGGGCTGGATTGACGGACCGTGGAGCGAGCCGCTGGCTCGCTCATTTTCCTTCCCAGGCGACCGAGCCGGTCGCCCCACTCACTCACTCCGGCTCCCACATCTCCCAATGACCGGAGAGGATGGGCGTGGTGCGTTTGGTGGTGAGTGGCGGCTCCGCCAGTTGTTCCATCAGGAAAAAGCCCGCGCCGCGGTTCAAGCGCGGCACCAGCAACCCTTCAAAACGTACCGGACGCGCCAGCAGCGTGGCGGGCCGCTCGGGGTTGAAGTCGGACAGCTTGAACTTGCCGGAGACGCCGCCGTTGGAGGGGCTGATCTTCACCGTCAAGAAAGCGCCGTTGCCCGGTGAGCCGGGCCGGGGCAGATCCAGCTTGCTCTTGGGCTTGAACACCGACTGCATGGAGGGAGAGGGGCCGATGCTGGACTCGACACTAGCGCCGGTGAAAACGAGTTGCGAGGCACTCCAGCCCAGCACCGTCGCGCTGCCCGCGGGTTTCTGCCAGCGGCCACCCTTCACCTCCAGCATGACCGGACTGTCACCCGTGCCAAAACCGTCCGGATACAAACGCTCCTTCGGTTTGGTCGCAGGCTTTTTCAGCCAATGCGCGGAGCCGTCGAGATCGCCGTTTGTCTCCAGCGCGGCGGAGAGACGGAGCGATCCGGTGCGGCGATGCTGCGCGCACCAGAGCGCGGTCTCGCCCCCGGGACCGAGGAAACCGGAAAAAGTGAAGGTGCTGTTGTCCGCAGTCTTCCCCCGCCAGCGCGCATCCCCCGCGCGGCTCACGGTCAGCCGCGCGTATCCGGCTCCCTGCGGCGGATCGGGATCAGGTTCCGGCGCGGCGGCAGGCGAAGACTCGGACGTGGCGGCAAGGAGCAACGGCAGCTCCAGCAGCGTGTTGAAAGCCCCCGTCAAAGCGACATCCACCGGCTGCCGACGCTGCCAGACACGCCGCCAGCCCTCGTCGATCTCCCAGGTTTCCGTGCCGGCTTTGACACTGCCGGTCAGCCGGTTGTCGCCCGCCAAGGTCAACTGCACTTCCAGCGGCAGCGGCGATCGGGGATTGGCGACCGCCGTGACCTCCACCGTGTCACTGTCATCACTCAGAGCCTGCCCGCGAAAAGCGAACGTCTTCCCCGCGCTGATAAGCTTCCCGCTGGCCGCGCCGGACGCCGTGACCTTGCACTGGAGCCAGCCGCCCAGACCGCCGTTGATCGCGCCATGCGGTCCGCCGAACCCGGCGAAGACGCCGACGGCGGACTCAGGCAGTGGATCGACCGTAAACGTGAGCGTGTCCTGGAGCACCCGGCCATCGGCATCCCGCACGCGCACCTTCAGCGTGTAGGTTCCGGCGCGTTGCGGGCTGCCGGACACCGTTCCCGTGGCGGCATCGAACCGCAACCCGCGCGGCAGCCCGCTCACGGACAGCAGCGTCCAACCGCCCTTCAGATCGATGCTCATGGGCCGCGCCACCTTTGCCTGCTCCACGCTGACACCGGCGAACCGCGCCAGCCGCGTCACCGTCAGCGTGTAGGCGCGCGTGGTGGCTCCATCCTGCGCGGTGACTTGGATTTCCAGCATCTGCCCGCCGACGCTCAACGCCACCGGCGCGGAGGCTCCTGACGCCACCACCGCGCCGTTCACCCGGATCGTGGCAGCCTCATGAACAGCCGCCGGCGTCAGTGTCAGCGTGTCCACCGCAAAGGGCACGGTGAGCGTGTAGCCGGTGATGTCGTAATCGAACAACGGTTTCAATCCGGCCTCACTGATTTGCAGATCCGCCAGACGCGCATCGCCGGAAAAACGTCCGTTGCCGGTGAGGGGGATTTGGAACGGACTGGCCCCGGCGTCATTGCTCTCGAATGACACCAACCCGCCCAGCGGCCCCACCGCCTCCGGCGCCATCCCGACGACGAAAAAGGTGGAGAAACCGGGCGGCACCGGATTGATCACAGGCGGCAACACGAGCGCAAACCCCGCTCCGGTGACATTCAGATCGTTGATTTGCACCGGCTCCGTGCCGATGTTGCGCAGGATAAACTGTCGCGCCACCGCCGCGCCCGGCAGCGCATCGCCAAAGTCCGCCACGTCCTCGCCGTTGCGCAAAGGCCAGCCCTCCGGTTGCTCGACCACCAGCACCGGCCCCTCCAGAGGCGGCAGGTGAAACTGCGCCACCGTTTCATGCAGCGACCCCGGCGCGGCGCCCGGTAAACGCCCGCTGACACGCACACGAAACGGCTCCCCGCGCGGCAGCGCCGAAGTGCGCAGCTTCCAAGCGCCGCCGTCGAAAACGCCCGCGCCCAGCAGTTGCCACGGCTGGCCGGGAACGGCGAGTTCAAACACCGCCGCCTCCAATCGCGGACCCGTCCCCCGGCTTTCCCAGGCCAGGCTCAAGCCGTCCGCATCCAGCGTCAGAAACCGCGCCGCCGCGCCGTTGCCCAGCCGCGCCAAACCCGCGCGCGGCAACCCGCCCACGGTCGCGAAAGCGCCGCCCGCCAGCACCTTGCCATCGTCCAGCAGCACCACCGCATGAACGGAACCGTCCGCGTCTGGATCGAAATCGGGATCGACCGCGCCGTCCGCATCCAGACGCGCGAGGCGATGGCGCTCCACCCCGGCGATCCCGGTGAAATCCCCCGCGCACAGGATGCCGCCATCGCTTTGCCGAGTCAGAGCCCGCACCGCGCCATCCGTCAGCGACTCGAAAGACGCATCCAGCCCGCCATCCGCGTTCAACCGGACCAACCCGCCGGTGGCCGCGCCGTGAACCGCGCCGAAATCTCCGCCCGCCAGCACACGGCCATCCTCCAATGGCAACAGGCAAAGCACCACGCCGTCCGTGTCCGCGGTGAAAGTCGTGTCCAGACTGCCATCGGGCCGCAGCCGGGCCAAATGATGGCGTGTGAAGCCATTGACCTCGGTGAACTCTCCGCCGATGAACACGCGCCCGTCCGGCAGCCGCGCCAGAGCATGGACCGCGCCATTCACCTGCGGCGCGTAACCCGGCTCCAGCGAGCCATCCGCCAGCAACCGCGCCAAGCCCGGCCTGGACTCGCCATTGACCACGGAAAAAGCGCCCCCGGCCAGCGCGCCGCCGTCCGGCAGCGGCAGCACCGCCAGCACCTCGCCATCCAGTTCCGGCGTGAAAGCGGGATCATGGTTGCCGCTGGCGTTGAGCCGCGCCAGCCGCAACGGCGCGCCGCCGATGTGCGTGAACGCCCCGCCCGCCAGCACCTGACCGTTGGGCAGAGCCGCGATCGCCCGGACCGGCCCGTTCGGAGCCGGCGCAAAGGCCGGATTCACGCTGCCGTCTCCGCGCAACCGCGCCAAATACGGCCAGGGCAGGCCGCCAAGAGTGTTGAAATCACCGCCGACGAACACTTGCCCATCCGGCTGCGCCGCCAGCGCCCGCACCGGCCCCGCGGCGGCGGTTTCCAGCGTCTTGTCAAGCGTGCCATCCGGGTAAAGACGCGCGCACCGCAGGCGTGGCAGCCCCACCGCCTCGGTAAACCGGCCTCCTGCCAGAATCTTGCCGTCCGCCTGCTCGGTTACCGCGAAGATCGCGTTGTTGAAGACCACCTGAAAAGCTTCATCCAGTGTGCCGTCAGCTTTCAGACGGGCCAAGCGTGGGCGGGACAGCCCCCCCACGTTTCCAAACGCTCCCGCAATCAGAACCCCCCCGTTTTTTTGCTGATGAAAAGAATAAACCGTGCCGCCGCTCGCTTGCGGAAAATCCAAATCCAAACTGCCATCCGGCCGCAAGCGTGCCAGCCGGGTCCGATCCTCACCGGCAATTTGGTTGAACGCCCCGCCAAGGATGAGGCCGCCATTTGCTTGCACAATGAGGACGCGCACGGTGCCATCGGAGTTCACCGTGAAGGTCTCGTCCAAGTCGCCATTCGGATGCAGCCGCGCCAGCCGCTGGCGGCCAATGTCGGCGACAGTGGTGAAATTGCCGCAGACCATGAGCTTGCCGTCCGGCAGCTCTGCCACGTCGATGACTATGCCGTTGGCTACCTGCCCGGTAAAATTTTCATCCACCCCGCCATTCGCATTGAGCCGCGCGATGCGACGCTGCTCAACGCCGTTGACTGAGGTGAATTCTCCCGCAATCAAAATTTGTCCCTGCGGCAGCTCCTTGATGACCTCCACACGGGCATTGCACTCAGCCTGAAAACCTTCGTCGAGACTGCCATTGCTGTTGAGTCGCGCCAGCCGGGCGCGTTCCCCGCCCGCGATGTTTTCAAACAAGCCGCCGATGAGGATCTTGCCGTCCTCCTGCACCAGGATGAACCTCACCTCGCCATCCGGCGCGGGATCGAACGTCGTGTCCAAAGAACCGTCCGGATTCAACCGCGCCAAATTGAGACGCTCCACCCCGCCGACCTCGGTAAAAACGCCGCCAATCAAAATCTTCCCATCCGGCTGCACCGCAATGGAAGCGTAAATTTCCGCGTCCAAATCCGCCACGAACCCATCCTGCGGATTGCCCGCCGCTGCGGGCAGGCACAACGCGCCGGCCAAGCCGATGCCAATCATCAAATACTTGCTCAGGGTCATCCAAAATTTCATCAGGTCAAAATGCCGGTTCTTCTTCCATAAGACAAGCCTCAATGCCCGCCTCACATGAAACGGCGCAGCCGCGCGAATCTTGGGTTCAATCCCCCCCTTGCCCCGACCCGGTTTTGATCGCCCATCCGCATCTTTTTCGCCAAAACACCGCCGCATCGCCCGTTCTTTATCGCCTCTCCATGAAACGCCCGATTTCCTTTTTCTCCGCCATAGCCCTCGCCGCCTGCTGCCTCGCCTCCGCCGCCCTCGCCGAAGAAGTGCGGATCGAAAAAGACATCGCCTACCTGCCCGCAGGCCGGAAAGAAAAAGCCGACCTCTACCTGCCCGCCGAAGACAACGGCAAGAAACATCCCGGCGTGGTCATCATCCACGGCGGCGGCTGGGCGGGCGGCATCAAGGACGCCAAGCGCGAGATCAACATCGGCACCACGCTCGCCGCGCACGGTTACGTCTGCATGAGCATCGACTACCAGCTTCACGATCCCGCCAGCGAGACGTCGTGCTGGCCGCAAAATCTCCACGACTGCAAAACCGCGGTGCGCTGGCTGCGCGCCAACGCCGAACGGCTGCGCCTGGACGCGGACCATATCGGCGTCATCGGCGGCTCGGCGGGCGGGCATCTCGCCAGCATGGTCGGCGTCACCGGCCCGGAAAGCGGTCTGGACCCGGATGGCCCTTACGGCGAGTACTCCTGCCGTGTGAACTGCGTGGTCGATCTCTACGGCCCCTCCGACGTCACCCAAAGGAAAGACATCAGAGCCCTGCGCGCCAGCCGGGAGGAAGCGCCGGAGCTGTACCGGCAGTTCTCCGTGCTTACCCACCTCGACCCAACGGACCCGCCCTTCCTCATCCTGCATGGCACCGCAGACAAAACCGTGCCCGTCTCCCAATCCGAAATCCTGGCGCAAGCCCTGGCCAAGCACTGCATCGAGCACCATCTCGAAATCATCCCGGACGCCCCTCATACCTTCCACCTCCAGCCGAAACAAAAAGACCTGCGCCCCCTCGTCCTGGCCTTCTTCGACAAACACCTCAAGCGCTGACGGCGGGCTGCCAAGGAGAGGCGGTTTGTAACCGCTTCCTCTCAAGGAGCGGCGGTTTGTAACCGCCTGTCCCGCCCCACGGTTGACCTCCCGCCACTCCGCGGCACTATAGCGCCCGTCCGCTTTTTCATTTTCCATACTTTGCTTTTTGATTTGATGAAACCCACTCTCCTCATTCTCGCCGCCGGCATGGGCAGCCGTTACGGCGGCCTCAAGCAGCTCGACGCTATGGGCCCCTCCGGCGAGGTCGTGCTCGATTACTCCGTCTTCGACGCCATCCGCGCCGGCTTCGGCAAAGTCGTCTTCGTCATCCGCCGCGACTTCGAAAAGCAGTTCCGCAAACAGGTCGGCGCCCGCTTCGCCGATCGCGTCCAGGTCGAGTACGCCTTCCAGGACATCAACGACCTGCCCGCGCCGCACACCGTCCCCGCCGGCCGCGTCAAACCCTGGGGCACCGCCCACGCCGTGCTCGCCGCCGAAGCCGTCATCGACGAGCCCTTCCTCATGATCAACGCCGACGACTTCTATGGCCGCGACGCCTTTGAAAAAATCGCCGCCGATCTCGTCCAGCCCCGCGCGGACGACGGCAAGTCCCATTACTCCATGGTCGGTTTTTATCTGAAAAACACGCTCTCCGACTTCGGCTCCGTCGCCCGCGGCGTCTGCACGCGCGACGCCTCCGGCATGTTGGCCTCCGTCACTGAAATGACGAAAATCTTCAAGACCGAAACCGGTGCCGAAAACCGCGAAGACCCGGACCATCCCATCGCCCTCAACGGCGGCGAAGTCGTCTCCATGAACTTCTTCGGATTCACCCCGGACGTGTTCGGCCACCTCCGCGCCGCCTTCACCGGCTTTCTCGAAAACCACGGCGCCGACCTCAAAGCCGAATGCTACGTGCCGAAAGAAGTGGACACGCTCATCCATAACGGCAAAGCCGATGTCCGCGTCCTCGAATCCACCGGCCAATGGTTTGGTGTCACCTACCCGGAGGACAAAGCCGAAGTCGTCGCCGCCATCCAGCGCCTCGTCAGCGCAGGCGAATACCCCGCCTCCCTCTGGTCCTAACCCATCCGTTCGTTCCCGCCAGTCCTCTCTCTTCAGCCATGCCGATCTACGAGTTCTACTGCCCGGACAACAACAAGCTCTACCAATTCCTCGCCCGCAGCCTCGCGCATCGCGACCGCACGCCACGCTGCCCGGACGATCCCGCCATGCGCATGGAGAAGCGCGTCTCCCGCTTCGCCATCATCGGCCGCGCCAAGGAGGAGAGCGAGGACGACCCCTTTGCCGGCATCGACGAATCCAAAATGGAAGCCCTCATGGCCGGCATGGAAAAAGACATGGCCGGGCTCGATGACGACAACCCTGACCCCCGCCAGCTCGGCCATTTCATGCGCAAAATGACCGACCTCATGGGCGACAAAACCCCGCCCGAACTGCGCGAGATCGTCAAGCGCCTGGAAGCCGGCGAAGACCCGGAAAAACTCGAAAGCGAGTTCGGTGACCTCGCCGGCGACGAAGAAGGCGCCGGCGACGCCCTCTTCTCCCAAGTCATGAAAAAAATCCGCCACCACCGCCAGCCGCAGCGCGACCCCCGGCTGTATGAATTGGCGGATTATGTGTAGCTCAGGCATCCTGCCTGAGTCGCGTCATCCGGGCATCTTGCCCGGATTCAGCCTAAATGGGAAAATGAAGAACCACGGATGATTTGTGATTCCCAGCAGATTCTTGTTTTGTATCCATCTGCTGGCTTTCCTGAATCTGTGGGAGGTCAAATCTGGTTTCACAAAACCTGATGCCGCGAGGTATATCTGTGTCATCCGTGCAATCCGTGGTTTCCATTTTCCTTTTCAGGTTCAGGCAGAATGCCCGAGCTACTCCAAGCTTGACGCCCACCCCCTCCTGCCGGAGACTTGCCGCCAAGCACGATCCATGAACATTGCACCTTATTGGGCGCGCGCGCGTCTTGGAGATTTTTTCGGCTGGGGCTGGTCCTTCACCAGCCAGGAGGAAGCGCAGGAACGGGCCAAGCAAACCGCCGCGCGCAACGTCCAGCGCCACGCCGAGGGAACGCTCGGCGGCGAGTCCGACTGGTACTACGCCGACCGCCCCATGCGGGAGCCGATCCTGCGCGAGTTCCGCGATGACACCGGTGCATTGCAAGCCCTGGTGACGCGCAACTCCCAAGGCTGCCTCGTCTTGAACACCTCCGGCGCGCTCTTCGTCGATGTGGACTTCGCGCCCGAATCGAAACCGGCTCCAGCGCCCAAACCGTGGGGTGGATTCCTGGGTTTGTTCGCGAAAAAACCACCGCCACCACCGCCTCCGCCACCCACACCGGCTTCGCCCGAAGCGCATGTCGCAGCCCAAGCCGAAGCTTGGACGCGAAACCACCCGGACTGGAACTGGCGCGTCTATCGCACCAAAGCCGGAATGCGCCTGCTGGCGACCCAAGCCGTCTTTGGCCCGAATGATGACATCGTGGAGCAAGCCTTCCAGGCATTGGACGCCGACACGCTCTACCGGCGGCTCTGCCATTCCCAGCAATGCTTCCGCGCCCGGCTCACCCCCAAACCCTGGCGCTGCGGCATGGCAGCCTGCCCCGCCAAATGGCCCTGCCAGTCCGACCGGGAAACCCGCGATTTCCAAGCCTGGACCGATCTCTACATGCGCCAATCCGCCCGATTCGCCACCTGCCGCTTCATCACCGAAATAGGCTCCGGCGCCGTGGCGCAAGAACTCGCGCCGCTGGTGGCCTTTCATGACAAAGCAACGCTCTGTGATCAAGACCTCCCCCTGGCGTAGTAGCGCAGGCATTTTGCCTGCAAGTAGCGCAGGCCTCCTGCCTGCATCCAGTGGTACAGGCTTTCAGCCTGCACCCAGCAACGCAAACATCCTGCCCGCCGCCCCCACCTCCAGCCCGGATGATTCAGGCAGAATGCCTGAATCACTCGTCTCAGGCAGGATGCCTGAGCTACGCAAGATGCCTGAGCTACGCCAAACACCCGCGCTGCACGCCATCGTCGCCATGACCGCCGACCGCGTCATCGGACGGAACGGCGCCCTGCCCTGGCATCACCCGGAGGATTTGAAATTCTTCAAGCGCACCACCTTCGGGCACCCGGTGCTCATGGGCCGCACCACCTTCGAGTCCATCGGCCGCCCGCTGCCCGGCAGGCGCAACATCGTGCTCAGCAGCGCCCTGCCGGAAACCGATGGCATCACGGTCATCCGCACGCTCGATGAACTGCCCGCCGCCTGCGCCGGCGCAGAAAAAGTCTTCGTCATCGGCGGCGCCCGCCTGTTCGAGGCGCTGCTGCCGCGTTGCGACGAATTGTTCCTCACCCTCGTCAACGAACCCCACGAAGGCGATGTCTGGATGCCGCCCTTCGAGCACCTGTTCGGACCGCCGGAAGTGCTGGCCACCGCGCCGCCGCTCGAGTTCCGGCGCTACCGCCGGCTCAGCCTAAAAACAGAGTTGATAGTTGATGGTTGAGAGTTGAGAGACTGGAAATGAGCG
>CAZNKC010000166.1:5206-12646 GCA_964573315.1 uncultured Verrucomicrobiaceae bacterium | reverse complement strand
CGCAGTTGCCGGCGAGCGTGGCGGAGAAAGCCAACGCGACGCCGATCTACGGCGGTCAGGCGCTGTTCTACAAGCAGCCGTAACAACAGAGAACGGGGGGGCGGGCCGCCGGGCCCGTCCGTTACGGAGCGCGCCGATTTTCGGCGCTTTGGATAGGGGAGCAGGGGCGCCTTGTGCCATCCCCATCATTGCCCGCTCCGTTGGGACTGGCCTGGGGCTTGGGGTTGAAAAAATTTCCCTCTCCGTCTCAATCCAGTGCCATCACCTTCAAAAAGCGCCACGATTTTGTCACCCAAAACCGCTTTCCTCCCCGGCAAAAAACCGCAATTTTAGGTTCTCAAAAATGGCAAAATTCGGATTTTTGAGCGCGCAATTCCGAATTTCAGAGGGATTTCAGGTGCCATTTTGCAGCCTGCCAGCGCGCCCGGCGGCATTTTTTTGCCCCAAGATTTCCCCGGACAAGGGCGTGCCGGGGAGCTTCCGAAAGAGTTGACAAGGGGCGCTTCATTGGAATGGGGTAAAGGCATCTTTAAATTAGGTATTTGGCTTGTTTAATCGATCCATTTTATCGGTCAATGTTTGGAATTGCAAGTTTTTCAGTGGATTAGCGGCATTAGTCCACCGAGGTGAGTGGATTTTACTGGCGGGATTAACACAAAAACGTACGTCACTATGTTTAGCAAGAGGCGTAAGTCTTTTCTTTGAAAATTGACTTCGAAGGCCTAGCGGGCGTGGAAAAAAGAAAAACATGGCGTCAGCCAATCGCGAAAACTGTATTGACATTGCATTCGGTTTTTGCCCAGATGGAAGGAATCGCGAGAAGTACCTTTTGCCGCAGGGCAGAGGAAAATTCGCGGTACCCCCACCAACCACCAGCCAGCCATGTCTAAACAATCCTCTATCGTCAGGACGATTGCGTACGCGATTGTAGCAATCTCGTTTTGCAACCAAGCGCCCCGCCTTGCCGCTCAAACGGAATGGACCGGCGTTTTGGACGCATCGTGGGCGGAGTCGGGCAACTGGAGCGCGGGCCTGCCGGGGCTGGCTGATGATGTCATTTTTGGCACTCCGGTGCCTGGCACCGGTCCCGCCATCACGCTCGGCGCCGGCAGCTTGGCCAACAGCCTGTGGATTCAGAACCATTACACCTTCACCGGCGGCGATCTCACCCTGGACTCCGGCGGTATCCGGGTTGACTTCGCGCAGTTTCTGACCCTGAACTCCACTCTTGAGGGTGCCGACGGCCTGACCCTGACCGGCGGCGGCGTTCTGCGCTTGACCAACAACGCCAACGCCTTCACCGGCTCCATCTTCATCGGCAACGGCGCCCTGATCATCACGGATCCGGCCCAGCTCGGCTCGGACACCTCCGCCATCACCGTCGGCGCTGGCAACAGCGTCACCGGCAGCACAACCCTCCCCGGCTTCGTGGGCGGCTCCTTGGTGCTGGATGGCTCGGCGGGGGGCTTTACGCTGGCGCGGGATCTCAACCTTGAGGGCCGCGGCCACTTCGGTGACAAAAGCGGCGCCGTGGTCAGCATCGGCAACAACACCCTCTCCGGCCAGATCAACACCGCCGTCAGCAGCGTCACACCGGGCACGTTCCGCAACACCCGCCTGCTCTCCAGCAACGGCATCCTCACTCTCTCCGGCGGTCTCAACGTGGGATCGGCCTCGCAGGGAGCCACGGTCAGCGGCCTGGGGGGCACCAACACCACCGGCATCGGCAGCTACGCGCTCACCGGCGAACTCAGCGGCCTGGGCTATCTGGAAAAAACGGGGGGCGGCACGCTCTTTTACAACCCCTCCATCACCGCCAACTTCAACGGCCGCCTGCGCATGTCCGCCAGCGCCGCCGCCGGCCAAAGCACGGTGCGCATCTCCTCCACCACCGACAGCCAGGGCAACCACATCCTTGGCCGCGCCAATTTCATCAACGACGCCGCCCCGGTGGACATGAACGGCGGCCTGCTGGAAATCCGCTCGGATCAGAGCCTCGACTTCAACAAAAACGTCTATGGCCGCGCCAGCACCTCCGTCATCTTCACCGGACCCGGCGTCAACAGCGTCGGCAGCGTCAACCAGATCACCAGCTTCGGCCTTTACCGCCTCGCGGCCAACACCTCCCATACGTTCCGCAGCCGCAACGGTTTCAACCTCAGCTTCGGCGACTGGACCGCGCAGTCTTCCAATAACAACAGCACCATCACCAACGAGATGGGCGGCACCCTGATCTTCAGGGGCAACGCCTGGAACAACATCGACACCGGCGCCGCCCGCACCCTCACCTTCGCTGGCAACGGCAACAGCCTCATCCTGGGCAGCCTGCGGGCCACCGGCAACGCCCACAACCTCACCAAAACCGGCTCCGGCAGCTTCACCATCCTCGGCACCAATAGCACCATCAGTGGCAACATCAACATCAACGGCGGTGCCGTCGTCGTCACCGACTTCCGCTCCCTCAACAACGCCGGCACCGGCGCCATCAACATCGGCACCGGCGGCACCGCGGGCGCGCTGATCATCGGCACGGGCGGGATCGCCGATGCCGCCGGCCTCGTCAGCGGCCGCGCCATCAACCTCGCCAGCACCACTGGCGCCGCCCGCCTTTTCGCCAGCCAGCCGGGTGACAACCCGGTCGTCATCAACAACATCGCCACCACCGGAAATGGCGCCAAAACCTTCATCATCGGCGGCACGAACCAAGCCGACAACCACATCTCCGGCAATATCGTTAACCACGTTGACGGCGGCGTCGTCACACTCCGCAAAGACGGCCCCGGCACTTGGCTGCTCACCGGCGCCAACACCTACACTGGCGCCACGCAGATCACCAATGGCACACTCCGCTTGCAGGACACCTACTCCGGATCTTCCCGTAACCTCATCGCCAACGGCTCAGCCCCCACCTTCACCAACGACGGTCTGCAAGCCGCCGGCGGCTTCCTCGAATACCTCGGCGCCGACGGCAGCCCCAGCCTCGAAACTCTCGGCGCCCTCACCCCCACCACCGGTCTCGGCACCGTCATCGTCACCCCCGGCGACGGCGGCACCGCCGAACTCACTTTCGCCTCCTTTGGCACCTTCAGCGCCAACTCCGCCATCAACTTCATCGTGCCCGAAAATGGCGTCATTCGCGTCCTAAATCAAAACCTGACATACAACGCCAACCGCACTTTCTTCAACGGCGCCGACCTCGCCTTCTTCGATGTCGGCGGCCTCGTTCGCGCCCCCGTCTATGGCGGCGACACCTTCTCGTTCTTCGCGCCCGCCGACACCCTCACCGAGAACTGGCACGGCCTGCTCACCGCCAGCGCCGCCCTCGCCTCCCCTCTCACCCAGCGCACCCTCAAGCTGGATGGCGATGTCACCCTCACCCTCAACGGCGGCGCCGGCGTCGGCCTCACCCTCAACGGCAACGGCGTCAACTCCAACGGCGTCATCCTCGCCACCGGCGGCGCCAGCGTCATCGACGGCTCCGGCGCCGTCACTTCCGGCATTGGCGTCCTCGGTCTGCGCGTCGATCAAGCCTCCGATACCCTTACCATCAACACCCCTCTCGCCGGCTCAGGCGGTTTCAACAAAACCGGCGCCGGCACGCTGATCCTCAACAGCCCCAATTTCGTCACCGGCGGCATCGCCATCCTTGAGGGCAGCGTCGTCCTCGGCCCTGGCGCCCGTCTCGGCGGAGATGACCTCTACAACTTCAACACCTTCCGCATCCACGGCGCAGACACCTCCCTCGACCTCGGCGGCAACAACGTCGGCGTCATGCACCTGAACGGCAATGGCCGCATCACCAACAATGCCGCCGCCCCCGCCACCTTCACCGCCGGCCACTTCGGCGGCGACGGCGTCTTCAGCGGCTCCCTCAATGACGGCGCCGGCCGCCTCGGTTTCACCAAAACCGGCAACGCCACCATCACCCTCACCAGCCGCGAAAGCACGTACTCCGGCCCCACCACCATCGGCGGCAGTGGCCTGCTCTCCGTCGATGTGCTCGCCGACATCGGCCAGGCCAGCAGCATCGGCCGCGGCGATGCCACGGACGAAGCCAGCAACGCCGCCTCCCTCGTCTTCACCGGCAGCAATGGCGGTCTCAACTACACAGGCACCCTTCGCAACGGCGACCTCGCCCTTGGCTCCACGTCAGCCAGCACCGATCGTCTCTTCACCCTCGCCGGCACCGGCGCCCGCCTCGAAAGCGCCGCCTCCAACAACAACGCCGTCGTCTGGAGCAATTACGGCGACATCGTCCACGCCGTCGTTGGTCCCCAGCTTCTGACTTTCGGCGGTGCCAGCCAGGGTGACAACACCTTCAACCCGCGCCTCACCGACAGCGGTGTCGGCGCCAATATCACCAGCATCCTCAAGACCGGCGTCAGCGTCTGGGCGCTCGGTAATGCCAACAACACCTACTCCGGCCCCACCACCATCCAGCAGGGCGTCCTCGTCGCCCAGGACGGCCAGGGCCTCTCCGCCGCTTCCAACCTCGTCTTCGACGGCGGCGTGCTGCAATCCCATGGCTCCTTCCACCGCAACATCGGTTTCGGCCCCGGCGAGATGCAGTTCGCCGCGCCGCTGGCCAACACCGCCAAGTTCAGTGGCGGCTTCAGCGCCGGCGCGGAAAAACTCACCGTCACCTGGGATGGCGCGCCGGTCTGGGGCGCCACCCCCGGCTTCCTCGACAACCGCAACGGCCTCATCCTCAATGGCGCCCAAGGAACCACCTCCGTTGCGCTTAGCGAAGTCGATCTCGCCTCTGATTTTTCCCTTGGCGCCGCCGATGGTCTCAGCACCGCCTCCCTCACCTACAACACCGTCAACGCCAGCGCCACCGTCACCATTCCCGCCGGCACCGCCGATCTGCGCGTCGGCCAGAGCATCTCCGGCGCCAACCTCGCCCCCGGCGCCTACATCGTCGCCATCCTCAACGGCCTGCAGGTGCAAATGAGCGCCAACTCCACCGCCACCGTCAACGGCAATCTCGGTGGCCTTGTCTCCGGCGGCAACCTGCGCTCCATCCGCGTCGATGACAACCCCAACACCGGCGCCGACTCCGCCACCATCAGCGGCATCATCTCCGCGGACGACGCCACCACCGGCCTGCGCAAGCTCGGCACCGGCCTGCTCCGCCTCTACGGTGACAACACCTACACCGGCGAGACCAACGTCAACCAGGGCATCCTCGGCGTGCTCTCCCTCGGCCACAGCAGCGACGCCCCCAACACCCCCACCAGCGTCGGCCTCAGCGGCGTCACCTTCGACGACTCCAACGCCATCACCCTCGGCAACGGCGCCACCGGCGCCGGCCAGCTCTTTTATGTCGGCTCCGGCGAAACCAGCGACCGCATGATCCGCCTCAATTCCACCACTGCCAGCAACCAAATCCACGCCGACGGCATCGGCCCGCTCATCCTCACCAACGTGGTCAACGACATGGTGGCCGGCGCCAAGACGCTCTTCTTGCGCGGCTCCAGCGTCCACACCAACATGGTCACCAACGTGCTGACGGACAACGGCGGCGCCTTGGGCGTCACCGTGGACGGCAGCACCGCCTGGGTTCTCACCGCCGCCAACACCCATAGCGGCCTGACCAGCGCCAACGCCGGCGCCCTCGGCATCGGCCACGACAACGCCCTCGGCTCCGGCATCCTCTCCATGACCAACGGCAACGTCTTCGCCTACGGCGGTGACCGCACCATCAGCAACACCCTGCGGCTGGGCAACAACTCCACCAACGGCTTCTTCGGGGATCACAGCATCACCTTCACCGGCAACACCGAACTCAACCTCAGCGCCAATGATGGCACCCTGGTCAACAACATCACCGCTGGTAAAACGCTCACCATCAACACCATCACCAACCAGCTTAGCGGCGCCGTTCTCACCGCCACCCGCACCTGGAACGTTTCGGGCGCCGGTCATACCCTCATCCAGGGTGACATCACGACTTCCACCGCCTTCAACATCAATATCAACTACAATGGCAACGGCCTGCTTGAACTCGGCGGCGCCAACTTGACCAACGGTGCCTCCCCTGGCGCCAACACCACCGTCAACAACGCCAATAGCGCCGGCACCCTCCGCCTCATCGACAATGGCAAGCTCGGCACCGGCAACCTCACCGTCGCCGCCGGCACCCTGCTCATTGACAACACCGTCAACCAGGTGGTTAACACCCTGTCTATGAGCAACAACGCCCTAGCCGGCAGCTTCGCCCTCATCAACATCGGCACCGGCGGCATGCTTTCCCCCACCGGTTATTCTGCCGCCACTACCACCGCCGCCAGCATCCCGGCCGCCCTTATCACCGGTGCCGGCACTCTCAATCTCGGCGGCTCTACGTTTACTGCCAATGTTCTTAATTCCACATTCGCCGGCGTGGTGGTGGAAGCCGTTTGGAACATGGACAACCTCACCGGCTCGGGCATGATCGACAAAACCAATACCGGCACCCTCGACCTCAGCGGCGTCCTCAACAACACCTTCACCGGCACCTACCGCGTCACCGATGGCGCGCTCGTCATTGACCCCGCCGCCGTCATGGCCAACGCCAATTCCCTCGTCTTCAACACGCACGCCACCGCGCTTATCGGCGGCGTCTTCGAAGGCGCCGGCAGCCTCGCCATCAATACCGGCGCC
This sequence comes from uncultured Verrucomicrobiaceae bacterium, assembly GCA_964573315.1. GTDB lineage: Bacteria > Verrucomicrobiota > Verrucomicrobiia > Verrucomicrobiales > Verrucomicrobiaceae > JAGRPD01. The sequence goes on along the minus strand of CAZNKC010000166.1, from coordinate 6,001 downwards.
GGCGCCGGCGAGCTGCAATGGCTCGCCAATGCCCACGGCGGGTTCGCCGCCCAAAACGGCGCGTTTGACATCACCCTCAATGGCGGCGCCCCGCTCGTCTTCGGCTCCACCCCCGGCTTCGTCTCCGGCACCGGCACCTTGCGCATGGGCACCACCTCAGCCAACGACATCGTCACCCTCACCAATGACATTGGCCTCGGCAATACCGGAACCTACCTGCGCGAGGAGGTCTCGCTCAATAGCACCACGAGCGTGACCGTCGCCGATGCCTCCAGCCTCACCATCGGCCAGCCCGTCCTCGGCTTGGGCATCCCGGCCGGCGCCACCATCAGCAACATTGCCGGCAACACCATCACCCTCTCCGCCGCCGCCACCCAGACCGGCACGCGCACCATCTCCTTCCTCCCCATCCTTCGCTTCCAGGCCATTGACAACACCTTCACCATCGATGACAAAGCGGTCCTCTCGGGCGACATCTCCGGCGGCTCCCTCAACAAAACCGGCAACGGCATCATGGAGCTGACCGGCGCCAACGACTTCGCCAGCATTTACGTCACCCAGGGCACCCTGCAGTTCTCCGCGCCCGTCAGCAACGCGGGCGATCCCACCCTCAGCGCCCTCGGCGGCGGCGATACCCCCATCGCCCTCGGCGGCGGCCTGCTCGGCTACGGCGGCGCCGTTAATTTCGATCTCGACCGCCCCATCAGCACCATCACCACCAACTCCGGCCTCGCCGCCAACGGCGCCGGCACCATCACCTTCAGCGGCCCCATTACCATTGATAACCTTGACAAT
>CAZNKC010000166.1:0-5196 GCA_964573315.1 uncultured Verrucomicrobiaceae bacterium | reverse complement strand
TTGCCATTGACGGCGGCAGTGCCGGCGGCATTGGCAACAACCTCATCCTCACCTCCATCAATGGCGGCAAGGGCATCATCAGCGGCGGCATCACCATGACCGGCAATGAGGCGGACATGGCGATGACCGGCGGCGACTGGACCTTAACCGGCTTGCCGGTCGTCATCGGCGATGACTTCGTGGTCAACAGCACCATCAGCCCGTCCATCCTGCGCTTGGCAGCAGCCAATGTCTTGCAAAAAACGAATATTGCGGCCGGTAATACCGATCCCCGCCTTTTCGTTCGTGGTGACACCACTCTCGAGATTGAGGCGGACAATCCGCTTGGCACCGATCCCTACACTGCCAACAACAACAGCTCCCTGCGCGGCATCACGCTCGCCGACGGCACTAACGTGGGTACTGTTAACATGAATCTCAACGATCACACGGTGACCCTTTTCCGCTTGGACGTGGGAGGCCTCGCCGAGGGCTATTCCGCCAACGTCAACGGACCCGGCACCATCGTTTTCTCCACCACCACCAACAACCACGACAACGGCCTGCGCATGTTTAGTGGTGAAATTTCAGCCAATATCTCCGGCTCAGCTAACTTCCTCAAACAAGGCTTGGATGATGTGATTCTCTCGGGCGACAATAGCGGCATAGATTATACCGGGACTACGGTCGCCCAACTCACCCGTATTGACTCCGGTCGCCTCATCCTCGACTACACTGTTTCTAACACCGATAAAATCCCGGCCGTGCGTGGCCTCGATATGCGCGGGGGCGAGATCCTCCTCCTCGGCAACGATGACGGTCCCACCGTACAATCAGTCGCCAACCTCAACCTCGACAACAGCGGCAACAACATCATCACCCTAGTCAGCGGTGATGACGGCTCTGAAAGCGTCGAACTCCAACTCACAACCGTCACCCGCGGAGCCGCGGGCGGAGCGAACTTCAATAACAGTGGCAACTTCCGCGGCACCGTCCGCTTCAACCTGCCGCAGACCGGCAGTATCAGCTTTAATCAGAACAACAGTCCCCATGGCCTGCTGGGCAGCAATGCCAACGCCAACGCCGCTGCCTTCGCCACTGTGCGTGAATTCAATGGGGATACCTGGTTCGCCAGGGCCGGCAGCAATGGTTACATTGAAGGCGTGCCCTCCGTTCCGGCAGCAGACGTCACCGCCTGGACCCCCGGCATGCACGTCAACGACGCCCCCGGTGGCTTTACCGGCACGCTTGACAACATCAGCATCAACAGCCTGCGCTTCAACGAGGCCGGCGGCTCCCAGCTTCATCTCAGCTCGGCTGCCAGCCTCCTCCGCATCGCCAGCGGCGGCATTCTGGTCACCGACAAGGTCACCGGCGCCGGCGCGGGCATCTATGGCGGCCTGCTCCTGCCCAATCTCGGTGTCAACGAGATCATCGCCACCATTGATAGCGCCGAGACCTTCACCATCTCCTCCAATATCAACAACGCCGGCCCTGCTGGCGCCAACAATGCCGGTGGCAATAGCTTCACCAAATCCGGCCCGGGCACCCTCCATCTTTCCGGCAACAACACCTATACCGGCCAGACCAACGTGCAAAACGGCATCCTTCAGATCTCCGGTGGCAATGCCATTGGCGATCACTCCCTCGTCCGTCTCAGCGATGACCGCGTCACCGTTCTGGAACTGCTCGACGACGAAACCATCGGCCGCCTGCTCGGCGGTCATGCCTCCGCTGGCATGAGGCACCTCGCCACCGTCAACCTCAACGACAACACCCTCAGGGTCAATACCGTCGGTGGAGATGGCAGTTACAACAACAACTACGCCGGCCAACTCGTCGGCACGGGCACCTTCATCAAAGACGGGCCCTTTAACCAGCTCCTCACCAACATCAGCCTCGACTTTACCGGTCACGTCGTCGTCGATGGCGGTCTTCTCCATTTGGATGGCATCAGCCGCCTCGGCGCCGTCACCTGGACCCTTAACCGCGGCGGTGAGATCCTCAACGACCAGGATCAGTCCGGCACCACCGACAAGTTCCTTAACAACGGCGTCATCTACCTCAATAACACCGCCGGTCTCAATGCCTCCGGCGTCGGTCCCAGCCGCGGCCTCTGGCTCCGCAATGAAAATCAGGACGCTGCGCGTGAAGATACCATCGCCTCGGTCCTCCTCACCGCTGGCCATAACGTCATCCAAGTCACCACCAACGGCGGCACCAACGCCAACCGCCTTGGCGGTCTCGTTATCACCAATTTCCACCGCGAAAACAACGCCACCACCCTCGTCCGTGGCCAGAACCTGGGGGCGTCCACCGGCACTCGCAACCGTATCCGCCCGCAAACCAGTCTCGTCACCCACCAAATCGGCGGCGCTGGCGCTGCCGCCTCGACGACCATCAGCATCTTGCCCTGGATCATCGGTCAAACCGCCCCCAACAACACCATCGACGCCAACATTGCCGTCATGAACGGCAACAGCTTCGTCACCTGGGTCGATGCCACCATCGGTCTCAGACCGCTGACCATGGCCGAATACGATTCCTACGATGTGGCGGGTGGCATTACCACCAACGTCCGCGCGTCATACAGCGCGGACCCCGTCGATCCCCTCGTTGGTCGCAGCCTCAATTCCTTGGTCATCAACAACGAAAACGTCTCCAGCCTCACCATCAGCGGTGAAGCCGGCGCGAAATTGCTCAACAACTCCGGTGCCTTCCTCTTCACCCAAAGCGGTGCGGACATCAACGAGACCTACGAAACCAAGCTCAGCGGTTTCGAGGGCGGCGGCATCGAATCCGGCCTCAGCGAGTACATTTTCTACACCGTCACCCAGCAGACGACTGGCGTTCTCACCGCTGCCGCGACCAATACCACGACTGGCACTCAAAACCGCGTCAATGTTGCCAGCACGGCCAATTTGCAAGTCGGTCAGCGTATCATGGGGCCCAACATTCCCTTCGGTGCCACCGTGACCGAGATTCTCAACGCCACACAGTTTACCATGAGTGTGAACGCCACAGCGGCCGCTACCAACCAAGTGATCACCCATGAGGTCGCCGGCAAGCATGTCGTCACCATCGATGCGCCCCTGATCTCCGCCGCCAACATCACCAAGTCCGGCAACGGTGATCTCATCCTCACCGGCGATAATGTCGCCGGCGGCGGCAGCCACAGCCGCACCACCATCAATGAGGGCACCCTCGTCATCTCCAGCCTCGCCAACATCGGCGGGGACAGCGGCATCCTCGCCTTCGCCGGCGGCGGCCTGCGTCTCGCTCCCGATTACAGCGGCGAGGACCTCAGCCTGCGCGATATCCTCCTCCACACCGGCGGCGGCGTCTTCGACTTTGGCGATCACGACGTCACCTTCGCCAACGGCATTGGCGGTGGCGGAGCGGGCGGCTTTACCAAAGTGGGTGCGGGGACGCTGACGCTCAACGGCACGGCGTCCTACGGCGGGCCGACGAGCATCCAGGAGGGCAGCGTGGTATTGGGGGCGGACGACGCGATCACGGGCGGCGCGTTGAGCCTGGGGGCGAACACGAGTTTGGCGCTCAACGGGCACACGATCAACGTGGGTCAGGTGAGCACGAGCGGCAGCGGGGCGGAGATCACGGGAGCGGGCGGCATCAACTCCTCAGCCGGGTTTGCCTTTGGGCACGCCGGGGACACGGTGATCGACGCGAGCCTGGCGGGCGCGGGGGGATTGGAAAAGACGGGAACTGGAGCGGTGACGCTCAACGGACCGGTGAGCCTGGGCGGAGTGGCCAGCGTGAGCGCGGGATCGCTGTTCATCGGGGAGAGCCTGAGCACGAGCCTGGTGACGGTGGGCCAGGGAGCGGCGTTTGGGGGTGTGGGGACGATAGCGGGGGACGTGATGCTGGTGGGCGTGGCAGGCGGAGCCGAAGCGGTGCTGGAGCCGGGACTGGAGTCGGTCACCGGGGGTCTGGAGCTGTTGAAGATCGAGGGGACGCTGACGCTGGGAGCGGGGAGCCGGGTGAAGTTCTTGCTGGGGCAGACGAACTTCACGGCGCTGGAGGTGGAGACGCTGGCGTATGTGGACGCGGCGACGTGGTTTGAGTTCGCGCTGGCGGACGGCTACGTGCCGGAGGCGGGAGCGAGCTTCAAAGTGCTGAGCTGGGGTGGTCCAGAGGGAGTGCTGGCGGACTGGGAGGAATTGAATTTGAGCTGGCCGACGCTGCCGGGCGGGTTGGCGTGGGACTTCAGCGAGTTCAGCACGGATGGGATCGTGAAGCTGGGTGTGGGAGCGGAAACCGTGCCGGTGTCAATTTTGGTGGATCCGCAGCCGGTGTCAGTGAACGTGGGAGAGCCTGCGGCGTTTAGCGTGGAGGTGTCGGGGAGCGCGCCGTGGATCGTGCAGTGGGTGAAGGACGGGGAGGACATCCCTGGAGCCAACGAGCTGAGCTACACGATCCCTGCGGTGGTGTGGCAGGACGCGGGGAGCTACCATGTGCGGGTGAGCAACGGGTGGGGCACGCCGGTGGAGAGCGCGCCGGCGGAGCTGGTGGTGAGGACGGAGCCGGTGATCGTGGCGCAGCCGCAGGGAGCGACGGTGGTGGAGGGTTCGGACTACCTGCTGCAGGTGGTGGTGGAAGGGCCGGGACCGTTTGAGTATGTGTGGAAGAAGGACGGGGAGCCGGTTGACGGAGCGCCCAACCTGCCGGACTACTTGGTCAGCGGCATCACCGAGGAGCAGGCGGGCTCCTACACGGTGGAGATCACCAACGAGTTCGGGACGGTGGAGAGCGAGCCGGCGGTGGTGGCGGTGAGCACGCCGGTGGCGATCGAGACGCCGCCGCAGGCGCAGCAGGTGCCGGAGGGCAACTGGGCGACGTTCACGGTGGAGACGACGGGAGGGCTCGGGACGCTGACGTATCAGTGGTTCCGGGGGGACGATTTGATCGAGGACGGACCGAACTTCAGCGGGGCGACGACGGACACGCTGGAAGTGTTGGTGATGGGCACGACACTGGGCAATTACAGCGTGACGGTGTCCGACGGGCTGTCGTCGGCCAGCAGCGTCCCGGTGGCGCTGGGCTTCGCCTCACCGGCGATCAGCATCACGACGCAGCCGGCGCCGCAGATCGTGGCGGTGGGAGACAACTTCAACCTAAGCGTGGAAACGAGCGGAGGGCGGCCGCAGACGTTCCAGTGGAGGAAGGGCAACGCCAACGTGAGCGGGGATAACGTGG
>CAZNKC010000165.1:0-12649 GCA_964573315.1 uncultured Verrucomicrobiaceae bacterium | reverse complement strand
ATTTTTCTAAAAAGTACAGCACTAATATGACATTCTTTTTGAGAACCGGTCTAAAGCCTTGGCTCCAGCGCTGGACACCAGCGTCCCAAAGCGGTGTGGCGCTGCGCTTCCCGCCGCAGTCCAAGACGCTGCCGCGCTCCCTTCACTCCTCCCGCAATGATGACTGTGAAAATTTTATTTGCATTCGGTTTCGTTCCGATCAATAGTAAACTAGATGGTTGAATATAGTTCGAACTTGTTGGACCTGATCTTCGGAGCGTTGGCGAACCCGGCGCGCCGGCGGATTTTGTCGCAATTGGCGAAGGGCGACGAGTGCGTGACCGCTTTAGCCAAGCCGCACGCGATGTCGTTGGCGGCGGTGTCGAAGCATTTGATCGTTTTGGAGAAGGCAGGGCTGGTGAAACGGCAGCGCAACGGGCGGGTGCATTCGCTGGCGCTGAAGGCGCAGCCCATGCAGGAGGCGCTGGAGTGGCTCGAACGGTATCGGAGGTTCTGGGAGGGGAATCTGGATCAGTTCGAAAGGTATTTGGACAAACTGCAAACCAAGGAGACCCAACATGATGATCAATAATGAAGTGCTGAAACCGGATGATGCGACGTTAATCGTGAGGCGGCTGTTGAATGCGCCTCCGGAGCTGGCGTTCAAGGCGTGGACTTCCGAGGAGCATATCCAGCAATGGATGCGTCCGGAGCCGGGAATGGTGGTTCCGTCAGCGAGCATGGACTTGCGAGTCGGTGGGAAATTCCGCATCCAGATGAAAATGCCGGACGGGGAGTTTTTCACGGCGGTGGGAGTGTTCAAGGAAGTGAAAGCGCCGGAGCGGCTGGTTTACACCTGGGATTGGGAAACGGATGGAAGCGGCGCGGAGTTTGGCGAGGTGGAGGGGAATCCGTCGCTGATCACGGTGGAGTTTTTAAAGCGGGGCGGGCAGACGGAGTTCGTGCTGACACATAGCCGGTTCGCCACGGTTGAAAGCCGGGACAATCATGCGCGCGGATGGAGCCGGATTGCGGAGAGCTTTGCGGGGTTTGTCGAGAAAGCATGATGCCGCGTTTTGCAATGATGACGTCGATTTTTTCGTCCGCGGATGCCCGGAATGCCACTGCGCGTTTGCCGCGTCGGAACTGAACAAAAAGACATGACCAAAATAACAACCCCTTTCTCAGGCGGATGCGCGTGCGGCGCGATCCGCTACGAATCCACCGCGGAACCGGTGATGATGCTTCACTGCCACTGCCGGGATTGCCAGCGATCCAGCGGAGGTCCGTTTTCATCTTTCGTGCTCGTGCCGGCGGACGCTTTCAAGCTCTTGAAAAGCCCGCTTCGCTTCCATGCCTCGCCCAGTGAAGCGGGCGGCCAGACCCGCCGGGGTTTTTGCCCTGAATGCGGCTCGCCCATTGTGGTCAAGCCCGACGCTGTTCCTCAGTTTATCGCGATCAGAACCGCGAGTTTGGATGATTCGGGCTGGTTCAATCCGCAAATGGATGTGTGGACATCAGACGCGCACCCGTGGGATCACATGAATCTTGCGTTGCCAAAGTTTGAAAAGTATTCTCAATAAATGTAAAGCGTGGTTCTCCAATCTTTTCGTTATTGCCACCAGTGGTTTGCAAAATTTACCAGCAACCCGGTTGTTGTTGGAGCCGTTTTAGGCTTTCCCTACCCCTCTCTTCCCGGAGCAGTCCGAAAACACGGCTCCCGTAAAAGCAAATCCCCATCCGCAATCATGAATTCCACACCTCTTCCCCCGTCTGCCAAAAAACGGCTGCTCATCTGCGGCTGCGCGCTGATGCTTCCGGCGCTTTTGTTGTCTCAAAACGACAAGCCAGAACGTCCCGCCGCTCCTTCCCTGCCCAAGGGCGAAACTCAGCTTTTCGTGGACAGCGTGATGATCCGAAGCAAGCAGGGCGTCACACGAGTCGTCCACCCGGCGAAGAAGCTGGAGCACCCCGTTTTGAGGGCCGAAGCTCCCTGGGAATGGAAGCAGCGCGACGGTGTCGATGACAAGCGCGTCAACATTTACGGCACCGTCCTGCGCGATGAAAAAACCGGCGCGTTTCGCATGTGGTATGCCGACGCGGGCAGCGTGCTTTACGCCACCTCCGCGGACGGCATTCACTGGGAGCGCCCCATTCTCAACATCAAGGGCGAGAACAACCGCACCGACCTCGGCCTGCACAGCCCCAGCGTCATTTACGATCCGTTTGAAACCGATCCCGCGAAAAAATACAAAGCCGTCGGCAATACCGGCATGGAAGAAGATGACGCCAAACTCCAGCGCCTCAAAGACAAGTTTGAACTCGTCGATTGGTATCGCGACAAAACCCATCGCCTGTATTATGCCGCCTATTCCGCCGACGGCCTGCGCTGGACTATCGAGCCGGAGCCCATCCTGCTCGGCTGCGACACCATCACGTTATCGCAAGACCCGGCGACCGGCGAATACCTCGCCTTCCACAAGCGCCAGGGCGACCCGCGCGTCGTCGGCATCCGCCACGTTTTTCTATCCGTCAGCAAAGATTTTGAGCATTGGTCCGAACCCCATCCCGTGCTGGTGGCCGATGAGGTGGACAACAAAGAAACCCGCAAGCTCAAGGGCGGAACCTACTCGGAATATTACAACCTCTCCGCCTTCCCCTACGGCGGTCAATGGATCGGCTTTGCCACCCACTTCCGCCGCGTCGAGCCGCCATCGGCTTTGTTTGGCAATGACGAGGTCAACGGTGTCAAAAGATCCGCCACCGGCATCATCGATGTCCAGCTCATGCACAGCCGTGACGGCCGCCACTGGCACCGCAGCTCCGACCGCAGCCCGGTGATTCCCCTCGGCCCGCATCCTTACGACGCCGGAAGCATCTTCGGCCTGTGCAACGCCCCCGTCATCGTCGGCGATGAAATGTGGATGTATTACACCGCCGTCACCACGCCCCACGGCGGCGTTCCTCCCGAAAAAGAACAATCCATCGCCCGCGCCGCTTGGCGCATCGACGGACTGGCCTCCCTGCAGGCCAAGGAAAAACCCGGCGCCATCGAAACCCACGACTTCATCCCCGAAGGCGGACGCCTCACCGTCAATGCCGATGTCAAAAACGGCCGGCTCAGCGTGGAAGTCCTCGACGCCGGCGGACAGGTCATCGAAGGTTATGACAAAGAATCGTCGCTCATCGAAAATCAAGATTCCGTGAAGCTGGCCATCCAGTGGAAAACGGCGGAGACCCTCCCCGCAAACACCCCCGTTCGCCTGAGATTCCACCTGGAGAACGGAGATTTGTTCAGTTACCGCATCGATTAAAAACCTCCCGGCCATGAACCTGTCACGCCAGCACTTCCTCCAACTCACCACCGGCGCCGCCGTGTCGGCGGGACTGGCCGGATTAGCCAGAAGTGAAACGCCGGCCACCCCGGCCCGCTTCCACCCCACGGATGCCGCCACGCAATACAAGTGCCTCTTCAACCACGAACTGCTGGTCATTGTCGGAAAAAAGGACAACAACCCGGAATACATCGGCTCCTTCATCGACAAGCTGAAAGGCACCGATGTCGATGCTGTCATGTGCTGCCCCACCATGTGGCGCACCAACCTCTATCCCTCCGCGATCGATCCCCAGTGGAAGCAATACACGCCGGAGCAGCAGTCGCCCAAGTTCCCGGCGTTCGACCGCATCATGGGTTACATCCACGGCGGCGGTGATCCGGTGAAGGACACGCTCGAAGCCTGCCGTCGCAACGGTAAAGCCTTCTTCATTTCCTACCGGATGAACGACCACCACTACATCGGCGATCCCGGCTGGCCGACCCACAACGCCATCTGGCGCGAGCATCCCGAATACTGGCTGGGCAACTCCGACCTCCCCGCCGCCAAAGCCGGCGACGATGCCCGGCTCCACAACTACATGCTCCCCGAAGTGCGAGACTATTATTTCTCCATCCTGCATGAGCTTTGCGCGAACTACGACGTGGATGGCGTCGAACTCGATTTCCAGCGCTATCCCAAATTCTTCCGCAACGCGGATCTTGAAGAAGGGCGCGGCGTGATGACCGCCTTCGTCCGGCGCATCAAGACCATGATGGAAGACATTGGCCGCCAGCGCGGGAAGTCGCTCAAGCTCAGCATCCGCATTCCCGAAACGCTGGCCAAATGCGAGAAAGCCGGGCTGGACATAGCGGAGTGGGACAAGCAGCGGCTGGTCGAGATGATCAACATTTCCTCGTTCTACATCCACACCATCGAACTGGGCATCGAAGAGTTCCGGGCCGCCGCGAGCTATGGCAAGCTTTACGGCGAAATGAACTACGTCACCTATCAGGACTCGCGTCAACCCAAGGGCTTCAACCGCCGCTACACGACCTTCGAGATTTATCGCGCTTCGGCGTTGAACCTATTCCATCGCGGCGTGGACGGACTGAGCCTGTTCAATTACGACTACGTCCCCGGCGGTCAGCGGGTCGCCATGGCGGAGGGTCTCAAGCGGATCACAGATGTGGATTTTCTCCGGCAGGCGTCCAAGAACTATGCGATCTACGCCGGCTTCGGCACTTTCCCGGCAAAGAACGCACGCACGATCAAGCTGATCATTCCCGACGACACCACCCAGGTCCGGTTCGACCGCGCCGTGCTTCGCATCGAGACAAGAAGTGACTGCGCGGCGTTGCGGATTGGCGTCTGGCTCAATGGCCAGCCCCTGGAGCCGCTGACTCCTGAGGAAACCGAACTGTTCACCCCGGTGACGCAAAACCCCGCCTATCCTGCTCCCGAAGTTTTGAAATTCTACACCGTGCCGCTGGGCCGGATCGTCGCGGGAAAAAACACGGTGAAGATCAGCAACCTCGACCGGGAAAAAAGAGCTTGTGACTTGCGCTCGATGGAACTCGCGCTTTATCGATAAGAGGCCAGCCTCGCGGATGAGCTTTTTGAGATGCGCCCGCTCTTTTTCCGGCTTTAATAAACCCCTGTCCCTTTGACTATGATGAAACCAATCCACCTCCCCACCCTCGTTGCCCTGTTTTTCATTGCCGCCTGCAAACCCGCGGACGGTCAGTCAACCGTCTCCGCCGCCGCCGAAGCAAACGGCGAAGGCTGGGAGCAATGGTTCGCCGACGGCCTTGGCGACGCGAAGGTCGTCAGCGGCACGGCCACCTATTCCGCCGAAAACGGCGTCCTCACCGGCACCACCACCGAGGGCAGTCCCAACACGTTTTTGATCAAGGGGCCGTTCAAGGATTTTGAATTGCAATTCGAAGTGCTGGTGGATGACCAGCTCAACTCCGGCGTGCAGGTGCGCAGCAAGGTGGCCCAGGAGGGCGATCCCGTGCTCGAAGGCAGCAAAAGCGGCAAGCCGCTGCCGCCGGGTCGTGTCTATGGCCCGCAGTGCGAGATCGCCGTCAACGGCACGGCGGGAGATTTTTATGATGAGGCGCGCCGCGGCACTTGGTGGAGCATCCTGACCGGCACCGAAGCCGTGCGCACCGAGGAAGCCCAGGCCGCTTTCAAAAAGGGCGAATGGAACCACTACCGCATCATCGTGAAGGGCGACCACTATCAGAGCTTCATCAACGGCGTCAAAACCGCCGACTTCAAACAAGACGGCGACCCGGAGGGTTACATCGGCTTCCAAGTTCACGGCATCAAAAAAGAAACCGGCCCCTTCAAGGTGCAGTGGCGCGCGGTGAAGTTCAAAGCGCTCTGACGCATGGGGAACAGGCTTCCAGCCTGTTCGTGCAGGCAAGATGCCTGCACCCCATGCCCGCGCCTGTCTCCATGCGAAAATCTGGCGGTTTGTTTTTTGCTGTCCAATACGCCGCCGCTCACACCTTGTTCACGCATCAACCATGAACCGACGCCACTTCCTGCACTCCTCCCTTGCCGCCACTCTCGCCGCCATCCCCGCCGTGGCGGCAGGCAAACGCCGCCCCCGCATCCTTCTGCGCAACGGCTGGCAGAGCCAGAACATCGGCGACATCGCCCACTACATGGGCATGATGGAACTGCTTCAGCGCTATCAAATCGACGCCGAGGTGCGCTTCTGGACCAACAACATGGAAAACGGCGCGGACGCCCTGTTTCAGAAGCACTTCCCCGAAGTCCCCTTCTTCAAAGACAAGGAAAGCATCGACCGCGCCTTCCAGGAGTGTGACTTCTTCATGCACGGTTCCGGCTCCGGCTTCGGAGCTTGGAGGGACGCCCGGCGCTGGCACGATGAAACCGGCAAACCTTTCGGCGTCATGGGCGTCTCCCTCACTGACACCGGTGAGAAACTCATCGAGACATTGAAGCTCGCCAAATTCGTCTATTTCCGCGACGGCATCTCGGCCAAAAACGCGGTCGAACAACAGGGCATCCCCACCCCGCCCGCGATGGGCTGGGGGCCGGACACCGCCTTCGGCGTCGTCAAACTCCGCGACGAGGAACGCGCCACCGCCTATCTCAAAGCCAACGGCCTGGAGGAAGGCAAATTTCTCTGCTGCATCCCGCGCTATCGCTGGACGCCGTTTTGGACGCTGCACAAAAACCGCCCCGTGGATGAAGCCAAGCTCGCCCGCAGCCAGGAGATGAAGGAGCACGACCACGCCCCGCATCGCGAGGCCATCATCCGCCTCGTGCGCGAGGCCGGAGTGAAAGTCCTCGTCACCCATGAAGACCAGACTCAGATCCCCCTCGGCAAGGAAGTGCTCTACGATCCGCTTCCCGCCGACGTGAAAAAGAACGTGGTCTGGCGCGACAGCTATTGGCTCACCGACGAAGCCCTCAGCATCTATGTCCGCAGCCTCGGCCTCTTCGGCAACGAAATGCACAGCCCCATCATGTGCATCGCCAACGGCATCCCCGCCGTGGTCGGACGCTGGGACGAGCAGACCAACAAAGGCTTCATGTGGCGCGACATCGGCCTCGATGAATGGCTCTTCACCATGGACGACGAAGCCCGCATCACCAAAATCCCCGAGACCGTCCTCGCCATCGCCCAAGACCCCGCCGCTGCCAAAGCCAAGGCGGAAAAAGCCCGCCGGATCGTCGTGGCGAAGCAGGATGAGCAGTTTGCGACTTTGCAAAAAGCTTTGGCGTAAATCCCCAGGCTCATCACCCTGCCGGATCGAGTGTCCGGCAGGGTGCGCCGGTCATTCCGCCATGCGCGTTCCTTTTCCGGCGTTTCATTTCCACACATCGTTCATGAAACCGCCGTCTCTCCTTCTCTCCCTGCTGCTTCCCTTCACCCTGGCCGATGGCAAGACCTATGATGTGGTCATCTATGGCGGTTCTTCCGGCGGATTCACCGCCGCGATCCAGGCTGCCAAACTCGGCAAAACCGTCGTGCTCGTCGAACCCACCTCACACATCGGCGGCATGAACGTCGAGGGTCTCGGCGGCACCGATATCGACAACCACCGGGAATTCCAAAACAGCCCCGCCGTCGGCGGCCTCGCTCTTGAGTTTTACCAGCGAATCGCGAGCTACTACGGCAAAGCCGGCGCCTTCGCTGCCATGCTGGCCGAAGGGAAAAAAGAACCCGCCCTCTGGCGCTTCGAACCGCACGCCGCCGAAAAAGTCATCCTCGACTGGCTCAAGGAGCACCGCATTGATCTCGTCACGGAAGCCGTGCTCAAAGAAGGCTCCGCCGGAGTAGCCAAAGAAGGCGCCAAGCTCCTTTCCATCTCCACCAGCAAAGGCGATTTTCACGGCAAGGTCTTCATTGATGCCACCATTGAGGGCGATCTCCTCGCCGGAGCCGGCGTCACCACCGTCATCGGACGCGAAGCCAACTCGCTCTATCAAGAAACCAAAAACGGCATCCGCGGCGAGACCACCCACAACCAATTCGCCGTCAAAGTCGATCCCTGCCGCATCCCCGGCGATCCCGCCAGCGGCACGCTTCCCGGCGTACTCGACGAACCCTTCGGCGAACCCGGCTCTGGCGACCATCGCCTTCAAGCCTATTGTTTCCGCGTCTGCCTCACCGACAAACCGGAAAACCGCCTCCCCCTGCCCAAACCAGAAAACTACGATCGCGCCAACTACGAACTGCATCTGCGCTACCTCAAAGCCGGCGGCAAGCTCTACCGTCCCCGCGCCTCCCTGCCCAACCAAAAGACCGACTTCAACGGCGGGCGCGACGTCTCCCACAACCTCAACGGCATGAATTACGGCTACCCCGGCGGCACGCACGAGCAGCGCCGGAAAATTCTCGACTTTCACCGCGACTACACAGAGGGTCTTTTTTGGTTCCTCGCCAATGATTCCGAAGTCGGCCTGCTTGATCCCGAACTCCAGCAAGCCTGGGCAAGCTGGGGCCTGCCCAAGGACGAGTTCACCGACAACGGCGGCTGGCCCCGGATGTTCTACGTGCGCGACGCCCGCCGCATGGTCTCCGGCTACATCATCACCGAGCACCACGTCAAAAAGGATCAACCCACGCCCGTCGAGGACTCCGTCGGCATGGCCTGCTGGCCGCCGGACGTTCATAACGTCCGCACTCTCGTCAAAGACGGCCACGCCTACAACGAAGGCTTCGTCTTTGGCGGCAGCGACTGGATTCCCTTCGGCATCTCCTACCGAGCCCTCGTCCCGAAAGCCGCCGAAGCCACCAACCTCATCACCCCCACCTGCCCCTCCTCCAGCCACATCGCCTACGGCGCCATCCGCATCGAATTCACCTTCATGGCCCTCGGCCAAGCCTGCGCCGTCGCCGCCGCCCACGCGATTGATGGCGGCATTCCCGTCCAAGAGGTGCCCTACCCGCCCCTGCGCGACCAACTTCTCAAAGACGGCCAAGTCATCACCCTCGAGATCGAAAAGTAGGACAGTCCGCCCCGCTCTGGCGAGCGAGCCTACGCCTCGCCATAGGCGCATTCGCCAGAATGCGTTGGGACTAATCCTGAAAAGGACAATGAGAGCCTACGGAATACGCGGAATAAACGGAAAGAAAAGCCGGGCCTGCTGAAAACGGCTCCCACCTTTTGGGCGAACCCCCATTTGTGCCGCCATCCTTCAAATTCTGGGTATTCCGTGTGTTCCGTAGGCCACCATTTCGGTTTTTAGGCTAATGTGAATGAGGTCTATTCATTCTTTTCCATCTGACCGATTGCAAATGGGCGGCAGCTTGGTGCGTTGACTGTGAACCTCATATCCAGCCATGTCATCTTTCCCCTTCACGACGAAAGTCGCGGTTCTCTTGGCGCCGTGTTTTTTGAGCCAGTTGCGAGCCGCTGGACCGGGAGATTACCCGACGCACAGCCAGATGCCCGCACGACCCGCCGATGCTGCGGATTTTCAAAACATGTGGGATCCGTTCGTGCTGCGCGCCACGCCGCCCTCGGGCGCACCGCTTGAAGTGGTGGCGGAGTCCGCGTCGGATGTGCGCCTGATGGGCGGCTTCGACACACTGCCTTGGAATGGCCGCCAGATTGCGCGGGATGCCGCCGGGAATTGGTTCGTGCTGACGGAGCGAGGCGGCTCCGTTTTCCTCGCCACCGGTCCCGGTCAAGCGGAGAATCCCTACCGTCCGCGCGGCGGTGATCTTCCCGCTTTCGAATTGGTCGGCGGCGGCAAGGGCGCGCTCTTCCACGCGGAGGGCGGAGCGTCACGCGCCAGCATGGCCGTAAGTGCGGACGAACACTTGCACCTGATTTTCCATCGCCCCGACGGTCTCTGGCATCTGAAGGCGCGGCTGGACGCGGACAGCCCAGCCCGCCTTCAAGACAAAGCCGCTTGGACAGTCCCCGCGCGCCTCGTCGAAGGCGCTTGCCGCGCGGGCGACATCATGCGCGATGCCGCCGGCGCGGTGGCGGTTTGTTATGCTCAGAACGACACGGTTTATTACCGCCCCCTCTCCGCCGAACAGCCCGAGGTCGTGGCCGGACGGAACACGGGCCTGCCCGCGCTGCGCCAGTTCGCCACCCCGGGCACGCGGCAGGAGGATGACGCCGCTGCCGAGGGTCTCGGCGCCGCGCTCCAGCGCACTCTGGGAAAAATCCCGCTCTCCGAATGCGAGAGCCAGGACGCGGTGATGGACCTCGCGCCGGACGGCGCGGTGTGGCTGGCCTTCCGCCGGGATTTCGGCATCTGGGTGTCGCAACGCAGTGCAGACGGCCAATGGTCGCCGCCGGAGTTGGTTGTTAGAGAGTATGCCTTTCACCCCTCGATCATCGTGGCCGACGGGCAGCCTTTGCTAACCTATCACCACGACGGCTTGCGGCGGCATCCTCTGGATATTGGCACGGATCTGCGGCGGCGGGCCGGCGGCGCGCCCGCGCTCGGTTATGCCACGCTAACAGCGGACGGTTGGCGCAACGGCACGCTCTCCGCGCCGGAAGAGATAGCCGTGCATCGCCGCGGCATGTGGGCGCAGCGCGGCAGCGGCCGCCTGCTGACGCAGATCGAGCAACTCGGCTGGCCCGTGCTGTTCCGTGATCCGCGCGGCGTAGTCTGGGCGTTTTGGCAAAACACCACGCGCCGCTGGTCTTTCACCGCGCGCTGGTTGGGAAATGGTTTCGACGAAGCGCGCGAATGCCGCGGCCCCTTCAACGCACCGCGCCTGCCGGTGAACGCAGAGAAATTGCCGCCTCCCGGCGCCAACGACACCGGCCTCCTCCTGCACGCAGCGGCGGCCGGCGGCGACAACCGCGTCATCTTCGACCGGCTCCGCATCCCCACGCTCGCCACCACCGACGAGCGCGAGGTGCTTTTTCTCGACAACCTGGAAGTGGCGCAAACCAGCGGCGCCGAATGGGTTCTCAACACGATGACCAAGCCCATGCAGGAACCCGCCCTCTCTCCCAACGAAGGAGAGCGCGTGGCGCAGGCCATCTCGGTGCGGAAACGCGGTGACACCTATGTGATGGGCTACCGCACATCCTATGAATCCAACGAGGGCGAAGGACTACGCTGGGCTATCAGCCGTGATGGCCTGCGTTTTCAAAAAGTGGATCAACTGCCCGGCGGCCTGCCCGAACCGGAGCCCTCCACCTCCCGCGCGCTGGACTACTGGAAAGGCGCGGCGGAGTTGCGGCCGCCATCGCGTTTTCCCAATCCGGACAGCAGCGACCCAGCGCGGAAATTCCTGCGACTCGGTTTCTCCACCGACGCGCGCGGCAGCTACTGGCTGGAGCATTCGCCCGACGGCAGGCAGTGGGTCAAAGACCAGCAACTCACCGCGCCCGAAGCCATGCGCGAGCGCGCGCAACCGGATACCTTCGATGCAACAGACCCCGAACGCCCCATCCGCAACTACGGCCGCGTCTATACCGAGACCGGGCGCTCCTGGGGCGTCATCTGGACACGCGACTTGACGCACTGGTCCGGCCTCGAACATCTGCTCGACCCCGACGAACCCTACACCAAGGGATCCGAGATGAGCGCCATCGGATCCACCGGCAAGGACTACACCATGCGCGGCCAGATCTTCATCGACTCCGTGGCGGGCAAGGGCGAGGAAGAAATCTACGCCGCCGGCGCGCGCCGCGCCGAGGGTCTGTATTTCTGCTTCTACTGGCCCGGCACACAAGGCCGCCCACTGACCGACGTGGGCATCGCCGTGAGCCGCGACGGATTCAATTTCGCGCGCGTGAAAAACGGCGAGCGCATCCTGCCGCTCGGCCCGCCCGGCGCTTGGGATTCCGGTCTCATCTTCCAAATGAACCCCATGCTCGATGGTGACAACGTGCGCGTCTTTTACCGAGCCACCGCCGGACGGCGCGAGGGCAGCGGCAGCTTCGAGCACAACCTCACCGAAATCGGCGTAGCCATGATACGCATAAATGGCTTTACCTTCTACCGCCCGTGCGCGGCGGATCAACCCGCCACCGTGACCACCATCCCCATCCACTCCCCCGCCGGCGCATCCCGGAAGCTCGTGGTGAACCTCGAAGGCTTAACCAGTCCGGCAGCGAGTTTTGTCGTGGAAGTGCTCGACGCCGCCACCGGACAACCTATCAACGGCTTCGCCGCCGCCGACTGCCTGCCGCCCAACGGCGACGGTCTCGCCGCGCCCGTCGCATGGAAAAACAACGCCGGCCTCCCCGCCGGACGCGACATCCGCCTGCGCTTCCACCTGCGAGGACAAGGGCTGCGGTTTTACAGTTTCGGGTTCCGATGATTCAGGCTTGGAAATCCAAGCTGGGTCGGAAAGGCGCGGCAGCGACTTGGACATGGAGCGCGGGCGCCCTCGCCCGCCGTTGCAGACGCCCTCGTCTGCAACCCGTTGTGGTTGGCGCAGCCACTCGATAAAAAGAGACGCTGCGCGTGGAGCAACGGGCAAGAGGCGAGGGCGCCTCTTGCAACGCGCGAGGGCGCGCGTGCTCCATAGGGAGGCGGTTACAAACCGCCTCTCCTTGGTTCCTTTTTCAGCGCGCGCAGCGGCCAGTTGAACTGGCGCTGAATGAAGTCGAAGGTGCCTTTGGCATGAATTTCATGACCGCCGTCGAAGAACTCGATCCGGGTTTTCTGCGGAATTTTCAGCTTGCTGTAGAGCCGGTTCACCCTCGCGTATTCAAAGGCGACCCATTCGTCGATGCCGACACCGTCGCCGTGCCCGCGCTCCACCATGAAGGCGCGCGGGGCGATCATGGCGGCCATCTCCGCGTGGCTGAAGGTCATGCCGAGGTTGAAGTTCAGCGTCTCGTATTCCGGCACGAACATGTAGCTGTTGCCCCAATCCG
>CAZNKC010000164.1:0-12733 GCA_964573315.1 uncultured Verrucomicrobiaceae bacterium | reverse complement strand
ATGCGTTCGGCGGGACGCCGAACGCAGCACGCGAGACGCGTGCGCTCCAGTTCGCGCGCTTCAGCGTGTCAACTCCGCCCAAAGTCGGAATCCTGCCCCGCAACCTGTCGTTGCGCTTCCCGTCCGGTTCGATAATCTGGGGGCCATGCGTGGTCGCACTCTCTTTTTTCGCCGGATCATGCGGGCTTTGGAGCAAAGCTCGCCCGCCTTGATGCTTCGTCGTCGTGAATTCCTGCTGCGTGCCGGAGCCGCCGGAGCTGGCACGCTCGTGGCCGCAGGCTGCGCCAGCGCGCCCGGACGCCGGGACGAACCCGTCGCCATCGTCGGCGGCGGTGTCGCCGGACTCACCGCCGCCTACCGCCTGCAAAAAGCCGGGCAGAGCGTCCACCTCTACGAGGCCGGCCAGCGCCTCGGTGGGCGCATGTTCACGCGCCAGCAATTCAACGCCGACGGCCAGTTCGTCGAACTCGGCGCCGAACTCGTGGACACCGGCCACAAAGACCTCATCCGCCTCGCCAAGGAACTTGGCCTGCGCATGCAGAACCTGCTCAAGGGCGAGAAAGGGCACGACACCTTCTGGTTCGACGGCCAAATCCGCACCGAGCACGACCTGCTGTCCGCCTTCCGCCCGCTCGGCGACCGCATCGCCGCCGACGCCGACGGGCTCTACGACGCCCAAGGCAACTTCACCGGGAAAGCCCGCCAGCTCGATCAAATCACCCTCGCCGATTACCTCCACGACCGCGGCCGCGATGTCGAACCCTGGGTCGTCGAACTCCTCATCGCCGCCTACGAGCCGGAATTCGGCGTCGATGCCAGCCGCCAGTCCAGCCTCAACCTCGTGGACTTCATCAACCCCGACACCTCGAAAGGCTTCCAAGTGTTCGGCGACAGCGACGAAGCCTGGCGCATCCAAGGCGGCAACTCCCGCCTCACCGACGCCCTCCACGCCGCCATCGCCAACAAAGCCGACGTCCGCCTCGGCCAGCGCCTCCGCTCCATCCAGGATTCCGGCGGCAAAATCCGCCTGGAATTCCTCACCGAAAAAGGCCCCGCCGCCTACACCTACGACCGCGTCATCCTCGCCATCCCCTTCACCGTTTTGCGGAATGTCGCGGGCATCTTCGACCTCCCTCTCAGCGACTCCAAAAAACGCTGCATCCGCGAGATGGGCTACGGCAACAACGTCAAAGTCTTCCGCAGCTTCAGCCGCCGCGTCTGGCGCGACGCCAAGCCCGGCGCCGCCCCCGCCAACGGCAGTGTCTTCGCCAACGAACCCACCTTTCAAAACGTCTGGGAAACCAGCCGCGGCCAAGCCGGCGAGCGTGGCCTCATCACCAACCTCCTCGGCGGCCACCGCGCCGCCGGTTATTCCGAAGCCGCCATGCGCGGCTACCTGGACGAACTGGACGCCGTCTTCCCTGGCATCAAAGCCGCCTACGACGGCAAAGCCGGCTCCATGAACTGGCCCAAAGTCGCCACCGCGCTCGGCAGTTACAGCGCCCCGCTCGTCGGCCAGTACACCTGGATTTACGACGCCTCCCCCACACCGGAACTCGATGGCCGCCTGCTCTTCGCCGGCGAGCACACCAGCCTCGCCTCCCCCGGCTTCATGAACGGCGGCGTCGAATCCGGCAACCGCGCGGCCAAAGAAGTGCTCCGGGGCGTTTGATCGCTGAAGGCATGAAATCCACGGGGTAGAGATAAATAACCGCTTGTCCGGCCTGGCCGTGAACACAACCTATCCATACCCGATTCTGGATCACCACGGCTACGAGTTCGATTTGATCGAGCAGGAGCAGCGAAATTCGTATGGCTTTGACCTGCCCGATTTCCCCAGTGACGACGAACGATCCGCCGTCCGTTCCGGTGACTTGGTGAAACTCATTTTCCGGTATCGGGATTGGGTGGAGGAGCATGGCCACACCATCACATGCGAGCGTATGTGGGTTCGAATCATCGGAGACTCTGACCGCTGCTTGACTGGCACACTCGACAACCCCCCTCGCTATACAAAGCTTTTGAGTGAGGATGACATTGTCTATTTCCATCCGAAGCATATCGTCCAGATATGGAGATCGTGATTGCCTCTCGACAATCAGCCCATAGCCGCTATGGTTTGCCGCATGACAGTCACACTTGATGCTATTTCAGATCAGGCGCTCGACCTTCCTCCCGCCCAGCGCCTTAATCTTGCCCGGACGCTCATTGAGAGTGTGGATGGAACGGAGGATGCCAGCCCGGAGGCCGCGTGGGACTCGGAGATCAAAGCCCGATTGGCACGTTTTCAGGCAGGTGAGACGACAAGCATCCCGGCCGCCGATGTCTTCCGGAGGCTTCGTGAAATTGCTCCCGGCGTGCGGATGAGGAAAAAAGCCAAGGGGGAGATCGGCGTGCCGGAGTCAACCCGGAGGGTTGCCAGCCATTAGCCGGTGGTGGCGCGCAGCGACACCACCGGAACCGGAGCGAACCCCAGCGCCCACGTCCCCGCATCCCGGCAGGGATGCCAGCCAAGCCGCGACGGGTTCCGGCTGGCATCCCTGCCGGGATGCGTCCTGATGGCGTTGGCGAGGCCATGCAACCGGTGGTGTCGCTCGTTCCTCGCGCCACCACCGGCTAATGGCTGCGATGCCTCTGGCATCGTATTCGCTTCTCCGGCGGAGGTGTCCGCATCCGCCGAGCCCAACCGTCGGCTTTGTCCCAAAGCCCGGCATTCCCACAGGATTGGCGATGACAAGATTTGGCAGCGTTCCCGCTGGCATTCCCCTCGGAACACGCTACGAATAACCTTTCCGCCGCATCCCGCCCCGGGCGCGGCGCGTTCTTTTTCCATCCTCCCATGCCTGCCCCCACCGACCCGCCTTTCGACTCCATCGAAGCCGTCATCGCGGACATCCGCGACGGCAAAATGGTGATCGTCACCGATGACGAAGACCGGGAGAACGAAGGCGACCTCATTTGCGCCGCCGAAAAAATCACCCCGGAGATGGTCACCTTCATGGTGCGCGAGGGCGGCGGCATGTTGTGCGTGCCGGTGTCCCTGGACATCGCCAAGCACCTGCGTCTCGAAAGCATGGTGCCGCAGAACCGCGAGGCTTTCCGCACCGATTTCACCGTCACCGTCGATGCCGCCACCGGCATCACCACCGGCATCAGTTCCGCCGACCGCGCCCGCACCATCCGCCTGCTCGCCGACCCGCACACCGCCGCCGAAGACTTCGTCCAGCCCGGCCACATCAACCCCCTCGTCGCCAAACCCGGCGGCGTGCTCCGCCGCGCCGGCCACACCGAAGCCGCCGCCGACCTCGCCCGCCTCGCCGGTTTGCGCGAGGCCGGCGTGCTCATCGAGATCATGAACCCGGACGGCACCATGGCCCGCCTGCCCGACCTGCGCGCCTTCGCGCAAAAACACGGCCTCCGCCTGTGCAGCATCGCCGATCTCATCGCCTGGCGCCGCCGCAGCGAGCGGCTCATCGAAAAAGTCGAGGAAGTGGACATGCCCACCGACTACGGCAGCTTCCGTCTGCACCTCTACCGCAGCGTCCTGGACGGCACCCACCACATCGCCCTCGTCAAAGGCGAGATCGACCCTGCCGTCCCCGCCCTCGTGCGCGTCCACAGCGAATGCCTCACCGGTGACATCTTCGCCTCACGCCGTTGCGACTGCGGCAGCCAGCTCCACGCCGCCATGGAGCGCGTCGAGCAGGAAGGCGCCGGCGTCATCGTCTATATGCGCGGCCACGAAGGACGCGGCATCGGTCTCCACGGCAAAATCCAAGCCTACAAACTCCAGGAGGAAGGCCTCGATACCGTCGAAGCCAACCTCAAGCTCGGCTTCCCCATGGACTTGCGCGACTACGGCATCGGCGCTCAAATCATCTCCGACCTCGGCATCCGCAAAATCCGCCTCATGACCAACAACCCCCGCAAAGTCGTCGGCCTCGACGGCCACAACCTCGAAATCATCGAGCAAGTCCCCATCAAACAAGAACCCAACGAGCACAACGCCCGCTACCTCGAAACCAAAAAGACCAAGCTCGGCCACAAACTCTGACCGCTGCCTCCTCGCCCTTAACATTCGGATTTCGGACTTCGGATTTTCGAGGACGAGTAGGAGGACGATCCACCGCCAACTGCCTACATCCCACCGATCCCCCCATGCCCGGCCCCATCCCCCTCCGCCCCCGCCCCACCCAGGAGCGGCTTTCCATCGCCATCGTCGCCAGTCTTTACAACGAAGACTACGTTGAAGGCCTGCTCAACGCCGCCAAGGACGAAATCCAAGAGATCGCCCCGAACGCCACCATCACCTCCTACCGCGTGCCCGGCGCGTTTGAAGTCCCCGTTTGCGCCGAACTCATCCTGCGCAGCTCGCAGCCGGACGCCGTCATCGCCCTCGGCGTCATCTTGCGCGGCGCCACCGAGCACGCCGACCTCGTCGCCGCCTCCGTCACCGACGCCCTCCAGCGCGCCGCCACCACCCATTGCGTCCCCATCGTCCACGAAGTGCTGCTGCTCGACAACGAAGAGCAAGCCGAGGAACGCTGCCTCAGCGCCACCATCAACCGCGGCACCGAAGCCGCCCGCGTCGCCGTCAACATGATCCGCCTCTTCGCCGCCATGCGCGCCAAATTCTCCGGCACCGACACCACCGGCGCCTGACACCTCCGCTTTTTTGATCTCATGGGAAAACGACGAGACGGACGGCTGGCGGCGGTGCAATACCTCTTCGCCAATGAAATGCACGGCTCCACCGAAGGCGGCGCTGAACGCACCGCTTTTTGGGAGCTTCATAGCATCAAAGGCCCCGCGCGCGCCTTCGCGGAAGCCTTGATCAACGGCGTCCTCAGCGACCGCCCGCGCATCGACGAGCAAATCCGCGCGCTCGTGGAAAACTACAGCTTCGAGCGCCTCGCCGCCGTGGATCGCAACGTCCTCCGCCTCGCCGCCCACGAACTCGCCACCGCCACCGACGTGCCCGCGCCCGTCATCCTCAACGAGGCCATCGAAGTCGCCAAAATGCTCGGCGGCGGTGAATCCGGCTCCTTCGTCAACGGCATCCTCCACAAGCTCGCCCACCAAATCCGCCCCCAAGAAACCACCGCCCACCACCCCAAACCGCAAACGAGCAAAGAGCAGGGCGCATAGCGCAAAGCGCCCCCCCCTCTGCGCCCTGCCCCCTGCGCTCTGCCCCTCCCCCCATGGCCGGCTTCTTCAAATCCCTCCTCGCCCGCTTCAGCAAGCCCGACTTCGACTGGGACGACCTCGAATCCTCCCTCATCGCCGGTGATCTCGGCCCCCGGCTCGCCATGCGCATCGTCGAAGACCTCCGCGCCCTCGGCCGCAAGCTCAACGGCGAGGACATCCTGCAAGTCGCCCGCGACCACATCCGCGCCATCTTGCCGGCGGAGATCCCGCCCCTGCTGCCGCACCCCGATGGCCGTCCCAAAGTCATCCTCATGGTCGGCGTCAACGGCGCCGGCAAGACCACCTCCACCGCCAAGCTCGCCCACCTCCTGCGCCATCAGGGCCACGACATCGTTCTCGCCGCCGCCGACACCTTCCGCGCCGCCGCCGTCGAGCAGCTCCAAGTCTGGGCCGGCCGCCTCGACATCCCCCTCGTCAAAGGCCCGCCCAACTGCGACCCCGCCGCCGTCTGCTTCGACGGTTATGAAAAAGCCGAACGCACCGGCGCCCCCTTCCTCATCTGCGACACCGCCGGCCGCCTCCACACCAAGCACAACCTCATGGAGGAACTCAAAAAAATCTGCCGCGTCGTCGGCCGCAAAGACCCCACCTCCCCGCACGAAGTCCTGCTCGTCGTTGATGCCACCACCGGCTCCAACGCCCTCCAACAAGCGCGCGAATTCCACAAAGCCGTCCCCCTCACCGGCGTCATCGTCACCAAGCTCGACGGCAGCGGCAAAGGCGGCATCCTCGTCCCCATCCAGCAGGAACTCGGAGTCCCCACCCGCTTCATCGGCCTCGGCGAAACCGCCGGCGCCTTCCAGCCCTTCGACCCCGTTCGTTTCGTCAACGAGCTGCTTTGAGAGCGCAACAAAGCCACCCTGTAGGATGCAAAAATAAGCCCCTCGAAGCTTGATTTCAAGGGAAGCAAACGATACTCTTTGACGGAAGGCGATGGCGAGTTTTTGGAGGTCACGAACCCCAATGGGATTCACCATGAAAAGTCTCGCGAACCCCGGAGGGGTTCTCCATGAATAGCCGGGGGTCGAACGACCCCCGGTGTGACAGCAACACAGCAGTTGGTGTGGATCAACCCTGGAGGGGTTGCCCAATGCGGGGAACGGACCGTCGCCAGCATTGGGGAACCCTTTCAGGGTTCGCCCTCAACAAGAAGAAACGTCCACGGCATGACCGGGGGTTTCGTTCCTCCACCCCCGGCTATTCATGGGGAACCCCTCCGGGGTTCTGTTCATTATTCCTTTGTTCCAAACCTCACCACTGCCACTCCTCCGCATCGAACTGATTCCGCACTTGGCGCACTTCCACGAGTTCGTCCTTGCTCGACTTGGCATGGCGGAACGCCCCAGCCCAGCCCTCGCGCGGTTTGCGGCGTGGCGTGAGCAGCAGACCCTCGTTCGTCGTCTGCACCTCAACCCCGTAAGGCCATGAAATGGAAGCCGCAGGTATTTGCGTTTTCATGAAACGATTGTCCGCCAGCGTCCGTGATGTGTCAAGCGGACGGGAAAAACACGGCGCTCACAAAGACGCCGCCACACCTGTTGACCCATCCAATGGCTTCAACTAGAATCGCCGCATCAAACACTCCAACCCCATGAAACCTCGCCCACTCGTTTGCTTCCTCTTGCTGGCCTTCATCTGCCTGCTCCCGCCGCAACTCCGCGCCGAGGACGCCGCCCTCGCCAAGCGCGTCCTCTCCATCGCCAATCTCTGGGCCAGCGTGCTCGCCCCCGCGCCGGACACGCAAGCGCCCGCTTTCACCACCGAGATCGAAATCGTCTCCGCCACCGGCCTGCCCAAGGAATTCGCCGGCCAGCGCTTCACACTCACCTGGCAAGCGCCCGACCGCGTCAAGCTCTCCACCACCGTCAAGGACGAGACCTACTCCATCGGCCGCCATCAAAACCAACTCTGGCTGCACGCCGCCGAAAAACAATTCGGCCTCGTCGGTTCCCCGGACGCGCCGCGTTTCCAAACCGACCCCACGCCCGACGGCACCCGCCTGCCCGATTTCAAAATCCCCATCAAACGCGAGCAAATCATGCTGCTGCCTCTGCTCTGCTCCTTCGAATCCCTGCCCGCCAAGACCTTGCACGGCGAGCCTTGCTCCGGCGTCCGCATCACCCCGCGCTCCGAGACCCGCGCCGCCATGAAACTGCCGAGCTTCACCCTTTCCATCTGGGTGAGCGATCATGACGACGGCCCCGCCCGCATCGCCTACACCGACGGCAAAAACAAATTCGTCCTCGACTTCCGCCGCAACGACCTCCATCCCGACGGCCTCCCCGCCGAAGCCTGGCAAATCCCCGAACGCCCCGGCGACAAAATCGAGACCGTGGCGCTCAGCCATCTCACGCGCTTCATCCCCTCCGCCCTCTCCATCGCCACCCATAAACTACCCCCGCTCGGCCCCGCCACCGGAGAGCGCCGCCTCATCGCCAGCCATGGCAAAGGCCGGCTGGAGATGCACGACGGCACCCGCGTCCTTTTCCTCCAAGGCACCCCGGAAGAAATGGGCGAGCAGCACGGCACACTGATGAAAAAAGAAGTACGTCATCTCGTCGATCACATCCTCTACGGCGTCGGTGTCGGCACTTCATTGCCCAAGGGCCGCTGGTTCTTCGGCGAGATCGAGGAAGCGCAGGCCCGCCTGCAACCCTTCACCGACGAACGCCACCTGCGGGAAATGGACGCCATGGCCGCCGCCGCCGGCGTCCGCATCGAGGAAGCCCGCCTCGCCAACTTTTTCCCCGAACTCTTCCATTGCAGCGGCTTCGCCCTCTACGGCAAAGCCACCGTCGGCGGCCGCCTCTATCATGGCCGCGTGCTTGATTACATGAAGGGCGTCGGCCTCGAGCGCAGCGCCTGCGTCATCGTCGTCCGCCCCGATCAAGGCAACGCCTGGGTCAACCTCGGTTACGCCGGCTTCCTCGGCACCGTCACCGCCATGAATGAAAAACACGTCGCCATCGGCGAGATGGGCGGGCGCGGCGAAGGCAACTGGGACGGCAAACCCATGGCCCAGCTCATGCGCGAAGTCATGGAGCGCGCCAGCACCATTGACGAAGCTGTCGAAATCATGCGCGCCACCCCGCGCACCTGCGAGTACTACTACGTCATCTCCGACGCCAAAACCAACCGCGCCGTCGGCATCGCCGCCACCCCGGAAAAATTCGAAACCATCTGGGCCGGAGAAACCCACCCGCAGTTGCCCACTCCCCTCGAAGACACCGTCCTCCTCTCCGCCGGCGACCGCTACAACGCCCTCGTCGAGCGCGTCAAAAACGCCTACGGCCAGTTCGACGCCGGCAGCGCGCGCGACCTCATGACCCGCCCCGTCTGCATGACCTCCAACATCCAGTCCGTCCTCTTCGCCCCCGACACCCTCGACTTCTGGGTCGCCAACGCCGATTCCAAAAACCTCGCCAGCCACACCCGCTACACCAAGTACAACCTCCGCGAACTGCTCGACGCCGAACCCGCCGGCTCCGCCGGGGAATAACCCTTCCCCGTCTTCTCCGCCCGTTGAACACGCCATTCAGCTTGTCACTCCTTATGCCGGCACATCGTCCCCGATCTGGCGCAAAGCCCGGCGCGGCAGCGTCTTTGGAGTGCGCCGGTTGCCGGCGCTTTGGATTGGGTGCGGGGCAGCAGAACGGACGCGCCTTCCGCTTGCACCGCCGCTTGGCCGCGCCCATCCAAAGCGGTGCCAAGCCCCGCACTCCAAACGCTGCCGCGCTCCTTGCGACTCTTCCTCCAATCAATGCTCCTCTTTTATCCCGATTCTGGCCCGACATGAATCGAAATCCCGCACCCACTTCCCGGAAGCACCCTTTCTTTCCCTTCTCATTTCTCACCTAACATGCCCCCCACCACCCCCGACTTCGACCCCGCTTGGCTGGATCAATACGTCCTGCCCAACTACGGCCGCTTCCCCCTCTGGCCCGAGCGCGGTGAAGGCCCGTATCTCTGGGACAACACAGGGAAAAAATACCTCGACTTCGCCGGCGGCGTCGCCGTGTGCCCGCTCGGTCATGCCCACCCGGAGGTCGTCGAAGCCCTCGCCCGGCAGGCCGGCACCCTGATGCACGTCTCCAACTGGTACTGCATCAAGCAGCAGGCCATGCTGGCCCGCGTCCTGGTCGAGGAAATCGTCCGCATCCCCGGCAAATGCTTCTTCTGCAACAGCGGCGCCGAAGCCAACGAGGGCCTCATCAAACTGGCCCGCAGATACGGCGTCCACACCCCGCTGCCCGATGGCACTCCGCGCCATGAGATCATCACCTTCACCGGCAGCTTTCATGGCCGCACCTTCGGCGCCATGAGCGCCACCGCGCAGGAAAAAATCCATGGCGGCTTCGGCCCCATCGTGCCCGGCTTCGTCTATGTTCCCTTCAACGACGCCGCCGCCCTCGCCGCCGCCATCACCGAACGCACCGTCGCCATCCTGCTCGAACCCATCCAGGGCGAAAGCGGCGTCAACCCCGCCTCCCCCGAATTCCTGCACGCCGCCCAGTCCCTTTGCAACCAGCACGACCTGCTCCTGCTCTTCGACGAAGTCCAATGCGGCCTCGGCCGCACCGGCGACACCTGCGGTTGGCGCGGTATCGTCCCCGGCGATGAAATCCAGCCGCACGCCGTCAGTTGGGCCAAATCCATCGGCTCCGGTTATCCCCTCGGCGCGTTCTGGGTACGCGATCATGAAATCCGAAATCCGAAATCCGAAGTCCGAAATTTGACCGGTCTGCTCGGACCAGGCACCCACGGCGCCACCTACGGCGGCAGCCCGCTGGCCTGCGCCGTCGGACTGGCCACGCTCAACGTCATCCTGCGCGACAACCTCCCCGCCCGCGCCGCCACGCTCGGCCGCCGCATCGCCGACGAAGTCGCCTCCTGGCAACAGCCGCTCATCACCAACATCCGCGCCCACGGCATGATGATCGGATTCGAACTGGACGAAGCCCGCCTCAACGCGCTCGAAACCGTGCGAGCCTCCGGCAAACCCGCCTCCATCTGGCTGGCCGCCCAACTGCTCGAAGCCGGCCTGCTCGTCGTCCCCGCCGGCCCCAA
This sequence comes from uncultured Verrucomicrobiaceae bacterium, assembly GCA_964573315.1. Classification (GTDB taxonomy): domain Bacteria; phylum Verrucomicrobiota; class Verrucomicrobiia; order Verrucomicrobiales; family Verrucomicrobiaceae; genus JAGRPD01. The sequence continues at coordinate 2,458 of CAZNKC010000164.1, read as the reverse complement.
AGTCGTCCGCTGGCTCCCCCCCCTCAACCTCACCGACGCCCAAGCCAACGAAGGCCTGCAAATCTTCCACACCACCCTCAACCAAGCTGCCAACTTGTCTTCCTATCAGGATCCCGCGGCGCGCAAATAAACCGTTTCTTTCGGCTGGAGAACGGGTGACATTGACGCCATGCGCGGTCTTGATTTCACTTCCTTGCAAAACCTTCTTTCCACCCTGGCGGCGCTTGCCATGATCACGGTGATCGGTGTGGGCTTCCGCATGCTGGCGATGTCCACCATCCAGCAGCGGCGGGAACGGACAAACCGGCAGATCAATGAACGGCTGCGTGCGCTCATCGCCGCCTACAAGACGCTGGGCAGCTCTTTTACCGGCGACTTGGCGGTGGACCCCACCCATCTGCGTGATCTGCGGCAGCGCGCGGAGTCGCCGTCCTCTCCCGATGACGAAGGCGAACGGATAACGACAGAGGACCAGCACGGCGGCTCTGATCGCTCCCGGCGGATGCGGGATACAGTGGAAGCGGCGCTTTCAGATATCATCCTGCTTGGGACGGAAGAGCAGGTGCGCATGGCCGGGAATGCGGCACGAGAACTGGTGGCGGGCCGCCAAGTCCACACGCACGCGCTGGTCGTTTCCTTGCGGGATTTCATCCGCCGAGCACTGGACCTGGAACCCGTGCCGGCGGATCTGGAAATTCCAATGCAAGGCCCAGCCAGACCGGGCGGCGGGGGCGAGCGTGGAAAAGGCAAAGGCGGAGCCGAAGGCGAGCAGGGCGGAAAGGAAGCTCGCGGAGGCAGTGGTGGAGGAAGCATGGGCATGGGTGCCGGAATGGGGATGGGCGGCATGGCGGGCTTGGGGCTCGGCAGCGCGGCCACTGGAGAACTCCCTGTGGAAGACCTGGAAACCAAGGAACGCGGCGTCTGAATCCACCATCATCCTTTCGCCCGCCACGGCGCCGGCCTCGTTTTCCCCGGCAGGCGATGCCGGGATCAGCGACCCAATTACAGACTTTTCAAATCCCCATGGATTTTGTAGCTTGGCGGGATGAAACGCCAAACCGCCTCCGACTTCGACCAGGATCTGCTGAACCTTTACGATGAGTATGTGCATGGTCGCCTCGACCGGCGCGGCTTCATGGACCAAGCCGCGCGCTTTGCCGCCGGCAGCATCACCGCCGCCTCGCTGCTGCAAATGCTCAGTCCGAACTACGCGCTCGCCGGGCAGGTGGCCAAAGACGATCCCCGCATTGAGGCCGGCTATGCGGAATATGAATCCCCGCAGGGCGCGGGCCGGATGCGCGGCCTGCTGGTAAAGCCGGCCAAAGCCGTGGGCAAAGCCCCGGGCGTGATCGTCGTCCATGAAAACCGCGGCCTTAATCCCTATGTCGAAGATGTTGCCCGCCGTGTCGCCATCGCAGGCTTCGTGGCTTTTGCGCCGGATGCCCTGTTCCCGCTCGGCGGTTATCCCGGCAGCGACGACGAAGGCCGCACGCTTCAGGCCCAGCGTGATCCCGCGCAAATGATCGAGGACTTCATCGCCGCCGCCCGCTGGCTCGCCAAACACGAGGCCTGCAACGGCAAAATGGGTGTCGTCGGCTTCTGCTATGGCGGCGGCATGGCCAACACGCTCGCCGTGCGTCTGCCCGGTCTGATCCTCGCCGCCGTGCCCTTCTACGGACGCCAGCCTGCTGCTGAGGACGTCCCCAAGATCAAAGGCGAACTCCTGATCCACTACGCCGAACAGGATCCCAGAGTCAACGAAGGCTGGCCTGCCTATGAAGCCGCGCTCAAGGAAGCCAAGATCCGTTACACCGCCCACACTTATCCCGGCACCAACCACGGCTTCCACAACGACACCACCCCCAGGTATGACGAAGCCGCCGCCAAACTCGCTTGGGAACGGACAATTGCCTTCTTTACTGAAACGCTGCAAGCCCAATAGCCGGAAGCAAACCGTGCCGGCAAAGACCCCATTCACACTTGGACAAAAGGCGAATCCCGGCATATTTAATCGTTCCCGATCCGCGCCCTTGCGCGTATTGCTGAAGTCCCGACCACTCACCTTCTTTTTAACCTAGCAAAACAGAAAACCCATGCCAGACGAAGCCTCACAATGCCCCGCAACCGGAGCTGCCTCATCCGCCACTGCCCCGCAAGGCAATTGCCCCTTCCATCACGCGCCCAGCACCGGCACCACCAACCGCGACTGGTGGCCGAAAGCGCTGAAGGTCGAACTCCTGCACCAGCATTCCGCCAAGTCCAATCCCATGAGCGAGGACTTTAATTATGCGGAAGAGTTCAAGAGCCTCGACTACGACGCGTTGAAGGCTGATCTCGCCGCGCTGATGACCGACTCGCAGGACTGGTGGCCGGCGGACTTCGGCCACTACGGACCTCTGTTTATTCGCATGGCATGGCACAGCGCCGGCACCTGCCGCCGCCGCCGCGTCCGTCGCCG
>CAZNKC010000163.1:0-12850 GCA_964573315.1 uncultured Verrucomicrobiaceae bacterium | reverse complement strand
CATGTTGTCGCGCTCCATGGCCACGGCGTCGATGTGGAGCAGATGGGGGAACTCTTCGAGCTTGATGATGTGGACGCCGTTGACGGGTTTTTTGAAAGCCTCATCCAGGTCGTGCAGGTCTTTGATGAGCACGCCGTTGACTTCATCGATGATCTGGCCGCCCATGCGCTCGTAGCCCTGCGCGCTGGGGGTGGGCAGCACGGCGCTGAGGAAGATGATCTTTTTGCGGCCTTTTTCCTCGTGCTCCTCCGGATTTTTGGCGACGCGTGCGAGGCGCAGCACGGGGCCGCTGCGGCGGTCGCGGCCAAAAGATTCGAGGTAAGTCTGCGAAAGCTCCTGGAACAACAACCCGCCCGCCAGCAGGTAGTTCGGGCCTTGGTCGAAGCGATAGGGGGAGACGATCATTTCCGAGGGATCTTTGCGCGCGAGTTTGCCTTCCAAAACCTGCTCCTTGCCCTCGCGCTTCACAGTCACCTTGAGCGGGTCGCCGACGAAAGCGCGGCCGCGCACGACGTGGCTGACGCTCAGCGTGCCGTATTGCGGGTCTTTGTAGTTGCCGCGGGAGTCGATGGCGAAGCCGTTGACGGAGGTGATGATGTCGCCCTCCTTGAGGCCGATGAGATCGCCGGTCATGCCTTTCATCACGCGGCTGACGTACATGCCGCCATCGCCCGGTTTCATGCCCAGGTAGTCGCGGAACTGCTCGTCGAGCGTGAGCTGGAATTCGACGCCGAGGTTGGGGAAGCCTTGATAATCACCGTCGGCGGTGTCCTTGAGGAAGTGCTGGATGATGGGCGCGGGCAGGACGGTGGTGACTTGGTTTTTCGAGTCGTAGCGTAGCAGCAGGCCGGCCAGCTTGCCGCCCTTGACCACGGGCAGGGTGAAGCTGTTGCCCTCGCTGCGGATGATGCCGTTGCCTTCATAAGCGAGGAAGACGGAGCCATCCACGAAGTAGCGCGCCGTCTCCACCTTGGAGACGCGCAGCGGCGTCACGATGAGGTCGCCGGATGGGCCGATTTGCCAGACGGAGAGCGCGTCGCCGATGCGCGCGCTGGTATCCAGCGGCATGGGTTTGAGATCAGCGAAGAAGCTCTTGGCGCGCTCCGTATCGCCGGCGGCGAGCAAGGCCACGTTGGCTTCGTAATCGACGGCCTTGACCTCCGCCGGGAGTTTCTGGCCGCTCTCCGGCAGTTCCAGCTCGATGTAGGTGGCGTCCGCCACCATCTGCGCGGTGACCAGGATTTGATTTCCCTCCAGCACCACGCCAAGGCCGCGCCGGGAGCCGGGGGATTCCTTCTGCCAGGGGATGTGGGGGCTAAACTGCTGGTAGGTGACATTGACCTTGAGCAGGGAGCTGGTCTTGATGATGGCCTGCGGCGTTTCCAAGAGCTGGCGCCGCCGGGCCGGGGCGGTGGGTTCGTTGACGACCTCGGTCGAAGGCAGAATGGCGGTGTCCGCGTCGGCGGGCGCATCGGCAGGCACCTGCGCGCCGGCGGGGCTGGACAGCAGCAGCAGCGCGATGAAGGGAAGGAAAGGCGTTTTCATGGAAAAGCGGATCGGGTGAAGGGTTCGAAAGCCGTGATTCACTCGCCGAGGTAGGCGTCCTCGCGGATGTTGTAGGTCTGCATGATGCGCGGATGCGCGGCCTCGGCCAAGTCACGCCGCAGCACCAGCGGGCGGTTGACTTCCAGCAGCCGCACCACCACGAAAGACTCGTCGCCGTTCTTTTTTGCCAGCGCCGTTTTTACATCGGCCAAGCGGGTGATTTTCATGCCGTTGATTTCATCGACGACACCGTGTGCGTAAGGCGTGAGATAGGTGTTCACCTCGTCCGGCAGCACGTTGGTGAGGATGACCGGCTCGGGCCGTTCGACATAAAGCTTCTCGTTGAGGAAGTTGTCGAAGATATAATTGACCAGCGGATCCTGGATGTTGTGGGCGTCCATGAGATTGCGTTCCAGCGGCTGGAAGACCAGCCCGGCATAGACCAGGTAGCGCGGGCGTTCGTCATAGACATTGCCGAGCCGCAGGTAAGGCTCGAAGCGCCGCAGTTCGACGGTCGCTTTTTGTTTTTTGCCGGCGCGCAGGTATTCCATCTCGATGGTGTCTCCGGAGAACTTGCGCTCCACCGCTTCGTTCATGTTCACCAGCTCGTCATCGAGCTTGATGAGGCCGTTGTTATAGACCGGGCTGCCGTCGATGGAGAGGATGACATCGCCAATCTGCAACACGTCTCCGCCGCTGCCGGCCGGCTCCACGCTGCCCACCATCACGCCCACGCCGTTGTCCGCCAAGCCGAGAGCCTTGCGCTGCGCGGGGTTTTCGATCGCGAAATCGCTCACCGCCAGATCGACGTAATGATCGTAGCTGCCGTCTTCGATGTCCTTGAGAAACCGCTCGATCACCGGCACCGGGATCATGTAGCCGACGTTCTGCGCCACGTTGCCGCTGTAACCCTGGAAGGCGACGCCGACGACGCGCCCGTCCTGCAGCACTGGGCCGCCGGAGTTGCCGGGGTTGATGGCGGCGTCCACCTGGATGGACAGGTGGCTGTCCACGCCGCTGTGGCTGTACTGGCGGAAGTCGATGCGGGACACCACGCCGCGCGTCACCGAGATGCGATCCCCGCCGATGGGGTAACCGACCGCTATGACCTCGGTGTTCAGTTTCGGGATGCCGCCCAGCTTCAGCGGCTTCAAGTGCTCAAAGTGCTTGCCGTCCTCCGCCTCCAGCAGCGCGAGGTCGCAGTCATGCGCGATGTGGACGATGCGCGCCGGGTGCGGCTCGGGATCGTTGGAGGAGCGGATGACGAGCTTGGTGGCGTTGCTGACGACGTGGGCGTTGGTGAGGAAACGGTTTTTGCCGATGAGAAAACCCGTGCCCGAACCGCCCGCGGGCCGTCCGCCGTTCCACGGCTCCCGGTAGTCCGGCACCTGCACGGAGGCGTCGATGTTCACCACGCCATCCCAGGCGCCGGAGGAAATGTCAATCGGCTGCGCCTGGGCCAGCCAGGGCAGCACCACCAGGATGCCCGCAAGAGAAAAAGCCAATTTCATAAGCCAAAGTATAAAAACGCGTGAATAACCGAAAACCATCATGGCGATACGGCTGCCGGTCAATGCTCAATCAAGGCGAGCCCGAAATCCGAAATCCGAAATCCGAAATCCGAAATCCGAAGCCCGAATGTCCGCGCTCTTGACGGCTTGACTTTTGACCTCTTGACTTGCCTCCATGCCCTCCCTCGCCGACCGTCTCCATGCCATCCTTGACCGCGTGCAAACCGCCGCCGCCCGCGCCGGACGCGCTCCCGGCAGTGTCGAACTCATGGCCGTTTCCAAAACCTTCCCCGTCGAGGCCATTCTCGAAGCCGTCGCGGCGGGGCAGGTTCTCTTCGGCGAGAATCGCGTGCAGGAGGCGCTCGCCAAGATTCCCGCGCTGCCGCCGCATCTGCGCTGGCATCTCATTGGCCACCTGCAAAGCAACAAAGTCCGCAAAATCCTTCCGCACGTCGAAGCCATCCAAAGCCTCGACTCCCTCGACCTTGCCCGCCAGATTCAACGCATCGCCGCCGAACTCGATCTTCGCCCCCGGGTCTATCTCGAAGTCAACACCGGCGGTGAGGCCAGCAAGCACGGCTTCGATCCCGAAACACTCAAAGCCCAACTCGACGACCTCCTCGCCCTCGACCGCCTCCACATCCAGGGACTCATGGGCATCCCGCCCTTCGATCCCGACCCCGAAAAAACCCGCCCCCACTTCGCCGCCCTCCGCATCTTGCGGGACGAACTGCAAATCCGCTCCGGACACCCTCTGCCCGAACTCTCCATGGGCATGAGCCACGATTTTGAAATCGCCATTGAGGAAGGCAGCACGCTAGTTCGTGTGGGCACTGCTATTTTTGGGGGACGGTAACAGCGCCTTCAAAAACGGCGCGGTGCGGCTGGTCTTGTGTTGGGCGACTTGCTCCGGGGTGCCGGCGGCGACGAGGCGGCCGCCTTCGGCGCCGGCTTCGGGGCCGATGTCGATGAGGTAATCCGCCTCGGCGAAGACGTCGGGGTGGTGCTCGATGACGACGACGGTGTGGCCTTCGTCCGCGAGGCGGTGGAGGAGGTCGAGCAGGCGGGCGACGTCGGCCATGTGCAGGCCGATGGTGGGTTCCTCGATGAGGTAGAGGTTGCGCTTGGCGTTCTTGAGGCCGCGCAGGCGCTCGGTGGCGGTGCGGCCCTGGCCGGCGCTGAGTTCGGTGACGAGTTTCAATCTTTGCGCCTCGCCGCCGCTGAGCGTGGGGCTGGGCTGGCCGAGCTGGAGGTAGCCGGCGCCGGTGTCCGCCAGCAGTTGCAGCGGGCGGGCGATGCGCGGCTGGCTGGCGAAAAACTCGGCGGCTTCGCTGATGCTCATTTTGAGCACTTGGCCGATGTTTTGGCCGTTGTATTCGACTTCGAGCGTGGCGCTGTTGAAGCGCAGGCCGTTGCAGATCTCGCAGTGGATGCGGGTGGTGGGGAGAAAGTTCATCTCCACCTTGATCTCGCCGTTGCCCTGGCAGGTCTCGCAGCGGCCACCTTCGGTATTGAAGGAGAAGCGGCCCGGCTCGTAGCCGCGCGCGCGTGACAGCGGCAGTTGGGCGAAGAGTTTGCGGATGTCGTCCAGCACGCCGACGTAGGTGGCGGGGCAGGAGCGGCTGGTTTTGCCGATGGGGCTTTGATCGACCTCATAAACGGCGTTGAGATGCTGCGTGCCGGTGATGCTTTTCCAAGGCGGCGCGGAGGTTTTCTTTTTTTTGCGGCCTTTGTTAGGTTTGGCGAGGGCGTCCTTGACGGCGGGCAGCAGGACGCTGTGCATGAAGGTGCTCTTGCCGCTGCCGCTGACGCCGGTGATGACGGTGAGGCGGGAGAGTGGGATGTGGACGTCGATGTTTCGGAGGTTGTTGGCGTGGGCGTTGGTGATGGTGAGCCAGCCGGGGGAGGGGAGGGCAGGATTGGATTCCTGCCCATTATTCCGGTCTTTCGTTCGTGCGGCGGTTTTCTTTTTTGAAGTGGGCGGGAATCCAATCCCGCCCTCCGGCAAAGGCCGGCGGCTGCCTTTGAGCGGATGCCGCATGGGTTCGCGCAGGGCGTGGCCGGTGACGCTGTGCTTGTCTTTGAGGATGTGTTTGAGCGTGCCCTGGGCGACGACTTCACCACCGAAGCGACCGGCGCCGGGGCCGAGGTCGATGATGGTGTCGGCGCGGCGCATGGTGTCGTCGTCGTGCTCGACGACGAGCAGGGAGTTGCCTTTGTCGCGCAGGGCGGTGAGGGTGTCGAGCAGGCGGACGTTGTCGCGCGGGTGCAGGCCGATGGTGGGTTCGTCCAGCACGTAAAGCACGCCGCGCAGGTTCGAGCCGAGTTGCGCGGCCAGGCGGATGCGCTGGGCCTCGCCGCCGCTGAGGGTGTCGGCGCCGCGGTTGAGCTGCAAGTAACCGAGGCCGACTTCCTGCATGAATTTGAGGCGCTGCTTGATCTCGGTCAGGATGTCGCGCGCGATCACGGCCTGCGTGCCGTCGAAGCGGAAGGTCTCGACGATGGTCGCGGCATCGCGGGCGGCCAGGGCGTTGATCTCCTGGATGGTAAGTGGGGCAAGCGTCTTGGTTGCCGAACGGTTGGATGCGGGCAAGCAAGATGCTTGCCCCACTTTCAGCTTCACACTGCGGGCGATTTCATTGAGGCGGCTGCCTTGGCAGCTCGGGCAGATGACGCGCTCTTTTTCGTCTTCCTCATCGGAGTCGCCGCGGCTGACACGGCGCTCTTCCTCGAGTTCGGCTTCGAGCCGGGACATGTCATCGCGACGCGGTTCCGCGCCGTGTTGATGGACTTGGAATCCGAAACCGCGGCAGTCCGGGCACCAGCCGTGCGGGCTGTTGAAGGAGAACAGGCGCGGGTCGAGTTCCTCGAACGACATGCCGCAGCCGGGGCAGCTCATTTCGGTGTTCAGCACCTGGATGGATTTGTCCGGCAGCAGCACACGCAGCGTGCCTTTGCCCATTTTGATCGCCTGCTCCACCAGCGGGCGGAGTTGCGTTTCTTTCGTTCCCTTGTCCACGCGGGCGACGACGGCGTCGATGGTGTGCTCTTTGAAGCGTTCGAGCTTTTTGAAATTCATCGTGCTTTTGAAGACGCCATCGACGAGCAGGGTCTCGATGCCGTGCTTGCGCGCGTGTTCGGCGACTTCGGTGTGGAAGCCTTTGCGCGCCTTGATGAGCGGGGCCAGCAGATGCAGTTCACTTTTTTTCGCCAGGGTGGCGATGCTTTGCACGATGGCGCTGACGCTTTGCTTTTCCACGGGCACCTGGCACTTGGGGCAGAACTGCGTGCCGAGCTTGGCGAACAGCAGGCGCAGAAAATGCCAGACTTCGGTGACGGTGGCCACGGTGGATTTGCCGCCGCCGCGCGAGATGCGCTGCTCGATGGCGACCGTGGGCGGCACGCCGGAGATCATGTCCACCTCCGGCTTCTCCATCTGCTCCACAAAGGTGCGCGCATAGACGCTCATGCTGTCGAGAAAGCGCCGCTGGCCTTCGGCGAACACGAGGTCGAAGGCGAGCGAGGATTTGCCGCTGCCGCTGAGACCGGAGACGACGACGAATTCGTCGCGCGGGATTTCGACGGTGATGTTCTTCAAATTGTGCTCGCGCGCGCCGCGGATGAGGATGGAATTCCGAAATCCGAAATCCGAAGCCCGAATGTTCGATGCTCCGTAAACCGCCGGTTCCTCCGCAAGGGCGAGCCTTTCGGATTTCGGATTTCGGGCTTCGGATTTTTCCGCGAGATACCTGCCGGTCCAGGAGTCCGCGCATCGCGCAATGTCCTCCGGCGTGCCGGTGGCGACGACCTGTCCGCCGGCAGCACCCGCCTCCGGTCCGAGATCGATGATCCAGTCGGCGCATTGAATGACATCGAGGTTGTGCTCGATGACGATGAGGCTGTTGCCTTGATCGACGAGCCGCTGGAGGAGCTGCACCAGCAGCGCGATGTCGTCGAAGTGCAGGCCCGTGGTGGGCTCGTCGAGGAGGAGCAACGACGACAATTTCGGATTTCGGATTTCGGATTTCGGATTTGAAGAGAGCAGATGCCCCACCAGCTTCAACCGCTGCGCTTCCCCCCCGGAAAGCGTGTTCAACGGCTGCCCCAGCTTGAGATAGCCCAGTCCGGCTTCGACCAGGACGCGGAGTTGCTCGGCGATGGAGGCGAAGCGTTTGGCTTGGGCTTTGTTGGCGCGGGATTCGGATTCAGGCAGAATGCCTGAATGACTCCTCTCAGGCAGGATGCCTGAGCTACACCACTCGACCGCTTCCTCGATGGTCATTTGCAGCACGTCGTGGATGCTTTTGCCGTCGAGCTTGATCGCCAGGGCGTGGGGCTGGTAGCGTTTGCCTTCGCACTCGGGGCAGGTGACGAAGAGATCGCTGAGGAACTGCATCTCGATCTTCTCGAAGCCGTTGCCGGCGCAGCGTTCGCAGCGGCCCTGGCCGGAGTTGAAGGAAAAGAAACCGGGGGTGACTCCCTGGGCTTTGGCGTCGTCCGTGGCGGCGAACAACTCGCGCAGGGTCTCGAACGCGCCGATGTACACAGCGGGTGTCGAGCGCGGTGTGCGGGCCAGCGGGGACTGGTCCACCATGATCACTTGGCTGAGTTTTTCGTGGCCGGTGATGCTTCGTACGAGGCCCGGCTCGTCTTCGGTGACCTCGCCGCGCAGGCGCTGGAGATTGCGGTAGAGCACCTCATGCACCAGCGTGCTTTTGCCGGAGCCGGACACGCCGGTGAGGCAGCAGAACACGCCGAGCGGGATTTCGACGTCGAGTTTTTTGAGGTTGTTCTGGCGGGCGCCGGTGATTTTGAGGAAATCCCGCGCTTGGCGGCGCGTGGCGGGCACGGGGATGGTTTTGCGCCCGGTGAGGTAGTCGGCGGTGAGGGAGCTTTTGACTTTTTCCAGCCCGGCGAGCGGGCCGTCATAGACGAGCAGGCCGCCTTTTCCGCCCCGTCCGGGGCCGATCTCGATGACGTGATCCGCGGCGCGCATGACGGCCTCCTCGTGCTCGACGACGAGCAGGGTGTTGCCTTTGTCACGCAACCCCTCCATGACGCCGATGAGGCGGCCGATGTCGCGCGGGTGCAGGCCGATGCTGGGCTCGTCCAAAACGAAGAGCGTGTTCACCAGCGAGGCGCCGAGGCAGGTGGTGAGGTTGACGCGTTGCAGCTCGCCGCCGGAGAGCGTGCGGGTCTGGCGGTCGAGGTGGATGTAACCCAGCCCGGCGCGGTCCATGTAGCCGAGGCGGGAGGCGATCTCGTCGCGCAACATGCGGGTGGCATTGTCCGCCTGACTCACGGGCAGGGTGTGGAGAAACGGCAGCAGATCGACCACCGGCATCCGCCAGAGTTCGGCGATGGTTTTGCCGCCGAGGCGGTAGTGAAAGGCCTCCTTTTTCAAGCGTCCGCCGTCGCAGTCCGGGCAGGTGGTGTAGGCGCGGAAGCGGCTGAGGAAGATGCGGACGTGCATCTTGTAGGAGCGGGATTCCAGCCACTTGAAGAAGCCGCGCACGCCGTACCAGTCGCCGCGATTGTAGGCTTCGTCGGGATCGGCGCCCTCACCCTCGATGAGCCAGCGGCGCTCGGCGTCGGTGAAGTCCTCCAGCGGTTTTTTCAGGCTGATGTCCTTGCGCCGCGCGCCGCGCTCGAGATCCCGCTGGCACTCGCTGTACGTTTCTCCCTGGAAAGGCCGCACCAAGCCTTCGGCGATGCTGAGGGATTCGTCCGGGATGGCCTTGCGCATGTCCAGCCCCAGCGTGCGGCCAAAGCCCCGGCAGGCCGGGCAGGCGCCGATGGGGTTGTTGAAGCTGAACAAACCGGGCGTGGGCGCGGGCAGGGCGCGGTCGCAGTCCGCGCAACGCCAGTCGGTGGAGTAGCTCTTGGTTGAGAGTTGAGAGTTGAGGGTTGAGAGACTGACGGTAACGGCACCTTTGCCGAGGCGGAGGGAGGCTTCGATGGCTTCGCTGAGGCGGGCCTTGGATTTGTCCTCCAGCGTGAGCCGGTCCTGGATGACCACGACCACGGCGGGCAGCTTTTTGCCTTTCAACGCCTCCGGGTCTTCGGTGCGGATGACTTCCCCGTAGAGCCACACGCGCAGGTAGCCCTGGCTTTGCAGAAAGGGGAAAAAATCCGCTGCCGTGGTACCGGACGGCACGGGCACGCCGAAGCCGATCAACGCCGTCGCGCCGGCGTGCTCGTGCAGCAGCGCGTGCTGGATGCTCTCCGCGGTCTCGGGGCGCACGGGCCGCCCGCACTCCGGGCAGTTGCCCTCCGCCAGACGCGGGAACAGCATTTTCAAATAGTCGTTGATCTCCGTGATGCTGCCGACCGTGGAGCGGGTGGAACGGATGTTGTTCACTTGCTCGATGGCGATGGCGGGCGGGATGCCGTGGATGGCATCGACCTTCGGCTTGTCCATGCGCTCGAAGAACTGCCGCGTGTAGGGCGAGAACGTCTCGACGTAACGCCTCTGGCCCTCGGCATAAATCGTGTCAAACGCCAGCGACGACTTGCCGCTGCCGCTGGGCCCGGTGACAACGCAGAGCTTGCCCAACGGCAGGTCGAGATCGATCCCGCGCAGGTTGTTCTGCCACGCGCCGCGGATTTCGATGACGTTTGCTCGTGTTCCGTTTGCGGTTTTCCGTGGCGACCGCATGGTGGGCGCGGTCTTGGTTTTGGGGGAGCGGGAGGCGGGGGTTTTGGCGGGCATTGGAGGCGGAAACTCATGCTACGCATGACTCGGTGGAGAGCAAACGAACAGTAGGGAAGATGTTGCGCATTTCCTGTCTCCGTCACCTCGGGGAAGCGGGTGCGCCGCGGAGCCAAGGAAAGAGGCTTGCCAAAGCCTCCGCTCAAGGAGGCAGACTTGCCAAGTCTGCCGCTCCCGCCCGCTCTGGCACTTTGGCAAGCGCCTTTCCTTGGCTGACGCATTCACCAAAATGCGTATTGCCAAAAAGAACAGCGCGTATTACCCTCCGGCTAATGAACACGATCTCCCTCAAATTGCCCGACTCGCTGCTGCGGCGGCTGGAGCAGGAAAGCCGCCAGCGCCGGGTGACCAAATCGGCCCTGGTGCGCGCGGCTTTGGAGCGGGAGTTGGAACAGCCGGAGACGGTCGCAGGCGCTTCGTGCTATGATTTGGCCCGCGATCTGGCGGGTTCGCTCAAGAGGCTGCCCAAAGACCTCGCCACGAATCCCAAATACATGGAGGATTTCGGCCAATGAACGGACCGGTGCTGCTGGACACCGGTCCGTTGGTTTCCTTTCTGGCGGCTGATCTGGAGCATTCGGCCTGGGTGCTGGCCCAATGGAAACGGCTGCGGCCTCCCATGCTGACCTGCGAGGCCGTGCTGACGGAGACGGCTTTTCTGCTGAAACGCGAAGGTGTGGACACGGATGCCTTGTTTGAACTCCTGGAGCGCGGGGTGATCCGGGTAGCCCTGGGGATCGAGGAGCAAGCGGGCGATCTGCGGGCGTTGATGCGCCGTTATCGCAACCGGCCCATGTCGCTCGCCGATGCCTGCCTTGTCCGTTTGTCCGAATTGCACAAGAACAGTGTGATCTTGACTTTGGATGATGATTTCCTCATCTATCGCCGCCACGGCAACAAGATCATCCCGGTGTTGATGCCCGAAGATTGATCCAGCATGGCTTTTTATGCGCCCTTCGTCCGATTCCTCCAGCACCCGCCGGGTTGTCATTGCCAGCTTCATCGGCACCACCATCGAGTGGTATGATTTTTTCCTCTACGGCACCGCTGCGGCGCTGGTGTTCAACAAGCTGTTCTTCCCCACGGTCGATCCCCTGACCGGCACGATGGCGGCGTTTGCGACTTATGCGGTGGGCTTTTTTGCGCGGCCATTGGGCGGGATCGTGTTCGGGCATTTCGGGGACAAGGTGGGGCGCAAGTCGATGCTGGTGACCACGCTGATGCTGATGGGCGTGGCCACGGTGTTGATCGGCTTGCTGCCTACCTATGACCAGATCGGCGTGGCGGCACCGGTGCTGCTGGTGGCGCTGCGGTTTGTGCAGGGCTTCGGCGTCGGCGGCGAATGGGGCGGCGCGGTGCTGATGGCGGTGGAGCACAGCCACACCGGGCGGCGCGGCTATCACGCGAGCTGGGTGCAGGCGGGCGTGCCGGTGGGCATGCTGCTGGCCAACGGGGTGTTCATGATTTTTTCCCGCATGGATGAGGCGGCCTTCCTGAGCTGGGGCTGGCGCGTGCCGTTCCTGCTCGGCGTGCTGCTGCTGGCGGTGGGCATGTTCATCCGGCTGAAAATCCTCGAAAGCCCGGTGTTCCTCAAGGCGCAAAAGGAGATGGAACAGCAGGAAACCGCGGGCAAAAAGCATGTGCCCATCCTCGCTGTGCTGCGCGAGCATCCGCGCAACGTGCTGCTGGCGATGGGCGCGCGCTTTGCGGAGAACGCCTACTTCTACATCTTCACCGTGCTGGTGCTGAGTTACGGCTCGCAGCAGCTCGGCATGGGCAAGGCCGGGCTGCTCAACGCGGTGCTGCTCGGTTCGGCGGTGCAACTGGCGGCCATCCCCGCCTTTGGCGCGCTGTCGGACCGCCTGGGGCGGCGGCCCGTGTATCTCGGCGGCGCGGTGTTTTTGCTGCTGTTCGCCTTTCCGTTTTTCTGGCTGGTGGAGACCCGGCAAATGCCGCTGGTGATGCTGGCGGTGGTGCTGGGGTTGATCGGCCACTCGGCGATGTATGGCCCGCAGGCGGCGTTTTTCTCCGAGCTGTTCGGCACCCGCGTGCGTTACAGCGGCGCGTCGCTCGGCTACCAGCTCGCCTCACCCTTGGCCGGCGGTCTCGCTCCTTTGATCGCCACCGCGCTGCTCAGTTGGAGCGAGGGCCGTCCCTGGCCGGTGGCGGTGTATCTGATCGGCATGGCGCTGGTCACGCTGGTGTCCGTGTGGTTCGCGGAGGAGACGCATCGGAAGGGGCTGACTTGAAGAAGGAAGTTGAGAGTCGAGAGTTGAGTGTTGATAGTTCAAAATCAGCGGCTTACGCCGGAAGTTCCATGTATCCGAAGGGTGAGTTCCGATGGCGGCGCAAGCCGCTCATTTTCAGTCTATCAACTCTCAACACTCAACTATCAACCCTGCTTTCAGGTTCATGAGCTATCGTGGGATCATCTCCATCAAGCCGGGCTTTGAGCCAGGAAACCGCTACCCGTCCGCAAAGGCAATCTCCAATACCTTGACGTGCCGGTCAGCGAAGTCTTCCCAGAAGGTGATGGAATAGCCGCCGCAGATATTGACGTGAAGACTGCGACCGTTCGAGTCCTGCTCCTGATAATCAGACCAGCGTGAAGGATAATCTTGAATATCCCTCAGCCGCCGGTGAATGAGCCGCTGAGCCGGTTTTTTGAGCCGGGAAAGAAACTCCATGGCTTCATAGTCGATCAGCAACCGGTAATTCATGACTCCCCGTCATCATGATCGCCCAAACCCAGCGCAACTTCAGCCTGTTCCAGCGAGACCCATTTGTCCGGGGCTGGGTCATCCAGCTTTTCCGCAAATCGTTGCAGCCTGCCGTCCCGCTGATGGTTCAGGGCAACCAGGAACCCTTGCAGACGCCGGACGTTTTCCCGCGGCCACTTGGCAATCTCATTTTGGATGACTTCGAAAGACATGAGCGCTTTTCGGTTTGATTCATCGACAATAATTCAAAATCAGAAGCCGCGCAAGTCTCGCTCCTTGAGCCTCACCGCTCAACCAGGGCTTCGCACATGGAGCGCACGCAGCCTGCCTGCCTTTGGCATGGTCCCGCGTGCTCTTTCCGG
>CAZNKC010000162.1:0-12850 GCA_964573315.1 uncultured Verrucomicrobiaceae bacterium | reverse complement strand
GCGAACACGCAGGGTTGGCGCAGCCCGCCAACGCAAAGCTGGGTCGCCCTGGACGCGAGAGCAACGCAATGATTTCACGCGGACCACACCGGTGACCGTGTGCGGCTGCCGCCGCAATGCGTTCGGCGGGACGCCGAACGCAGCACGCGGGACCATGCCAAAGGCAGGCAGGCTGCGTGCGCTCCGGGTCATGCTCCACCGAGCCGGAGGTGAGTCAAAGCAGGAGAACGAGTATCAACAAGAGTGGAGAAGAAAAGGACACTGTGACGCCGTATTCCTCCGCCTGTCATGAAACTCATTGCGCCTCTTTCCATCTGCCTCGCCCTGCTGGGATTCATCCTTTCCGCCTCCAGTTCCGGCCAGGAACAAGCCGGCGCGTCCCCCGTCTTCAAGGCCGGCGCGGCGACGAGCAACATCACGCCGCCGCTGGGTATGGAGATCGTGGGCAACTTTGCGCCTCGGCCCATCGCGGCGCATGTGCATGACGAGCTGCATGCGCGCTGCCTCGTGCTCGATGACGGCACGACGAAGCTGGTCTTTGTGGTGGCGGACATCATTTCCCTGGCGCGCGACGTGTGGGATGAGGCGAAGCAGAAGATCGAGGCCGCCACGGGCATCCCCGCCGCGAACATGATGTTCTCCGGCACGCACACGCATTCCAGCGTGTCTGCGCGGACCGATGCGGATCCCGCGCTGAATTACCGGCAGCTTCTCATCTCCCGCGTCGTGGACGGTGTGCGGCGCGCGCTGAACAATCTGGAACCGGCACGCATCGCCTGGGGAACGGGACAGCTCCCGCAGCATGTTTTCAACCGCCGCTTCCTGCTGAAGGACGGCGGCACCGAGATCAACCCCTTCGGCGGCCGGGACCGCGCCGTGATGAATCCGGGCACCGGCCTGCGCGCGCGCCTGCTCGAACCGGCGGGGCCAACCAATCCGGAAGTCTATTGCCTTTCCGTGCAGGCGGCGGACGGACGCCAAATCGCCCTCATGGCGAACTACTGGCTGCACTACGTCGGCGGCGTGCCGCGCGAGCATCTCTCGGCGGATTACTTCGGCGAATTCTGCCGCCGTATTGAAAAGGCGCTCGGCAACGGAGGCGGGCATCCGCCTTGCGTTAGCATCCTGGCCAACGGCCCCTGCGGCGACGTGAACAGCACCGACCGCAGCAGCAAAGCGCCCGCGGTGAACTATGGACCCTATGAGAAAATCAAACTCGTGGCGGGCGACCTCGCCGCCGAGGTGTTGCGGGTGCATGGCACGCTGAAGCACCAAGACTGGGTGCCGCTGAAGGCCGCCGCGGAGAATCTCGAACTGGCCGCGCGCCGTCCCACGCCGGAGATGGTGAAGCGCGCGCAGGAGGTTTTGGCGCGTCCGAAGGAAGCCACGCCCATTCACCGGCGCGAGGTGACCTACGCGCAGCGCGCGATGGACGCCCACAAAGCCGCGCAGGATACGGTGAGCACCGTGATGCAGGCTTTCCGCATCGGCGATCTCGGCATCGCCGCCATCCCCTTCGAAGTGTTCACGGAGACCGGTTTGGAGATCAAAGCCCGCAGCCCGTTTGCAGACACCTTCACCATCGAACTCGCCAACGGCAGCAACGGCTATCTGCCCACCCCCACGCAACACGATCTCGGCGGTTACGAGACTTGGCTCGGCACCAACCGCGTCGAGCGGGAAGCCTCGGTGAAGATCACGGAAAAGATCCTCGAACTGCTCAACCGCGTGCGTTGAACGCGAGTTTTTGATTCCAGGCATTGCCGCCGCCGCTTGCGGTCCCATGAAACTGCCGCCGCCATGAACCGCGACCTCCAAAGCCGCTCCGCCATCATTCTGAAAGGCATCCTGTTCCTGGTGATCGGCCTCCTGTCCGCCGCCCTGCTGCTCATAGAGCATTGGAACTGGCGCACCGCCCTGCTTCTCGCTTTCTGCGTCTGGGGCTTTTGCCGCTTTTATTTCTTCGCCTTCTATGTGATCGAGCGCTGGGTGGACCCCGGCTACAAGTTCAGCGGCCTCGGCTCCTTCCTCCTCTGGTGCCTTCGTACTCGAAAGCGTCCTGCCCGAGATCGAACAGCACCAGAGCAGGCCGAATCTTGAAACTTGCCAACAAGGATGATTTCACGAAACCTGAAAAGTGGCAAGGCCCCAAGTCAGGAGTCATGGCCTGGAATACCGATGAAAACTCCCCGCAAGTTCACCTGGTCTCTTCTTTCCATGGCCATCTGCTTGGCCAGCCATGCCCAATCTCCCGAAGGCGGCGGCGGCAAACCCGCCTCCCCTTCGCTGGCGCAGATCGAGGACAAACCAGGGCTGCCCCGGGTGCTTCTGATCGGCGACTCCATTTCCATAGGTTATACCCTGCCGGTGCGAGCCTTGCTGGAAGGACAGGCCAACGTCCACCGGCCGCCGACCAATTGCGGATCGACTCATTCCGGAGTGTTGAACCTCGACCAATGGCTGGGAGAAGGGAAATGGGATGTCATTCACTTCAACTGGGGCATGCACGACCTGAAGCTCATGCCGAGCGGCCACCAGAATGTGTCTCCCGAAAAATATGAACGCCATCTGCGCGAACTGGTGAGCCGCCTGCAAAAAACCAGAGCGACGTTGATCTTCGCCACCACCACGCCGCTGGCGCGCGACACCGAGGGAAAATTCCGGCGCGTGGCGGGAGCGGAAAACGCGTATAATGACGCTGCCAAAAAGGTGATGAATGAAAACGGCGTGAAGGTGAATGATCTCCATGCCCATGCTCTCGCCAAGATTGAATCCATCCAATCCAAGGACGGCGTCCACTTCACCGCCGAAGGCTCCCAATTCCTCGCCCGGCAGGTGGCTGCCTCCATCTCCGAGGCATTGAACGCGAACAAATCGTCCATCCAAGACCGTTCCTCAAACCTTCAAACCCCACCCTGAGCCAATCCGCCCGCCCGCCTCGAAAGCCATTTCATAGCGACACAAAAAAGTGGGCACAGCGGGCAGGAAAGCTCTGCGCATCGACGTTGACGATTGATTCGCCATGAAACCCCGGTTTGACCACCACCATCACCCAAGTTCAAGCGCAAAACATTGCTTGGAGACATCCATACCGCCGCGCATGAACCTTACCCGCCGCCAATTCATTCGTACGAGTGCCGCCGTGCTCGCGGCGCCTGGGCTTTCACACGCGACATCCGGCGATGCCTTCTCCTTCGTCCTGCTCGGCGATCTGCACTACGACAAACTCGAACATCACGATATGGCATGGCTGGAGAAGCACAAGGCTGGAGATCTCAGCCAGATCACGAATTACACCCGCATCACCGCCGAGCTGACGCCACGCCTTCTGGCATCCGTGCGCGAGACGGTGGCTGTGACGAAAGCGGCGATGGTGGTGCAAGTGGGTGATTTCGTCGAAGGACTCTGCGGCACCGAAGCGCTGGCCGCGCGGCAGAATCGCGAAGCGATCGATTTCGTGAACGCGATGAAGCTCGGGGCGCCGTTCCTCTTCACGAAAGGCAATCACGATGTCACCGGCGACGGCGCTGTGGAGGCATTCCGGGGGGTGTTTCATCCTTTCATCGAGGAGCAGAGCCGTGGCTTCCACGGCAGTTCCAGAAAGGTTGATGGCGCATGCCATGCCGTCGAATACGCCGGCGCGCTGTTCTGTTTCTTCGACGCTTACGATCGCGAAAGCCTCGATTGGCTTGAGGCTGAACTCGACCGTCGGACGGCGCGGCATTGCTTCGTCATCATTCATCCACCGGTGGTGCCTTATGGCGCGCGGGCGACTTGGCACCTGTATTCGTCGGAGCGTGACCGGCCACGGCGCGAGAAACTGCTGGCGCTTCTCGGCAAAAATCGCGCGATTGTCCTCGGCGGCCATATTCATCGCTACAACACGCTGGCTCGCGAGACACCCGGTGGCGGGCGCTTTGCGCAACTGGCCATCAGCAGTGTCGTCAACAACGCCGACGTGCGGCCCGCGACCGAACTTAGCGGCATCGGCGAGTACAATGGCGATCAAATCCGGGTCGAGCCGGGACATTCGCCCGAGACCTCGGAGGCGCGGCGCGCCGTGTATGCGGCGGAGGCGCCGTTCGTAAAAGCCTTTGAATACGCCGAGCTTCCGGGACACGCGGTCGTGACGGTCGATGGCGAGCGTGTCATGGCCACCATGCACCGCGGCATCACGCGCGAAGTGTGGAAGACCGCCGATCTTACGGCCTTGCTGGCATCCAGATGAAACCGACGAGACGTTTGCTTCTTTTTCCCTCAGCGTCCACTTGAGGCCTGTGGCGGCTGGCCTTGCGGATAGGGCGGCTTGACGACGCCGGAAGTGTTTGCGCCGGCTGTTTGAACGGGATTCTTTTCCTCGTCCTGATCGGGGAGGAAAATGCCCTGCGGCACGGCTTTGTCGGCGGCGGCGTGCGCGGCGTCGAATTGAGCTTGCGTGATTTTTGGGCGCGCAAGCTCGCCGCAGGCCTCGAGCGCCTGGATGACGAGCGAGGTGCCGCTGTTCGTCGCGATGCGGTCGCGCGCGTAAGGCGACTGGGTGAACCAGCCGCCGCTCCGGCGTTGATGCGTCTTGATCCAGTTGATCGCACGGCGCAGATGCGGATCGCTGTTGCTGACGCCGCTGCGGGCGAGCGCGAAGACGAGGAAGCCGGTCGCGTAACCGTCGGTGAGAGCCGGATCGAGAGGCTTTTCGTCTTTCCGTTGCCACGGCGCGAGATCCGCCATGCTCCAGCCGCCATCCGCGTGTTGAGTGGCAGAGATCGCGGCGAGGTGCGCCTGCTTCTGCTCCCCGGTGAGCACGCCGCCGATAAACGAGTGCGCGACGAGGATCAAGCCGCGCTCATGGACGGTCTGCGGCGGATGCGCCTGAAACCAGCCGCGCAGCTTTTCGATGCCCGCGACCGCTTTCGGCGTCTGCGCGTAATCCTCGGGCGCGATGCCCGCGCCGAGCGCCATCATCGCGGCAGGCCAGTAGTCGTCGATGGCCTGCGGCGCTTCCCGCACCTTCAGCCAGTCGATGCCGCCATCGGCGGTCTGATAGGTCCACATGTGATCGAGCAGCTTGCGTGTGAGCGGAGCGAGCCTGCCTGTGGTCACCGCGTCGTGCCGCGCCAGTTCCACGGCGGAGAGCATGCGCACGCGGCTGGCGTGGAATGTTTTCACCTGCTTGGCCCGCTGCGGGTCGAACAGGATTGTATTGAAGCGCTCCAGCAGGATGCGTGACTTCATCACCTCATCAGCGATCGGGTCGATCACGCTGCGCGCCGCCAGATGCGTGAAGGTGGAGTGGCAGGCGTAACAATTGCTTTCCACGAGATGCGCGCCGTCATCGAGAAACCGCGCCGCATCGGCCGTGGAGAACGATTCGCGGAATGGCTCGTCACGCGTGCCCGTGAGTTTGTCGGCGGCGAGTATGTGGCCGCAAAGGAACACAAGGAGCGCAAAATAGATGGTTCCGTAGTTCATCAGCGGGATGCTTTTGTTTATGGGTTCGGCTTGCCTGGCATGGATTGATGATAAAGAAAAACGAAGCCAGCATGTTCCATTTAGCATTGGCGCACTTGGGGGTACCATCAAAAACGGCTGGATTGTGAGTTCTTCCCGGACACCGGCGTATTCATCGGATGTCCCGTTTTCGTTTCGCTTCGCTCTTGTTCGTTGTTTTGTCGCTGGCCGGTCAGCCGGTTGTGATGGCGGCTGATTGGACGCCGCAGGCTGTGCCGTCTGATGGCGGCGTGGCGGGCGCGGCGTCCGGCGGGCCGGTGTGGTATCGCTGTTACTTGCAGGTGGCGAAGAAGCTGGTGGAGCCGATGGCGGATCCCAAGGATTTGTGGCGCGAGTCCATGATGCTGGCGTTGCAGGACATTCCGGGGCCGTTCCGGGTGACGCTCAACGGGGTCACGATCATCGAAGGGAAGGCGGCGGAGGCGGGCGCTCCGCAGCGGTTCAAGGTGCCCAAGGACATCCTCAAGGAAGAGGTCTTCAACAGCCTGGCCATCCGCCTGGAAGGCGCGGCGGCGGAAAAGGGGTTGGCGCATCCGCCGGTGTTCGGCGGTTATCTGGACGAGGTGGTGTTGGATCGCGATTGGCAGGCGCTGCGCGGCGAGGCTGCGGCGGCGGACCTGGAGGCGGTGACCGGCCAGCCCGCGCTCGCTTTTTACACGCCCAAGGACTGGCGGCCCGCCAACACCATCCTGCAAGCGCCCGATGAGCCGGTGCGCGGCCGGCAGGTGCCGCCGGCGGAGGCGCTGGCGAAGCTGCAAACGCCGGAGGATCTGGTGGTGGAGGCGTTGCTGCACGAGCCGGAGGTGGCCCAGCCCACGCATGTGAGCTTCGACGCGCGCGGGCGCATGTGGGTGGCGCAATACCGCCAGTATCCCTATCCCGCCGGATTGAAAATGATCTCGCGCGATGCCTACTATCGCGGCAAATACGACCGCGTGCCGCCCGCGCCGCCGAACCATGACCGCGGCGCGGACATCATCAGCGTGCATGAGGATCGCGATGGCGACGGCCATTACGAGCACAGCAAGCAGGTGCTCACCGGTTTGAACATGGCCAACGCCGCGCTGCACGGCCACGGCGGCATCTGGGTGATGCACACGCCTTATTTGCTGTTCTATCCCGACGCGGACGGCGACGACGTGCCGGACGCCGACCCCGAGGTGCGCCTGTCCGGCTTCGGCCTGGAGGATACGCACAGCACGGCCAACGGTCTCGCCTGGGGGCCGGACGGCTGGCTCTACGGCGCGCAGGGCAGCACGGTGATCAGCCACATCCGCCGCCCGGACGCGGACAGCGCGAACGCGGAGCCGCTTTATCTCGAAGGCTGCGCGGTCTGGCGTTATCATCCCGGGACCAAAGAGTTCGAAATCTTCGCCGACGGCAGCGGCAACACCTTCGGCGTGCATTTCGACGCCGAGGGCCGGGTGTTCAGCGGGCACAACGGCGGCAACACCCGCGGCTGGCATCACATCCAGGAGGGCATCTATCTGAAACAAGGGACCTCGCCGGACAAGTTCGGCCCGCCCGCCAACCCCTTCGCCTTCGGCCAGCTTCCCTCAATGGCGACGACGAATCCGGTGCCGCGATTCAGCCACAACATCATCATGATCGAAGGCAGCGCCATGCCGTCGCGCTGGCGCGGCCTGCTACTGGGCGCCGATCCGCTGCATCAGCATCTGGTGGCGGCGCGGCGCGACCCCGCGGCCAGCACCTTCGCCACCACGGACGAGGGCAACCCGCTCAAGGCGGAGGACATGACGTTCCGCCCGGTTTATCTGGTCAACGCGCCGGACGGCAGCATCACCGTCGCCGATTTCCGCGAGGAATACATCGCGCACGGCCAGAACTATCAAGGCCAGATCGATCCCGGCTCCGGCCGTCTCTACCGCTTGCGCGGCAAAACGGAGCCGCTGGAAAAAGACATCGATCTCGCCGCGAAAAGCACGGCGGAATGGCTGGACTTGCTCAGTCATGACAATCTCTGGCACCGCCAAACGGCGGTGCGGCTGCTGACGGAGCGGCCCGATCCCGCGCAGACGGACGCGTTGATCCGATTGCTGGACCCGGCGACGGCCAAACAAGCGGGTGGCGATGCAAACCATCCGGCGCTGGAGGCCTTGTGGGTGCTGCATCAAACCAAGCAGCTCGATGAAAAACGGGCGCTGCAAACGCTGCGGCATCCGGGGCCGCAAGTGCGCGCCTGGACCATCCGCCTGCTGGGCGATCAAAAACTTCTGCCGCACGTTTTCCTGCAAGCCGTCATCGAACTCGCCGCCGAAGAACCGGACGCCGAGGTGCGCTCGCAAATGCTGTCCACGGCGCGCCGCCTGCCGCGCGAGCAAGCCCTGCCGCTGACGCAAGCCGTGCTCCTGCGCGACGCCGACACCGAAGACCCATTCATTCCCTTGATGGCTTGGTTCGTTTTGGAATCCCATTGCGCGGCGGCGCGGGATGAAGTGGTGGCTTTGTTTGAAAAAGAGCCGGCCTTGTGGAGCAAGGGCATCGTGCGGCAGCACATCACGCCGCGCTTGATGCGGCGCTTCGCCGCATCGGGAACGCGGCAGGAACTGGTGACTTGCGCGCGGCTGTTTCAGATGGCTCCCAGCGAGGAGGACAAGGCGGCGCTGATGAGCGGTTTCGAGGAAGCGTTCAAAGGCCGCGCCATGCCGCCGCTGCCGGATGAGCTGGCGCAGGCGCTGGCCGGCTTGGGCAAAGGCTCGCTGCTGCTGCGCGTGCGGCAGGGCGAGGCGGAAGCGCTTCAGGAGGCGCTGGCGATCTTGGCTGATCCGAAGGCCGACGCGGACGCGCGCCTGCTTTACGCCCGCGTGTTCGGCGAAGTGGCGCACGCGGCGGTCGTGCCCGTACTGCTCGATCTCAGCCGCGCCGATGCCTCCATCGAACTGCGCAGGCTCGCCATCGGCTCGCTGACGCTCTATGACGATCCGAACATCGGCGCCGCGCTGGCCGCCAGCTATGCCGAGCTGCCGCAGGAAGCGCGCGATGCCGCTTTGAACCTGCTGGCCAGCCGCCCGAAGTGGACGCTGGATTTGCTGCGCGCCGTCGCCGGCGGAAGCATCGCACGCGAGGCGGTGACGCCGGATCTGCTGGTCCGGCTGCGGCTGCACAAGGAGGAAGCCGTGGAGAAAGAGCTGACGCGTTTGTATCCGGCCAAGGCCGCCACCGCGCGGGAAAACCTGCAGCCGCGCATCGAGCAAATCCGCCAAATCCTTGCCGGCGGCCCCGGCGATCCTTATGCCGGCGAGGTGTTCTACACGCAGCGCTGCGCCGCCTGCCACAAGCTGTTCCACAAAGGCGGCAACGTCGGCCCCAACCTCACCCACTACCAGCGCGAGGATCTGGGCACGATGCTCGTGAGCATCGTCGATCCCAACGCGGAAATCCGCGAAGGCTACGCCAACCACTTCGTGACCACCAAGGACGGCCGCATGCTCGGCGGCTTCCTCGCCGACCAGGACGCCAACGTCATCGTGCTGCGCGGCTTCGACGGCAACGACATCACCCTCCAGCGCGAGGACGTGGCCGCCATGCAGGGAGCTGGCGCCAGCCTCATGCCGGAAGGCTTGCTCGAAGGGCTGACGGACAAACAGTTGCGCGACTTGTTCGCCTACCTGCGCATCTCGCAGCCGATCAGCAAGTGAGGCTCAAGGGGGGTAAAAAGATCAGTTTCATTTTTTTCACCCCTTCTCATGCCCAAAAGCAGGAAGATGCTTGAGCCAATTGCAAAACCCTCATCAACCTCTGTGCCTCTCTGTGTTCTCTGTGGTGGAAAACCGGTATTCACCACAGAGCGCACAGAGGAACACAGAGGTTTTGCAAGAGGCTGGCTTTGAAAATCCACAACGGCGTTTTCTCATTCCTTTCATGTGTAAGCCATGGCTTGTTCACAGCGGCGAACTTTACAGAGAAAGTCACCGGCGGGATTCATGCGCTGAAACCAGCGCGTACTCTCCACCGATGAACCGCATGAACCTTTTTTCCTTGATGGCCGCCCTGCTGGCGGCTGCCACCGCGGCCTCCGCTGCTGAGCTGAAGCTAAACCCGCTGCTGCCGGATGACAAACTGCGTCCTTACCGGGCGCGGGTGCTGCTGCTGGGCGCGGCTTTGCCCGATGGCCTCGCCACAACGCTGCAGGACAGGATGCAGGACACGATCACGCTGTATCCTCTGGCGCAGCCGGCGGCGACGGCGGCATCATGGCTGGAGTCGCTGGAGGGCAGCCTTGGCAGTGAGATTGCCAAACGTGAATGGCACGCGGTGCTCGTTCATTTTTCCAAAGCGGAACAGTCTTCCGCGGCCGGCGCCAAACTCGACGCCAAACTCCGGGAGCTTGCCGGCGCTGTGTTGTGGCAGGATGAGGCGGAGGCGGACAAGATCATCGCGGATTTGCGGAGCGCTTTGTTGCAAGGCTCGACGCCGTGGGCGGAGCTGCCGGAACGGGAAAAGCGCGATCCTGCCAAACTTCTGAAGCAGAATGGCCTGCTGAACGAGCCGGACGAGCTGGAACTGGCGCCATCCCGGACGGCGACGATCTTCAATGCCGTGGCGGGAGAATGGCAGTTCAACCTGCATTCGTTCATAGCGCGTCACGACGGCAAGTTTTGGGCCATTTGGTCTTCGGGCCGCGTCGATGAGGACAGCAGCAGCCAGTTGATCCGCTACGCCACCAGCGAGAACGGCCTGAAATGGAGCGAGGCGCGCATCCTGGCCGCTGATCCCGATGGCGAGGACGGGCCGCTGCGCTGGCTGGCCTCGGGTTTGTATGAGCGGGACGGCAAGCTCTATGCGCTCGGCTGTTTGAACAAGGGTGGCCGGGATGGCAAGATTTGGGCGGAGGCGAAGCTGATGCGCAGGGAATGGAACGGCAAGAACTGGAGCGAGCCGGAGTTGTTTGCGGACAACTCCATGGTGTATTTTCCGCCGATGCAGGTGCAGGGACGGGATTTCTTCGTCTGGCGCGACGAGCGCGCGCACTTCTTCACGGCGCGCTCGCTGCCGGGCGCGGCGCAGTGGGAGGTGAAGAAGCATCCCAACTTCCCGCCGGATTACCGCATGAGCGAGACTTCGTCCTATGCCGATCCGGAAGGCGTGCTGCATCTGATCATCCGCGATCAAGGCAAGACGCGGCGGATTTACCGCTCGCTGAGTTATGACGATGGCGCGACCTGGACGCTGCCGGTGAAGACGAACTATCCGGACGCGGTGAGCAAAAACTTTTCAGGGCGTTTGAGCAACGGCTGGTATTACCTCATCAACAATATCCGGACGCGCGATCCATTGGCTATCTCGTTCAGCAAGGACGGCTGGAGCTTCGGCCGGCCCAAGGCGCTGCGCGCGGGATCGCCGAGGCTGCGTTTCGCGGGCAAGGCCAAAGCCAACCGCAGCTTCCAGTATGCGGATGCGATGGAGCACGACGGCAAGCTGTGGGTGATTTACTCGACGAACAAGGAGGACATCGAAGTCTCGGCGTTTGAGATCGAAGAGCTGCTCAAATAGCACCGCCATTTTGGCGCAGCTTTGGACCGAGCGGCATTGATATGCCCTACGGCGCCATGATTTGTTATTTCCCGCAGATTCAGGAAGGCCAGCAGATTTTTGTTTTGCATCCATCTGCTGGCCTTCCTGAATCTGCGGGAGGTCAAATCTAGTTTCACAAAACCTGATGCCGCGGGGTGGAGATCACACCTTGACAGCGGCCCTTCCCGGCACACAACGATAAGCTTCTTCACGAGTGTCTTCGTCGCCGCCATGACTGCCCCTGCTGCCGCTTCCTCCGCCCCCTCTCCCTCCGCGTCCGCCTGGGATGTCATCATCATCGGCGGCGGTCCGGCGGGCTCCACCGCGGCCACCACGCTGGCGCAGGCGGGCCGCCGCGTGCTGGTGCTGGAGAAAATGAAATTCCCGCGCTTCCATGTCGGTGAATCCCTGCTACCTTACAACCGGCAGATTTTCGATGACCTCGGCGTGTGGGACAAAATCGCCTCCGCCGGCTTCATGACGAAACGCGGCGCGCAGTTCCTCATGGGCAACGGCGATGAAAAAGTGCGGCTGGATTTTTCCAAGGGCAGCTTCACAGACTATCCGCAGGCCGTGCAAGTCGAGCGCTCGAAGTTCGACCACCTGCTGCTCGATCACGCGCGCGAATGCGGCGCTGAGGTGCGCGAGGAAACCACTGTCCTCGAGCATCGCGTGCAGGAGGATCGCGTCATCGTGCGCTGTCGCGCGGCGGACGGCGCCGAGGAGGAAATCTCCGCCGCCTTCCTCATCGACGCCAGCGGCCTGTCGAACTTCACCGCCAACCGCGAATCCCTGCGCGAGTACTACGCCGGGCACAAAAAGATCGCCATCTTCAGCCACTTCGAAAACGTGGACATGCCGCAGGGCGAGGAATACGGCGACATCCTCATCATCCGCCGCGAGAATTCCTGGTTCTGGATGATCCCGCTGGAGGACAACAAAACCAGCGTCGGCCTCGTGCTCGACGCCGCCGATTTCAAGGCGCTGAACCAGCCGCCGCAGCAAGTCTTCAATGACGCCGTGCGCACGACGCGCGCCGTGAGCGAGCGCTTCACCCGCGCCGCGCAGCAGATCCCCGCGCAGGTGGTGACGGACTTCTCCTACCGCAACCACCGGCTCGTCTCCCCGCGCGTGCTGCGAGCCGGCGATGCCTCCGGCTTCATCGATCCCATCTTCTCCAGCGGCGTGCTGCTGGCCATGACCAGCGGGCAGCAGGGCGCGCGGGTCATCCATGAGGCGCTGTCGCTCGGCCAGCCGTTGAGCGACGGCATGAGGCGCTATGAAAAAGACAACCGCGCGCGCATCGGCCAGTATTGGGAGTTCATCGAGAATTTTTACAAGCCGCACTTCGCGCAGTTGTTCTTCCAGCCCTCGAACCGCTGGCACATGATGTGCGCCATCAACACCGTGCTCGCCGGCCGCACCCGGCTCTCGTTTGCGGTGCGCTGGCGGCTGCGCGTGTTTTTCATTCTGGCGTGGCTAAACCAACACCTGCCCGTGGCGAAACGCATTGCGGTCAAGTAGCTCAGGCATTCTGCCTGAGTCCAGTGGGGCAGGCTTTCAGCCTGCAAGTAGCACGGGCATTCTGCCCGTGACGAGTCATGCAGGCTTTTAGCCTGCATGTGCGGGATGGACTGCCCCATTGGCTCCGCGCCGCCTCCGCCCGCGGAAAAATGGGCGGGAATACAATCCCGCCCTCCGGGCGGGCGTTTGCAAAGCGCCCCTCCTTGCTTGCGTTTGGACACGTTGCCCATGAACCTAAAAACCGAGTTGATGGTTGGTAGTTGAGTGTTGATAGTCCAAAACCAGC
>CAZNKC010000161.1:0-12863 GCA_964573315.1 uncultured Verrucomicrobiaceae bacterium | reverse complement strand
ACCGTGTGCGGCTGCCGCCGCAATGCGTTCGGCGGGACGCCGAACGCAGCACGCGAGACGCGTGCGCTCCAGTTCGCATGCGTCCCGCATGCGCTCCGGGTCTCACGCTTCACCACCGAGAGGCAACCCCGCCCGCGGCCACCACCAAACCAACGCAGCACACACGAACAAGCAGGCATCCTTGACCAACCCGCCGAACGGATCATGCAACGCCGCCGGATGCGTGCCGATCACACAAACCATCAGCACCAGCACGCCAAGAGTGGAAAGCAGAACCATCAGCCGCTCCCGCCAGCCCGACAGAATGACCAGCCCGCCAAACGCAATGAACACCCCCAGCCAAAACAGCGTGCCCTCCGGCGACCCGACCCACAACCCGCTGCGCGCCACCATGTCATGCTCAAGCCGGCTGGGGAACAGGATCTTCGGCACCAGCCCCTCATAAAGCCAGACCAAGCCGATGGCCAGACGCGCCGCCGTTTTGATGCGGCGCAGGATTTGAAATTCGGAAGCGGTCGGACCTCTTGCAAAATCTCTGTGTTCCTCTGTTCCCTCTGTGGTGAATCCCTGTTTTCCACCACAGAGAGCACAGAGAGGCACCGAGGCGGGGGAAGGCTTTGGAATTGGCGCAGTCATGTCAGCAAGTGCAGGTTAAAATTTCATCAAGGCAGGCAGAGACACCATCCCTCTCCGGCAAGTCCAACTCCCTCGGCGCGCCCATCCACACCGACGGCAACCCCGGACTGTAGTGCGCCCCCTCATACCGCGCCTCCCGCGCCCAATCCCCGGTCAGTCCCAACAGGCTCGCATCCTCAATCTTCACATCCACCGCCGCCTGCCGCCACGGCGGATGCCACACATGAAACCGGCGCTTCCAGCCGCGCCACTCCGTGAACGCCGTGTAACGCTCCATCAAAAACTCCGCGCGCGATCCCGCCTCGCAGACATCGAACCGCTCCGGCATCGCCGCCGCATAACGCAGGCAAGCGCCCTCCGCCCGCACCTCGCCCTCCAACGCACCCGCCTCCGGCTCGTGCCGGTAGCGCAAGCGACCCCGCGCAAACGGCAGCCCGTAGAGCAGGCGCGACAGCGGAATCGTCGGCAGCATCGGCACCCATTCCCGCAGGAAAAAGATGCCCGCCTCATCGCCCACCTTCACATAGGTCCGCAGATTCAAAAAAGCATGACGGGAGAAAGGCAGCGTCCACCGGCCCAGCCAGCCCTCCCGTCCCGCCAGCCTCATGCCGCGCAGCGTGAACGCCACCGCCGAGACCCAGGCGCGGCCCTCGCGCAGATCCAGCGGAAACGGCACCCACTTTTGCAATGCCTCTGCCGGGACCGACCAATGCAGCATCAGCGCCCGGTCCCATTCCGCCTCCCACAACGCCCCGCCGTCCTCAGCCAGCATCACCTCCCGCGCCACCGCGCTGGGAAACCAACTCTTCAAGCGACCGGGCAAACCCTCGCGTCCCCACGTCAAGGTGGCGGCCGCCGCGCTCATTTCACCAGCCCTCCCGTCCAGGCGTAAACCAGCGACCAAAAAAGATACCCCGCGAACAGCAGCCAATGGATCAGCGTCCGCCCCGCCTGCCCCCGCCAATGCGACGCGCTGTAATGCGTCCATTGCATCACGCAGCGCAATCCCCAGAACAAAGCCAGCGCCCAGCACACCCAGCGCGACAACTCATCCGGCGCCGTCACCCAGCGCTCCGCAAACTTCCAAGTCAGAACGCCCCAGATGCCGACGGTAAGCGTGATGAACAGCGCATGAATTTGAAATATCTCCCGCACCAGCAGGGACATCCTCTCCAGGTCCGGCTTCCAATTGAGCAAGCGCGGCATGACCAGATTCAAAGGCACCAGCGCCAGTTGCCCCACCGCCACCACGCGCAACAGAAGGATGTGTAGTTCATGGTTGGATTGGATCGCATTCATGATGTTCATATCGGTCATTTCGGAATAAACAGAAATTGAATGGCAAAAAAGAGCATCGTCAGGTTCCCGCTCCGGCGCGCGGCTTGCCCGCCTTGCCCGCGCCCGCCAGACCTAGCAAACGCAGTGCCTTGTCCCCCATGCGCGCCGCCTTCACCAGCGCGGGCGTGCTGACACGGTCCAGTTGCGAGCTGAAGGCCAGCGCCAGTTCGAAGAAATCCCGCATCTTTTCCAGCCGCTCCCGCACCTGCGTCCCGCCGGCCGCTCCATCGTCGGCGGTCAGGCAGCCGTCGATCAGTTTCAGAGTCGGGTCGATCTCCCGGCGGCGACGTTCGTTGAGGATGGTGCGGAACATCTCGAACACATCGGTCATGGTCTCGAAATGGTCGCGCCGGTCGCCGGGCAGGTGGGTCACTTTCACGATGCCCCAGCCTTGCAGCTCGCGCAGCGCCACGCTGACGTTCGAGCGCGCCAGCACCAGCGTCTGGCAGATTTCCTCCGCGTTCAGCGGCCGCTCCGAGAGGTAAAGCAGCGCGTGAACCTGCGCCACCGTGCGGTTGACGCCCCAGCGCGCGCCCATTTCCCCCCAATGGAGGATGAACTTGCGGGCGGTCTCGGGCAGGTCGTTCATATCTCAAATTTCGGTTATGACAGAAATAACCGATTTTCCCGGCAAGGTCAAATCCAAATTTCGATTTGATTTGAAGGAAAGAATTCCCCGCCTGCCCCGGTTTCAACGGCGCATGAAATTCCTGTCCGCTCTCCTGCTTGCCGCTCTTGCCGCCTCCTCCGGCTTCGCCGCCACGCCCAACATCATCTTCATCATGGCCGACGACCTCGGCTACACGGACGTCGGCACGTTCGGCAGCGCGTACTACGAGACGCCGAACATCGACAAACTAGCGGCGCAAGGCATGAAGCTGGCCAGCCATCACCACGCGCAAAACTGCCAGCCCACCCGCGCCGCCCTGATGAGCGGTCAATACGCGCCGCGCACCGGGGTTTACACCGTGGGCGGCATCGACCGCTTCGACTGGCAAAGCCGCCCGTTGCGCCCGGTGGACAACGTGCAAAACCTGCCGCTCGACATCACCATCATGCCGCAATCGCTCAAAGCCGCCGGTTACGCCACCGGCATGTTCGGCAAGTGGCACTTGGGGGACCGTGACGACCACCATCCCGGCAAGCGCGGCTTTGACGAAGCCATCGTTTCCAATGGCCGGCACATTGACTTCAACACCATTCCGAAGGTCGATGTCCCCAAGGACGCCTACTTGGCCGACTTCCTCACCGATAAGGCGGTCGATTTTATCCGGCGGCACAAGAACGCGCCGTTCTTCCTCTACCTGCCGCACTTCGGCGTGCATTCGCCCTATCAGGCCAAGGAAGAATGGATCGCCAAATTCCAAGCCAAGCCCGGCGTCGGCGGGCACAACGATCCCGTGTACGCCGCAATGATCGCCAGCGTCGATGAAAGCGTGGGCCGCGTGATGGCGGCGCTCGACGAACTCCAGCTCAGCGCGAACACCGTGCTCATTTTCACCAGCGACAACGGCGGCGTGGGCGGCTACCAGCGGGAGGGTATCAACGCGAAAGATGTCACCGACAACACCCCGCTGCGCGGCGGCAAGGGCACCCTTTACGAAGGCGGCACCCGTGTGCCGTTCATCGCGCGCTGGCCGGGCGTGATCCAGCCGGGAACCAACTGCGAGACATCCACCATCCACGTCGATCTGTACCCGACCTTCCTCGAAATCGCCGCCGCCCAAGCGCCCGCTGGCCAAGCGCTTGACGGCGAAAGCCTCGTTCCCCTGTTCAAAGACGCCAATGCCGGCTTGCAGCGCGACGCCATCTTCCAGCACTTCCCCGGTTACCTCGGCTCCGCCGAAAACACTTGGCGCACCACCCCGGTCGCCACCGTTATCAGCGGCGACTGGAAGCTGATGGAGTTCATGGAAGACAAGCGCTTGGAGCTTTATAATTTGCGCGAAGATATCGGCGAAACAAACAACCTCGCCACCAGCCAGCCGGATCAAGCCAAAACCCTGCTGAGCAAACTGCACGCTTGGCAGGCCCAAATTGAAGCCCCCCTGCCCACGCCAAACACCGAAGTGAAACCGCCTAGCCCGCCCAAGATCACGGCCAAAGGAAAAGGCAAGGGCGGCAAGAAAGCCAAAGGCAAGGCAAAGTAAAAGTACCCCGCCTCTCCGAGGCGGGTGTGAAGAAACCCGCCTCGGAGAGGCGGGGTACTTTTGCCGGAGGGCGGGATTCTATTCCCGCCCATTTTTTCGCGGGCGGAGGCGGCGCGGAGCCATAGTGCGGCCCCAAACGCAGGCCGGGCGTCCCGAAGGGTTGGCGGTGGCGTGTGAGTGCGCAGAGAGCCGGGCGGGCTGCGCCACACCCGGCCTACGCCCCGCCTTCAGCCCGCCTCGGAGAGGCGGGGTACTCTGGCTGCGAGTGAGGGCACTCACGCTCCAGCCATGCCTGCGTCACCACCGCCAGCGCCGCCAGCGCGGCGGTTTCCGCACGCAGGATCAACGGCCCCAACGTCACCGGCTGAAACCCGGCCGCGGCTGCCGCTTCCAATTCTTCCGCGACAAAATCCCCTTCCGGTCCCGTCAGCACCAGCGCCCGGCGCGGACGCTCGCCCCAATCCGCCACCACCCGCGCCAAAGGCCGGGTCTCGCCAAACAGCGCAGGCACGAGTCGCAGCGCTTCTCCGTCCCATTCGTCATTCGTCATTCGACATTCCCCCAGCGCCACCGGCGCCCGCAACTCCGGCACGAACGGCGTGTGGCATTGCTTCGCCGCCTCCAGCATGTGGCGACGCCATTTGGCCAGCTTCTTTTCCGATTGCGCCGCGTCCCACTGCGCCACGGTGTTCGCCGTGAGCACCGGCCGCACGGAAGCCGCGCCCAGTTCCACCGCTTTTTCCAGCAACCACTCGAAGGCCTCGCCCTTGATCAAGGCGGGCAGCAGATGGACCTCATGCGGCAGCGGCGGATGGCGCGTCTCGTTTTCCACTGCCAGTTCGACCTCGTTTTTCCCGGCCGTCAAAATCCGCGCCACCGCCACGCGGCCTTGCCCGTCGAAGACCTCCACTTTGTCTCCCGTACTTTTCCGCAGCACGCGGCTGCAATGATGCGCCTCCTCCCCGCCGAGCCGCAACGCCCCCTCCGCAGGCCAGTCAGCGGGGGCGAGAAAAAACCGGCTCAACGACATGGCTCAACGCAACAGCGGCTCACGCGATCGGCCCCGCCTCTCCGAAGGTGCGCTCATACTGCGCCAGCTTCTTGAGGTACACGGCGTATTCCGTCTTGCCCAGTTTCTCCGCCGTGGCCAGCAGTTCGTCCCGGCTGATCCACCGCTTGTTGTAGGCGATCTCCTCCAAGCAAGCGATCTTCAATCCCTGGCGATGCTGGATCACCTTCACAAAATCCGTCGCCTCCGCCAGCGCGTCGGGCGATCCCGTATCGAGCCAAGCCGTGCCGCGCCCCAGCACCTCCACATGCAACTCGCCCTTTTCCAGATAGATGCGGTTGAGGTCGGTGATCTCCAGTTCGCCTCGCTTCGACGGCTTCAGGCCGCGCGCGATCTCGCAGACCTGCTCGTCGTAAAAATAGATGCCCGGCACCGCGTAATGGCTCTTCGGCTTCTCCGGTTTTTCCTCCAGAGAGATAGCCTTGCCGCCGGCGTCAAACTCCACCACCCCGTAAATCTCCGGCGTGGCCGTGTAGTAGCCGAAGATCGTCGCGCCCGACTCCTGGCGACCCGCGCTCTCGATGGCCTTGCGGAACTGCGATCCGTAAAAAAGATTGTCCCCCAGCACCAGCGCCGCCTTGCCGCCGTCGATGAATTTTTCGCCGATGAGAAACGCCTGCGCCAGCCCCTCCGGCTTCGGCTGCTCCGCGTACTCGAAGCGCAGCCCCCACTGCGCGCCGTCGCCCAGCAGCTTGCGGAAGTTCGGCAGATCGTGCGGCGTGGAGATGATGAGAATGTCCCGGATGTCCGCCAGCATGAGCGCGGAGACGGGGTAATAGATCATCGGCTTGTCATAAACAGGCATGAGCTGCTTGCTGACGGCGATGGTGAGCGGATAAAGCCGGGTGCCGGAGCCCCCAGCCAGGACGATGCCTTTGCGGTTGGACATAGGACGGGAGCAAAGCGCAATTCCGGCGGCAGCGCAAGCCGTTGGCGGGCATCAGCATGGGGTGCAGTCATCTTGCCTGCGCGAACAGGCTGGGAAGCCTGTTCCCCATGCCTTATCAAGAATGATCCCCACCCGTGAACGTCGGAATTTGGTATGGCGGCACCGGCGCTTCAGGCTCTTCGACAAACGCCTTTAACTAGCTTTCACGGGCGGCTGG
This sequence comes from uncultured Verrucomicrobiaceae bacterium, assembly GCA_964573315.1. Lineage (GTDB taxonomy): Bacteria > Verrucomicrobiota > Verrucomicrobiia > Verrucomicrobiales > Verrucomicrobiaceae > JAGRPD01. Next base: position 6,564 of record CAZNKC010000161.1, on the reverse strand, counting down.
GAACTGGCCTTGCCGTTCTGAACCAAAATGGACTGAATAGCCCGCTCCCGAGAGACGCGCGGCTGATTCGAGCAAATCTCGGACATTTTTTTTGGATCAGTGATGATGACGGTCTTGCGTTTCATCTCGGTGCAACCTTGCCCCCAATGGAAGCATTGTCAACAGAGCGGTTGGGGGGTTTGACAGAGACGGTCCCCGCTTTTACAAGAGGGCTGACTCATGGGGTTGAAATCTTTTTTGTTCAGGCACTCCGGCATCGCGCGGCGGTTGCGGGAGGAGACGGAGCGTTTGAAGGCGGCGAACGCGGATTTGAAGCAGCGGGTGGCGGCGTTGAAGGCGCGGCCGCCACGGCGTCCATTGGACAGCGTGCCGGAGCACGAGGCGGCTTTGCGGACGGCGCTGGTGGAGCTGACGGGAGAGGAGAAGTGGATGCGGCAGGTGGCGGGCTGGCCGGAGATGGCGGAGCGCGTGGGCGCGGCGGTGTCCGCTTGCGACATCATGCTGGTGAAATCCAACGCGCGCTCTTACGCGGAGACGGGACTTTCGGCGCTGGCCTGCGTGGAGCAGGCGCTGACGGTGGCGGGCAAACCGGCGCCGGGACGCATCCTCGACTTTGGCTGCGGCTACGGGCGGGTGCTGCGGTTTCTGCGGGCGGCTTATCCGGCGGCGGAGCTGTTCTGCACGGATATGGACGCGGAGGGGCTGGGCTTTTGCGCGCATCACTTCGACTGCTTCGGCGTGCGCACGGACCTGGAGAACGGCCCACGCTGGGTGGCGGCGCGGTTCGATCTGATCTGGGTGGGCAGTGTGTTCACCCACTTGAGCGTGCCGGATTGCCGACGGCTGTTGCGGCATCTGGCGGATTTCCTGGCGCCGGGCGGGCTGGTGGTTTTCACCACGCACGGGGAGTCCGCCGTGGCGCGGATGCGGCGTCACAGTGACATTTACCGGCTGGAGCCGGCGGTGCTGGATCAAATCGTGGCGGACCGCGAAAAAAACGGACACGGCTACGCTGACTACTCCGGCCAGCCGGGCTACGGGGTCTCCGCGATGACAACGGCATGGGTGGATGATCTCATCGCCACGACGGGGCTGACGCGGCGGCTGCACCTGCCCACGGGCTGGGCGGCGCACCAGGATGTGTTCGCAGCGGAAAAGGCGGGGTGATCTCAACGCTGCGGGGGCTTCTCTTTGAAATCACGGTCGATGAAGGCGCCCGCGCGCAGGGTGGTCAGTTTCTCCGGTTCTTTTCCCCAACTGATGGGGCTGGCGGAGTTGAGTATGAGGCGGCCTCCGCTGTCGTGGACGAGCAGGGCATAACCGTGATACTTGTATCCGTATTGGGCGGCGCCGGTGTCATCGTATTCCATCGTGAGTTCCTTGCCTTCGAACCGCGAGGTGGCTTGATGGACGATATCCAGATCAAACTGCTCGACGCTGAAAACTTTAAACACCCGGGCGTCGAGGACGGACTTGCCGAACACGACCAGGGTGGCCTTGGCGCCCTGCAGGTCGCGGGTGACCTCGGCGTTTTTCACGTCCACGGTGAAGCGCATTCTGACGGCGCGATCATCGAAGAGTTCGCCCTTGGAGAGGCGGTCGCTTTTGCCGGCGGAAACGCGGCTCTCAAGCCGGATGGGGGTGTCCTGCACGGGCACTGGAGGCGGAGACACGGTTTCCGGAGCGGTGGAGGCGGGTGCTGGGAGAGAGCTGGATGGCGCGGCGGTCACTGCCGTCGTGGGAGGCGAAGGAGCGGAGGCGAGGCTTTGCAAATTGGCAAGCTGATCCGCGGGCACGGCTTCCGCGGCGCGGGCGGCCACGGCGGCCTTTGCCTCGCGGACGGCGAGGGCGTCATCCAGGTGGCTGGCCTGGGTCAGTTCCGTGGACCAAGCCTCCAGGGTGTCTTGGTAGCGTTGGTAGAGGTTTTGCAGGCTGCGCAGACGGTTCAATTCATGACCGGCGGCGGTGCGGAGGTAGGTGGCGCGCAGCGGCTGCACAATGGGAGGCAGAGATGAGGTATCCGCATCCACGCCGGGCAAGGGACCGGCGGCGGCGAGATCGGCTTCGGCTTTCAAGGCCAGCGCCTCCTCGAGCCGGGCGGCTTGGGTGGCGTTGGCCAGCGCTTGATCCAACGCGCGCCGGTATTTGTCCGTGAGGTCGAGCATCGCCTCGGCGTAAGGGAGTTCGGCGTTGCGTTCCACGGCGGCGAGGAATTGATCTTCCAGCGTTTTGAGCCGGTCGGCAGTCTCACTGGAAGCAACGGGCTGGGGAGAGCTTGGCGCTGATGCGGCGGGCGGCGGGGCCATGCTCTCTTGAGCGGCGGCAACAGGAGGCGTGGACGGGGTGGACGCGTCCGGTTCTGCCGCCGGGACGGCGGGGGCATCCGGTTCCGGTGCAGTGGGCGCTGCATCGGCAGCGGCGACGGCTTCCGAGGCGGTGTCCGCCGTCGCGTTGCGGGATTGTTGCCATTTCAATCCAGCGATGCCTGCCGCTACGACGAGAGCCGCGACGGCGATGGAGCCCCAAGGAAAACGCTGCCGGGGACGGCGACGCGGCGGCACGACGGAAACCTCGCTCGAAAGCCGGGGACGATTGACCGGGACAGCTGCGGATGAGGGAATGACCGCGGAGGCGGCGGGCGGAGCCAAGGCAGCGGCGAGCGCTCCTTTGAATTCAGCGGCGCTCTGAAAACGGGAATCCGGCAGCTCGTGAATCGACCGGGCCACCATCCGTCCGAGGCGGGGGTTGAGCGCGGGGTTGAGCGTGGCGGGATCCTCGCCGGGGAATTCCGGCGGGCGACCGGCCAGCATTTCAAAAAGCGTGGCGCCGAGCGCGTAGAGATCAGTGCGCGGCTCCAGGTGAGCGCCCGTCGCTTGATAGAGTTCGGGAGCGGCATAGCCGGGGGTGCCCATGATGCCTGAGGCGCCGCCGGTGTCGCGATGCCCGGTGAGGCCGAAGTCCGTGAGCCGCACCGAACCGGCGGAGTCGATGAGGATGTTGGCGGGTTTGATATCGCCATGCAGGATGCCCTGGCCGTGGGCGCAAGCGAGGGCATCAGCCACCTGGGAGGCGACGGCGGCGGCTTCCGGGACGGGGAGTGTTTGGCGTCTGGTGAGGACTTGCTCCAGATTCATGCCGTCCACATACTCCATGACCAGATAGAGCAACCCTTCGGGGGTGGCGCCGAAGTCGTGGACTTGAACGATGGCGGGATGGTTCAGCCGGGCCATCGCCCGCGCCTCCTCGATGAAAAGATTTTGGGTGTCGAGTTCCGGATTCTGATCCTGGTTCCAGCGCAGGACTTTGATGGCGACGGGACGCGCCAGGGCGCGATGAATGCCGAAATAAACATCCCCCATGCCGCCTTGCACGAGAAGTTTCTGGACATCATAAGCCGTGAGCCGCGCCGCCAGCCAAGCGGCGGGATCGTCATGCGGGACATCTGTCTCAGGGGCGCTCATGATGGGCTACGACAACAAGCTGATTGTCTGTGGATTCCACATCATAATACAAGAGCAAAATTGATATTCTTTTAGGTTTCGTTCAGATGTGAAAACCGGAAGAGCCGTCACCCTATCCATGCGATGACTGTTCGCTTCAGCGCATCCAAGCAGGGCCGAAGGTTTTCATATCGGGCGGCGGGCGGTGGCGCCCGCGCTCCGGGGAATCGGAACGCTCTACGATGACATTGTCCTCCAGCCGGGTGCCGGCGGGCGGCAGGGTGGCGGCTTTGACATCGTTGTAGCCGGGCAGGAGGCTGTGCTTGCAGTTGAGCACGGTGTTGCCGCGAATGAGGGCGTTTTTGACCTGGAAGTAACCGTGCAAAGGGCTGTCCGGGATGCCGTTGACGAGGACGATGGCGGCGCGGAAGCCGTCGCCTTCGAGGTCTTGCAGGTGGTTGTCGAGGATTTGATGATCCTCGCCGATGACGCGAATGCCGCCGGTCTGTTTTTGGTGGTTGCCGAGGAAGACGTTCTTTTCCACCACGCAGCGGTTGCCATGGCGCAGGGTGAGGGTGCCCTGAACTTCGAGGAAGGTGTTGGCGCGGTAGATGTTGCCGCAGGATTTGTTGGAGACGCACTCGGTCTCGCCGTCGCAGCGGTGTAAGAGGTTTTCTTCGACAAGGCAGTTGGCGTCCTGCATGGAGGTGGCGCTGTCGCCGATGCGGAGTGTCTCGCCGCCGTTTTGGCCGAGCCTGGGCCGGGGGCCGAAGTGGTTGTGATGCAGGTGGTGGCGGCCCGTGTCTTGCTCGCCAAGCCAGACGACGACGGTGGCGCCTTTGTTCTTTTTGCCTTCGATGCGGCAATGATCGAGTTCGTTGGCTTCACCGAAGAGGCCGATCCAGCGGCTTTCTTTTTCGACGGGTTCGAAATCGGAGTCTTCGGTGAAAGCGCAATCGGTGACGCGGCAGTGGGAGGCGCGGCGCTTCGAGTCGATGCGGAACTCCAACCAGTCAGCCTTGGCGCCGGAGAGATTGCGGAGATGCACGCCGGAGAGAACGAGATGACTGCCGCCGAGGCGGAGGCGGGAGGCGCCGGTGAAAACCGTTTTACCTGGAGTCTCGGCGCGGATGGTGATGGGAGCGGCGGCAGCGCCTTCGCCATCGAGGCGGAGGTCGGCATCCCGCCACTCGCCGGCGGCGAGGACGATGGTGTCTCCAGGCTGCGCATCACGCACGGCCTTGCGTGCGGCTTCGGAGTCGGAGACGGTGACCGTGGCGGCGTGGAGGGCCGGGGCGAAGAAGAGAAAAAACGCGAGGGTTTTCACAAGCGGGGTGGAATGAATCAATGATCGAGATACTGATCAAGCGAACTTTCCACGCAGTCGCACAGCAGCTCGAACCAAGGCAGGGGCTGGCCGCGGTCGGCTTCGTCGATGCTGGTGATGTAGCAGGCGCGGGCGGCGGCGGGGATGACGGTGAGGGGGTACTGTGCGGCCAGGAGAATCCAGTTCAACAGGAGACGGGCGGTGCGGCCGTTGCCGTCGTAGAAGGGATGAATCTTGACGAAGCGATGGTGGGCTTCGCCGGCGGCAAGAACAGGATGGAGCGATGAGGATGAGGCGGAACCGATCCACTCCATGAGTTCCCGCATGGCGTCCGGGATGCGCTCCGGGCGGATGGGTTGGACGGGCGCGCCGGTGACGAAGACACGGTCGTTGCGATAAACGCCGCCGCGTTCGTCGTCGATTTGCGTCATGACGATGCGGTGGAGTTCGCAGAGGCCGGTTTCATCGCAGCGACGGCCTTGTTTGACCCAATTCTGAAGCTGGCCGAGGGAGCGGTGGTGGTTGAGGGTTTCGTGAATTTCACGCAGGGGTTTGGCTCCGGTGGGAGTAATGCCTTCTTCCACGAGGAGCTGGGTTTCCCGGAGGGTGAGCGTGTTGCCTTCGATGGCGGTGCTGCCGTGGGTGAGTTCGATGCCCAGCTTGTGCTCCAGGCTGCGGACGAATGGCTCCGACAGGGGCTGGCTTTCCCGCAGGCGCTGGATTTTGGCCGCCAGGGCGTCGAGGCGGGGTTGAAGCTGGCGCTGCTGGGTGTCGTCGAGCATGGTTGGGGAATCAGAAAATCGTTCTCGTCCTCGATTCCAATGACGATTCGAGGACGATGGACGAAATTAGAAGTGCGGGGCGGAGATGGTGCCCTCTTCAAACTCAAGGCGGTGGCGGCGGACGATACCGTCGGCGATCTCGGTGACCATTTCCTCCAGCAGGAGCCGCAGGTGGCTGCCGGCGCGGTAGTCGGCGGGGGCGATGTGCTTGACGCGGTCGGCGAGGGCGGAGAGCTGGTAGCACTTTTTGAAGCTGGAGCGGTTGGCCTCGTCCGGGTTGTAAACGGCGAGGGCGTGGCCGCCGTATTTTTTCATGAGGGTGAAGCAGGGCACGTCGGTGGGGCCGTCGCCGACATAGATCATGTTTTGGAACGGGATGGGGCGCAGCTCCGTGGCCATGTGGTCGTTCACATCTTCGTTGGGTTCCAACATGCCTTTGTTGATGCGAAAGAGGAACTGGGTCTTGGTGGTGTGGCTGATGACGCGCTTGGGGAAGCTGATGCGGCCATCGCTGTCTTCGCCGAACTCGCAGCCGAAGATTTTTTTGACGTGGGGGGCGAGCTTGGAGCCGTCGAGCAGGGTCTTCAAACCGGAGGAGACGATGTAGTGCTCGACTTTGATGCCGAGCATGCGGTGCTGGTCGGTGAGGATGGCGTTGATCTCGCCAAACATCCCGGGCAGGCCGGGGTAGAAGTTGAGGTCGGCGCCGAGGGCGCGCAGTTCGGCGTTGGTGGGACGGTCGAGCGCAAGGTAGTCGAGCAGAGCCTTCAAGTAGGCGAGTTCGCCGTCGTAGCCCTGAGAGTCCACCAACTCGCGGCTCTTTTTCCAAAACTGCGTGGGATTGATTCCGAAGCGGGGGAAGAGCACTTCATCCTGCATGTAGTTCGGGCTGAGGGTCTGGTCGTAATCGTAGATCAGTCCGATGGTGGTTTGGGCGGTGGCCATGGGGTTGGGGTCAAGAGGGGCAAGGAGTCAAAGATCAAAAATCCGAAGCCCGAAGCCCGAAGCCCGAAGC
>CAZNKC010000160.1:1268-12875 GCA_964573315.1 uncultured Verrucomicrobiaceae bacterium | reverse complement strand
TCACTTTCCCTTCCCCTCCCTCTCTTTTGAGATTCTTTCTCGGAACACTTCTGGCATCTTGCCTGCAAGTAGCTCAGGCATTCTGCCTGAAACGTGTCATGCAGGCTTTCAGCCTGCACGCTCGCGCAGGCAAGATGCCTGCGCCCCATGACTTGGCTTCACGCCCTGCCCACTGCTCTCTGCCCCGCAATCCCGGTTGGATTTGCCCGCGAAACCCGCTATGCTGCTGCATGGCACGCATTCTTCTTGGCATCTCCGGCTCCATCGCCGCGTATCGCGCGGCGGACTTGGCCAGTCAGTTGACCAAGGCCGGGCACTCGGTCACCTGCATTCTCACCCGTGGCGGCGCGGAGTTCATCACCCCGCTCACTTTGCAGACGCTCTCCCGCAACCCGGTGATCGAAGACCTGTTCGCCGAAAAAGACGGCTGGCAACCGGGGCACATCCAGCTCGCGGACGAGGCCGATCTGCTGCTCATCGCCCCCGCCAGCGCCAACATCATCGCCGCGCTCGCGGGCGGCTTCGCCCATGACGCGCTCACCGCCGTGGCCCTCGCCACCCGTGCCCCGCTCCTGCTGGCCCCCGCCATGAACGGCAAAATGTGGGCGCATCCCGCCACCCGGCGCAACGTCGAAACCCTGCGCGGCTGGGGCGCAAGCTTCATCGAACCCGCCGAAGGGCTGCTCGCTTGCGGTTACGAAGGCCTGGGCCGCTTGGCCGAAGTCGCGGACATCCTCGCCGCCGTAGGATCGCTGCTGGAGGAAAAAGACGGATGAAAATCCTCGTCACCGCCGGCCCCACCCGCGAGCCCATCGACCCCGTGCGTTACCTCACCAACCGCTCGTCGGGCCGGATGGGTTACGCGCTGGCCGCTGCGGCACGACAGCGCGGCCATGAGGTCGTGCTCGTGAGCGGCCCCGTCTGGCTGCCGCCGCCGGAGGGCGTACGCTGCCTGCGTGTGGAAACCGCGCGCGAAATGTTCGACACCGTGCGACACGAGATCACCGATTGTGACATCGCCATTTTCGCCGCCGCCGTCGCCGATTACCGGCCCGTCACGCCCGCCGCCAGCAAGATCAAAAAAACGGACGCCCGCCTGACGCTGGAACTGGAGCGCACGGAGGACATCCTCGGCAGCGCGCGCTCCGTCTTCGGTTTCACCGGCGTGCTCGTGGGTTTCGCGGCGGAGACGGACGACCTCATCGCCAACGCGCGCGACAAACTCACCCGCAAAGGTTGCGACCTCGTCATCGCCAACGACGTCTCCCAGCCCGGCATCGGGTTTGACAGCGCGGAAAACGCGGTGACTCTCTGCCTGCCGTCCGGTGAGAACCGGCCGCTGCCCCGGCAATCCAAGGAAACCCTGGCGGCGGCCCTGATGGACTTCATCCTCGGCCTGACCGACGCCAAACGAAACGACTGACCAAACAAAACCCCACATCCCCGCCCCGCCTCCTCTCGTGAACGAAAACGAACTGCTCGCCACCGCCATCGACGCCGCCAAACAAGCCGGTCAACTCATCAAATCCCAATTCGGCGCCGAACTCACCGTCAACGAAATGAAACGGCACGACATCAAGCTGGAGATGGACGTGCGCAGCCAGGAACTAATCACCCGCATCATTCTGGAGCGCCACCCCAGCCACTTGATTCTCGGCGAGGAAGGCAACGCCAACGTCGGCGGTGACGGTGACGTGGAATGGATCGTCGATCCCATCGACGGCACCGTGAATTACTTCTTCAGCATCCCGCACTTCTGCGTCTCCATCGCCGCGCGCCGGCGCGGCACGGAAGACCTCCTCCTCGGCGTGATTTATGACCCCATGCTCGACGAACTGTGGCAGGTGGCCAAAGGCACGCCCGCCACGCTCAACGGCAAACCCATTCAAGTCAGCAACCGCGCCACGATGGGCGAGGCCGTGGTCACCGTCGGTTTTTCCAAAACACGCGAGTCCATAGATGCCGGTTTCACGCGCTACAAAACGATCGCCTACGAAGTGCGCAAGACGCGGATGCTCGGCAGCGCCGCGCTCGCCCTGGCCTACATCGCCTGCGGCCGTCTCGACGCCTACATCGAGGAGCAGATCAGCCTCTGGGACATCGCCGCCGGTCAAATGCTGGTGGAAGCCGCCGGCGGCAAAGTGATGCTGAAACCCGGCGCCGGACGCGAAGGCACCCTGTTCATCTGCGCGTGGAATGGGCAAGTTCCTATCGAAGACTATCTGTGACGACCAAGGAGAGGCGCTTTGTAAGCGACTCCAAGGCCCAACGCTTTGCAATCACTCGTAAGGCTGCGGGCTGTAATAGGTGTCGCAGCGGGGGAGACGCCGGCGGGGCCGACGCCTTCGACGGAGAACACGGCCTTGCTTTCAACAAGCCGTTTTGATTGAAGACGGGCTGCGTCTTTCCTGGCAATCGGCGCGGGCGGCCTGATTTCGGTTGCTCATGTGCCGCTCTCCAACGAAAGGAAGGTCATCGCTTCGGGGGGGGCTCCACCCAAGCTCATGCCATGATTCTCGATGCCTCCTGTCAGCTTGAGTACCGCACCATGGCGGAAGTGCCCGCCATCTTCATGCTGCGGCCGCGCAGCGGCTGGGCGCAGTGGGTCATGCGCGAGGAGTTTCATCTGCATCCCCAGACGCCGGTGGTCGAGTTCGCCGATGTGTATGGCAATCTCTGCCAGCGGATCGTCATGCCCGCCGGGGCGTTTCATCTCTCCGTGCGGTATCGCGTGCAGGTGCCTGACATCGCGGACGCGGACCCGCTGGCGCCGGTGATGCCGGTGCAGCACCTGCCCACGGACCTGCTGCACTACCTCCTGCCCAGCCGCTACTGCCAGACAGACCTGCTGTCCGCGCTCGCCGAGGAGATCGCCGGGGATGCGGAGCCCAACTACCTCATGGTCGAGCGGATCCGCGCCTGGATCCACCGCCACATCGCCTACGAGATCGGTTCCAGCGACAGCTCGACTTCAGCGCTGGAGACCGCGAACCGGCGACGCGGCGTGTGCCGTGATTTCGCCCACCTGGGCATCGCCCTGTGCCGCGCGCTCAATGTGCCGGCGCGGATGGTGGTGGGATTTCTTTACCAACTCAAGCCGATGGATCTGCATGCTTGGTTTGAGGCCTTCATCGACGGACGCTGGTTCACCTTTGACGCGACGGAGGAGGCGACTCGCGGCAACCGCATTGTCGTCGCCTATGGCCGTGATGCCGCCGACGTAGCGCTGGCCACGATGTTCGGCGCCTTCACCATGCAGACCATGCGGGTCGCGGTCAGCGAGCACACGCCATTCACGACACCGCAAGACTGACGCCGCACGCGATCGCCACCGGGATCATTGAGAGCAGCGTGCAGGTAATGATCCTTTGAAGAAACAGGCTTACAGAGTGGAGATCAGGCTGTGAGCACATCAACCTAAAAACAGAGTTGATGGTTGAGAGTTGAGAGACTGGAAATGAGCGACTTGTGCCGCCAGTGGGACTCACTCTCCGCGTGAATGAAACTTTCGGCGTAAGCCGCTGATTTTGAACTATCAACACTCAACTCTCGACTCTCAACTTCCTTTTTCGGATCAATCACCGCACTATTAAAAAATAGCGCCGCCACGAGAGACCTCGTGACGGCGCCGGAACAGCCCGCTCAGTGAAGGCAACGGTTAGCGTCCGAAGCGGAAGTAGAAACCGCCGCTCGAGCCGCGGTGGCCATGCCCCGGGTTGCAGACGCCGGAATTATACCCGCCGTTGTTGCGGAATCCGGAATGGGCGTGGTGATTGTGGTGGCGATGGCGCGGGTTGCAACTGTTGCAGCCGCAATGGGCGCTTTGCGTCACCCAGCGGCCGACCGGGTTGCCGCAGCGGTCGTAACCCATGATTTGATAGACCGAATAGACGGGGCGGCCGCAGGAGGTGTAGCTCACGATGCGACGGTGATTGGCCTCTGCCTCGGCGGGAAGGGTGAAACCGATGGCGGTCATGGCGGCGAGAATGGCAAGTGCTTTTTTCATGGCGTGATGGTGTGTGGTTTGGGGTTCGCTTCGTTCGACGCAGCCTCCGCAGACCTATTCACAGACCACCGGATTTTTTTCATCAGCCTTTTTTACCCATGCGGTAAAGCGCTTCTTCAGCGCAAAAAGTACCACGCCTCTCCGAGGCGTGTGTCTGGATATCACGCCTCGGAGAGGCGTGGTACTTTCAGGCCGTGGTACTTTCCTTTGCCGCCCGTCGAATGCCGGTTACTTATCCGCCCCATGTCCTTCCCCATCCGTTCCCCTCGCGACACCGTCGGCGGCATCATGGTCTTTGGCCGCATCCTCGACAAAATCCGCCTCCACGCCAAAGACGAACTGCCCGCCGGCTGGCACGTTGGCATCATCGAAGGCAAACGCACTTTCGATGATCGCGTCTGCCGCCTTCTCGGCGTGTCTTTTGAAGCTCTCAGCGAACGCGTGCTGCAAGGCGGCTCCGACGAAGAAGTCCTCGAATGGTGCTTCCAAAATGGCCGCCGGCCCGACACCGAGCACATCGAGCTTTTCAACGGCTTCATGCAAAAACGCGGCTGGCGCGACGCCGCCAGCGCCGCCTTGGAAGTTCAAAGAGCCGAAGCCGGTCTCGCCCATCGCGACGATCTCGTTACCTTCTTCGATCTGATGGACACCGAGGAAGGCCGCGCAAAGTAGCTCAGGCATCCTGCCTGAATCGAGTCATTCAGGCATTCTGCCTGAATGCTGTTCGGAGCAATTGCCCGCCCTCTGAACGCAGGCCGGGTGTCCCGCAGGGCACCCGGCTTTGGCGCGAGGAGAGCCGGGCGGGCTGCGCCACGCCCGGCCTACGTTCGCGCGGCATCCGATGGGATGGCTATGAATTGATCCCAATCTATCCGAACCGTATTGGGCATCTTGCCCCGCAAGACCTCTCACAACGCGCGCTTGCCGAAGCGCAAGTCCACCCACACCGCCAGCACCAGCACCGAGCCGCGCACCATCAGCTTCATCTCCGGCGCCACCGAGAGCAGCGTCATGCCGTTGAGCAAGGTCGCCATGATGAGCGCGCCAACCAGCACACCGCCTACCGTGCCGCGGCCACCGCGCAGGCTGACGCCGCCGATCACACAGGCGGCGATCGCGTCGAGTTCCATCAACTCGCCCACCGTCGTTGTCGTGGATCCCACATAGGCCGTCTGCATCAGCCCGGTCAGCGCCGTGATGACGCCCATGATGCCGAAGGCTGTGATGACCACGCGCCGCATCGGCACGCCGGACACCCGCGCCGCTTCCTCGTTGCCGCCCACCGCGTACAGATAACGGCCAAACGCCGTGTGCCGCGTCAGCACATGCACCGCCAGCGCCACCACGCCGAACACCAGCGCCGGCAACGGGATGCCGCGATATTGGTTGGCCACGAGCACGAGCAGCACCAGCCCCTGCGCCGTCACGAACAACCGCAAAAACAACATCTCGCCGGATTCCGTCTCCAGCCCGTCCAGCATCCGCCGCCGCCGTTCCCGCCAGCGCGCCAGCGTCAGGCAGGCCATCACCCCGGCGGCCAGTACCCAGCCCGCCGCGGGCGGCAGGTAGTAGGTGGTGAGCAGCGAGTAGAGATTCGCCGCGCCGCCTTCCACCACCGGGATCGTCGAGTTTTGAATCACCAGCCAGAACAGCCCCTTGAACACCAGCAGCCCGCCCAGCGTCACGATGAACGCCGGCATTTTTTCGCGCACGATCAAAGCGCCCATGCCCAGCCAGATGACAAGCCCCGCCAGCAGGGAAACCGCCATCGCCAGCGGCGCCGGCACGCCGTGCTGGATCACCAGCACGCAGGCCAGCCCGCCCAGCAACCCCACCCCGCTGCCCACGGAGAGATCGATGTGGCCCGGCAGCAGGATCACCAGCATCCCCAGCGCCAGCGTCGCCGTGATCGCCAGTTCCGTGGTCAGCAGGGACAGATTGCGCGCGCCAAGGAATTTCGAGTCCAGCAGCGCAAAAACCAAGCCGATGCCCAGCAGGGCCAGCAGGTTGGAAAAGTCCCGGAGCGAACGTGAGGCGGTCATGGTGCGAAGCCTTCTTTTGTGCCTGAACCACAAAGGCCCCGAACGGACTGTTCGGGGCAAACACGAGTGGCAAACTCCATCACCGGATTCTCGTCGGATTTAGCTCCAATAAACATAGATTTCAATTGTCCCCCGGTCTGGATAATGAATCATCTCAGCGAATGCGGCTCCTCCTCCAGCGGGGATCTCATATCTGATCGAACCGTCGGGACGGATTTCTTTCTTGCATTGTGGATCCAAAATGCCAGGACAACTGCTCACCCAATTCTTAATGGATTCAGGATCGCCATAAAATGTAACCCTGAACGACCGCGTAAACGGCCCGCCTTCAGTGAGAACCTGCAAGCTTTTCGCTGTTTTTGGAAACGGGCTTAATCGAGCCCAGTCTATGATTGCATTCCGTGCGCTCTCAGGAAAAAGCGGCCGACCCGGCTCGACTACTTCGATTTCCAGCAGTTGAGCTAAAATTAAAATGCCTGCGAAAGATGCCAGCATTCCAATAGCCGCACCAGCGAAGAATGAGCGTCTGCGTCCATGAGCCATCACATTTTTGCTTTCTGTGTTGGTAGAATTTTGTTCAGCCCGGCAATGGACATCACTCCCCCTCTTGAAAATTCAACAACCGCTTGGCTTCCGCGACCAGGAACGGAACGTCGGTGAAGGGTTGATAGCTGATGTCGATCCAGCGGATGCGGTTGTTGGCATCGAGCAGGACGACGCCATGGAGGGGTTCGTTTTCGAAGTCGTCGAAGACGCGGAAGGCTTTGAAGGCGGCGAGATCGGGGTCGCTGTAAAGCGGGAGGTCTTCCGGTTTCTTGAGCGCTTGGGCGCCTTTGCCGGTGACGAGCTTGGCGCGGACCTTGACGGCGGTCTCCGGCGGTTGCGGACTGATGGCGTGGAGGGCGATGCCTTGCGCGGTGAAGGACTCGAAGTGTTTGGCGAAGGCGTTGAGCTGCTCGACGCAATGACTGCAATCGGCGCCGAGGTAGAAGACGAGAAGCCGGGGTTGGCCGGGCTGATCGCCGCTGGGCACGAGCTGGCCGTCCATGCCGGTGACGCTCCAGGCGGGCGCGGCGGGCGGGTGCCAATGAATGGGGCCGAAGGAGGCCAGCGGCGGACGCTCGCCGAGGTCCGTGCGTTTCGGCGCGGGGGCTTTCCAGGTCTTGGAATCGAAATCTTTGGCAAGCTGCTGCATATCGCGAGAGGCCGGGAGATTTTCATCCATGGCAAACGCAGCCCTGCGCGCGGCTTCGAAGGCTTTGCGGGCCTCATCGGTCTTGCCGCACTCGTTGAGGACGCCGGCTTTGGCGATGCTTCCGGCGAGGTCTTGAGGGAAGTTCTTCGCAAGCTCGGCGGCTTTGGTTTTGTCGCCCAGCATTAGCCAGCAACGGGCGGCGAGCGTTTTGTCGAGGTCTTTGGCGGCGGCGAGTTTCTTGGCGGCGTCATCGGCTTTGGCGAGCACGGCTTGGAGGGCGCGCAATTCCGCCAGCGCGGTCTGGCTGGCTCGGGGCTTCGGTTTGGAGGCAGGCTTGGGAGCGGCTTTTTTCTCCGTCGCGGCGGCGGCATCCGCTTTCGAGGCGGCGGGTTCGGCTTTGCGGACTTCCTCCTTGGGTTTGGCGGCGGTTGGTTTTGGATCGGCGGCGCTTTCCGGTTTGGCGTTGGCTTTCTTGGCCTTGTCCGCTTCCTTTTGATCGAGCGCGGCGAGTTCATCGATGACGGCGGCGAGCGCGTCCGGGTCCGCTTTGGAGAAGTGGGCGATGCCGAGAGCCTTGAGGCGGGGGACTTCGTGCGAGGGCTGGATGACGGACGGCAGATAGGGGCCGTTGGCGGAGGCGATGATCTCGTCCCACAGCCGCCATTTGACGAGCGTTTCAACCAAGCGGCTGCGGCCATGCGTGGCGGAGCAGCCGCCTTTGTCGAGGGTGTTGATGGCGGGGTGGCGGGGATTCCGGATGAGACTTTGCGCCAGCGCCCGGGCGTCGTTCGCGCGGCCCAGTTCGTTGAAGGTGCGGACGAGCCACTCTTCGTTGTGGGCGTAGTTGTGGATTTGGTCGGGGAGGATGAAGTTGTCGATCATGTAGGCGTGATCGACGCGGGTGGATGCCTCCTGCTGCCAAGCGGCATCGTCGAAGCGTTTGAGCTTGGAGTAGATGTGCCCCGGCATATGCCACATGTGCGCGACGCCGGTCGCGGCAGGTCCGCAAGCGGCGGCGGAAGCGAGGGCGTTGGCGGGCTTGAAGCCGTCCCAAAGATGAATGCGATAATGATGCGCGGGATGCGCTGGGTTGACGGCGAAGACTTGATCCAGCAGGGCGTTGACGGCCATCGGGCTGGAGATGGGCACGTCGCTCCTGACGTGCCAGATTTTCCAGGCGAGGAAAGCCTTGGCTTCCACGTCGTCCGGATATTCCTGCACGATGGCGTCGAGGTCTGAGATAAAATCCTGGGCGCGCTGTTTTTTGTCGCGCTTGTCGTCGCCGGCCTCGCGGTAAAACTTTTCGAGCGCGCCGATCCAGAGCTTTTCTTTCGGGTTGGTCCGGTCTTTGAATGGCGCGACTTTGGCGAGGAAGCCTTTGGCGCGTTTGTCGTTGTTGACGTTGGCCATCGCCAAGCCCCAATAGGCCATCGCGCATTCGGGATCATACTTGGCGGCTTGACGGAAGGAACGCTCCGCCTCGAAGAACCAGAAGCCGTGAAGCTGGCCCACCCCTTGGGTGAAAAATTGCTGCGCGGCCTTTTTGTTCGTGGTGATGGGAAAGTCCACCCTGCCCGTGCCGGACATGAGATGCGCCTCCTGGCGCGGGCCTTCGTTGAAGGCCTCGCCATGCACGGAGTGGCCCGGCAGCGGATCAGCGGCCCGCGCCGGGAGGGCGAGAGCGATGAAGATGAGGAAGCGGACGGGCTGCATGGGCGGTGGCTTTTTTGACAGGATTGGCAGGATTATACAGGATGAACAGGATGGATTTGAGTGAATGCTTCTGCTTTTCCTGTTAATCCTGAAAATCCTGTCAATCCTGTCTATAGATTACTTCGTATAACCGGAAGCGGGCGTGCCGTCGTCGTTGAGTTTCCCGGCGGCCCAAAGCAGGCCGCGGGTGATGAGGTCGAGGTAACGAGCGTCGCTGACGGTTTCGTTGTTGTGGCCGAGGCTGGTGCTGAAGATGCGGGTTTTGTTGGGACCGTATTCGTTGGTCCAGGCGATGACGGCGTTGGCTTCCACGGGTTTGGCATCGGTGGGCGCGGCCTTGCCTTTGGCGGGCCGGGGCATTTGCATCTGGCGGCCGGAAGCGAGCGGGGTGGCGCTGGGGAAGATTTGGATGTTGTTATAAAGCTCTTCGTTGATGGTGGTCCAGTCTTCGAAACCCTTGGTGATGGGGTGGTTCTTATCGGTGTAGGTGATGTCGATGGGCGATTGCGGATCGTGGCCGGTGGATTGCAGGCCGATCATTTCATACCAGCCGGCGTTGTCCGCGCCGGGTGCCACGGGTTCGCGGAAGTCGTCCCAGCGATAGGAGTGCATGGCGCAGTGGAGATTGACGGCGGGCTTGCCGTCGCGGTGGGCTTTGAGGATGCGGGAGACGTAAGGGCGGTCAGTCACGTCGGCGGAGCATTCGTCGTGCAGGATGACATCGAAATCCCGCGCCCAGTCTTCGGATTCGTAAACGGAAAAGGTGGCCTTGGTGGTTTTGTCGGGATTGAAGGCGACATCGACGACGGCGTTGAGCCGGGACTCGATGCCGTCTTTGAGGATCAGCGACTGGTTTTCGTAATCATGACAGCAACCGCCGGCGACGATGAGCACGCGCAGCGGTTTCGGTTTGGCGTCCGTCTCGCCCTGGGCAAGCGGCAGCAACACAGCGCCAAGGACGCCAACGGCGAGGAGGAGGGGAAGGAAGATTTTTTTCATGGGTTGGTGGAATAGGGAGAGTGGAACGGAATTTGCCGGGGAAATCGAGCACAAAAAGCAATGAGGCAAAGCTCTCCAAACCTTTTTTCAATGCACGCCGGGTTGAGTCCGAATCTGATCCCGGAGGGATCAAAGCTGGTAGCCAGGGGTGAAACCCCTGGATAAACGCCAGGGAAACGTGGACGCATGCATGTCGCGCCCTGGAAGGGCGCGAGAAATCTCCGCGCGTCTCTCGACTTGCCATGCCGCCTTTCTCGCGCCCCTGCCGGGGCGCGGCCTTCATCTGATCTGGCGCTCGGTTTCCCATCCGGTGGTTTCACCACCGGCTACCGGCTCTGCCCCCTGCCGGGGGCAAGGTCCAAGCTGCGCTTTTTATCATACGGGCAAGCTGGAAGCTTGCCCCACTTTCCGGGCGTGCCACGCTGATTTGACAAGCAAACCAGGAGTGGCAAATTGCCATCATGGTAAAAACACAGGTTCAAATTCCTGATTACCTCTTCAAGGAAGCCAAACGCATCGCCGTGGAGGGAGAGATGAGCTTTGCCCAGGTCGTACGCCAGGGACTGGAAGCGATGGTCAGGCGGCATCCGCCGGGCCGGATCGCGCCGGACGAGTGGAAAGTGCCTGCACCGGCTGATCTCGGAGCGGCGATGGTTCCCGAAGAAGATTGGACGGCTCTTTGCCACGAATAACCCCGCGCTCGAATGGTCAGTTTCGACACCAATCTGGCGGTTTATGCTGCCAACACCGCTTCCGAGTTTCATCACTCCGCGGTGGCGTTCATCCAATCACTGGCAAGCCGGCGTGATGTGGTCATTTGCGAACTGGTGTTGGTGGAGCTCTATCTCAAGCTCAGGAATGAAAAGATATTCCCGCGTCCGCTTACCGCGGCGCGGGCGGCTGCCATCTGTCAAACTTATCGGAGCAACAGTGCTTGGTCTCTTGTGGATTCGGCTCCCGTCATGGACGATGTTTGGGAAGAGGCATCCCGGAAGTCATTTGCTTTTCGCAAAATCATCGATGTCCGGCTGGCCCTCACGCTCAAGCATCACGGTGTCACCGAGTTTGCCACCGCGAACGTGAAGG
This sequence comes from uncultured Verrucomicrobiaceae bacterium, assembly GCA_964573315.1. Classification (GTDB taxonomy): domain Bacteria; phylum Verrucomicrobiota; class Verrucomicrobiia; order Verrucomicrobiales; family Verrucomicrobiaceae; genus JAGRPD01. The sequence goes on along the minus strand of CAZNKC010000160.1, from coordinate 1,834 downwards.
ACTTTCAGGGGCTTGGATTTGTCCGGGTGTGGAACCCTCTTGAGGGATAATGTGAGGGTTATCCCTTCCAATTATTCCGCGGGCAAGCTGGAAGCTTGCCCCACTTTCTGCCGCGCCAGCTTGCGCGCCTCGCCGACGATGAAGGGGCAGGGTTCGACGCAGAGCAGGGGGAGGCAGCGCGTTGTGTCTGCCGCGGGCGGATAACCGGTTTGCGGGCGGGTCTTTGCGGCCGCTGGGCCGTCCATTAGTTCGGTGTCGTTGAGCGGCCAGAGGATTCTCCTGATGCAGTTGTCGTCATGACAGATACGCGCTGTCATCTCGCGGGCCTGCTCGTCGGTGATGGCGTTGGCGAAGCGGTACATGCCGGTCTGCCGGCCTAGAAACTCGCGCAGGGGTGTCGCACGCAAAGCGCCGGCTCGATGAGCGCTGCAAAGTCCGAGCGCCGCCGGGTAAAAGAAATCCAGTGCCAGACGCAGCGACGCCATGTCCGGCACAGTGAGCAGCCAGCCGCGCCGCAGCGTGGGGGCCGAGTGCAGGGCGCGGAATTTTCCTTCGGCGGTGCGGAG
>CAZNKC010000160.1:0-1168 GCA_964573315.1 uncultured Verrucomicrobiaceae bacterium | reverse complement strand
GCTCCACGCCGTGGCGGCGGTCGAAGTCCGCCACTTGATCGAGGATGACCTCGGCCAGCAGCGGCTCGGTGCCGATGGCGTTGCTGTAGTACAACCGGCGGCCGCGCAGCGCGTGCGGGTTGCCGCCGAAGCTGCCGCCTTCGCTCAAGGCCGCGCCGGTTTCCTCCAGGATGCTGAGCAGCACCGGGATGTCTTGATAACTGTGCAGGCCGTCGGCGATGAAAAACGGCACCACGACGACGTTCGGCGCGGCGGTCAGGCTGTCCCATTCGGCCAGCAGCGGCGCCTGCTCCATGTAGGCGTCCACCACCTCGGCGAAGCCGTGCCCGCCCTCGCGGATCAGCCGCACCTGCTCCTGGATGGCGCGGGTGGAGTTTTCGTTCAAGCCGGTGCCGTGGCCAACGATGACGAGACTGGTCTCTCCGCGCGGCACGCCGGGAGCGATCTCATCGGCGCGTTGCAGCAGCAGCTTTTTCATGTTGGCGTGAACGCCGACCGGGTCACAGTAAAAGATCGTCTTCCCGTCGCGCCGCGTCACCGGGCCGTCCAGCCGCAGTTCGCGCGGCAGCACTTCCTGGCAGAAGTAACCCTCGCTGATGAAGTTCGGGACGATGTAGATGACATCGCTCTCCACCATCTCGAAGACCTCGCGCATGTTCGGCTCCTCTTTCCAGAAGCAGCAGGCCACCTCGGCGAACAGGCCCAGGCGGCGGATGGCGTCCGCGTGCGCGTGGGTGGGGGCGCTGGAGTCCGGGTTGAGCGTGGACCCGTGCCCGACCAGGATCAGGGCGGCGTGAGGTTTGGGGGACAAAGGCAAGGCGGTGGGTTTTCGGTTGGTGATTTCTTCGATACGTTCGTCATTTTGCCTTGGGAACGGGGCGGGCGCAACCGGGTGAGTCATGCCTTGTTTCGAATGACCTGTACACCAGCGGTTCGCGGCGCCAGGGCATACGCATGGAATAAGCAAGTATTGAGGGGGATTCCAAAATCCGGCGTTGGTGACTGAGGAGAGACTAGCGTTGTTCTATCGTTCAGCGTGAATCGCACGTTGCTGGCGCGGAATCGACACGCTGAAGCGTGAGACCCGGAACGCATGCGAACTGGAGCGCACGCGTCCCGCGTGCTGCGTTCGGCGTCCCGCCGAACGCATTGCGGCGGCAGCCGCACA
>CAZNKC010000159.1:0-12877 GCA_964573315.1 uncultured Verrucomicrobiaceae bacterium | reverse complement strand
GGCAGACCCTGGTGGGCCTGCACCGGCTGTTGAGCCAGGGCGCTACTACCGCCGCCGCCGACACCGCCGATATGGGCAAGCACTTGAAGAAAGTCTCCGAGGCCCTCTGCGTAGCCACAACCCCAACTCAGAGCAGCGCGCGCGCACGGCGGGGCAGGGAGATGCCTCTTCCAAAGCGCGGAGGCACTCCAAAAGAAACGCATTGACCTTATCGTGCGCCCCGTCACCCATGCGCGGAATTATTAAACAATCCTTAAAATTTCACCAGAAAAACCTTGAGAATGAAGCTTTTGCAGCGCGTCCGAAAGGCAGTCGGCCAACTCGGCTCACTTTACGGGGCCGAAGGCGGCGCGGTTGTCATCCGCGGTTTTTTTGACCAGCGCGTCTATCTGCTTTGCGGCGCGCGCCGCCTGCACCTGTTCGGCAAACTTCACGAACTCTTCAGGCGAGTATTGCGCCTTGAAGTCCTCCATGCGCAGGTTGACGTTGTGTTTCTTCTGGACGCGTGCGCAGAACCCCGAGACCACCCCCTCCGCCCAGATGACGCTGAACTTATCGTAATCCAAGGCCGGAGCCTTCGCCGATTTGCGGCCAAAGAAATGCCCAATCGCCAGCCAGATCATGGTCGAGAACATGATGGCCAGAGCCAACTCGAGGATGGAAGCGTGAACCATGCCTCATCTTACCTCCCACCCCTCTCCATGTCACGCCTGAATGTGATGACCCGCCTCCAGCAGCCAATTGGGAGGCGGGTGTTTGGTGGACTGGTAACCATGCGCCACAGCCTGCTGGACGGTCCAAAAGACCGCCTCCGGTCGCAAGCGCCGGTAATTGGGCTGCCACGGCAAGTGGAACAGCCTGCGTCCGTCCGGGCTGGTCTTGCAACGCACGGCGGGGAAGGGATGAAAAGGGTGGAACGGGTAAAGCTGGACGTTCAGCAACCCTGCCGCTTTCGTGGCCTCCTCATCGAAGTCGGAGTGGGAATAGAAAACGATGTCCACCCACTGATCGGAAGCATTCTCCCGTCTCCAAGCGATGGCGCTGCCAAACAGGTAGAAGATGGCTTTGGCGGAGATGGGCGCCGTCTGGTACTTGCACTGCGCCACCAAATGCCTCCCCCCCTTCCTGGCGATGATGTCCCGCCCGCTGTCATCGAGGCCCATACGCGCGCCGTGGTAGTCCACGGACCATTCCTCTTGCTCCAGCCGGTAGCCGACACTGAACTCAAACATCTGGCCGATCTGCCGCCCGGTGGCGATGTGCCTCCACCACCGCCGCAGATTGCGGTCATCAAGCCCTTCCGCGTCATTGGGGATAGCGACAGGCGGCTCGGATATCTTCTCCATGATCTGCTCCGGAGTGAGCAAAGTGAACAAGCCAAAGTCCTTGGGCGCGGGCGGTGTCACTTGGTGGAACTCAAAAGTCTGCTCAACCGCCGTCTGAGTAGCCTCCTGCAGCGCCCCGGCCACATGCAAGATGCGCAACGTCAACTCAACCGGGTAAGGGTCTCCAGTGATCTGCTTGGCAACCTCGCCAGCGAGCACAAAGATAGTTTGGTCGGGAGCCTTGCCGATGCAGGAATGGAGAAGCTGATAGCCCAGAGCAATCTTGCCCCCATCGCCCCCCAGGCACCAAGCGAGCAGCGTCGAGTCAAAGTCGCGCTGTTGCTGGCCGGTGAAGAAACCGCGCCCCGCACACCAAGCATTGACGGCAGACACCTGCATGAGATGAACCGCGACCTGCGCCCGGCCTTCAAACTCAGCGGCAGAATCCGCCGCCACACCCGCATACCAAGCCTCCGCCACCTCACGGCAAGCGAAGACCAAATCCATCAAAGCTTTCTCGGGAACATCCGGCACAAGCAAAAACTGTTCCACGAGAAACGAACTGTCATCCTGAATGTCACTCTCAATGTCACTGTGTCACCGGCTCGAAAGTGTGTGAAAAATCTGTGTGAATTTACCCCAAATCTCTCCTCCATGAAGCCAAACTCCTTTATTCTACAGGCGTAAAGTCAAAAGGTGGCTCGGGACGGAATCGAACCGCCGACACGGGGATTTTCAATCCCCTGCTCTACCGACTGAGCTACCGAGCCTTGGTCAACCCTGATGGGAAGCGAGCCGGGATGTAAGCAGCGCTTGCCGCGTCGCGCAACGGGAAAATTGATCTATTCCGCAAACCGGATCTCCCGGTCCACGAAAATCCGGTGCCAAAGCTCCAGGATCACCAGCGACACGACCTGCTTGCAGTGCAGGAACTCGCGACCGGCGTGCATTTTTTCGATGAGCGCGGACACCCGGGCGGGATCGAAGTAACCGCGCCGCCGCACCGCCGCCTCGTTCAGGTTGTCCCTCACCAACTCGCGGAAGGACGCCTGGCCAAGGAAGTACTCCACCGGCAGATAGAACGGCACCTTGGGCCGCCGCGCGATGTGCGCGGGGAAAATCTTGTCCGCCAGCCGGCGCTCGATGTACTTGTCCGTTCTTCCCCGGATTTTGAGATTCGCGGGCATGGTGAAGGCCAGTTCGATGAGGCGGTGATCGAGGAACGGCAGACGGTACTCCAGGCTGTGCGCCATGGTGTTTTTATCCTGGCGGATCAAGGCCCAGTCTTGCAGCCACTCGTCGTATTGCAGCTTCAACATGCGATCCAAAAACGGCGCGCGCCGGTCCTGCTCGCGCTCCACGTTCATCCACGACTCCCCGGCCATCTGCTTGAACTTGTCGGCGTAGAGGTCGCGGCGCTCGTCGCGCGCCCACAGCGTGCGCAGGGCGTTGACATTGTGGTTGAGGTCGCGCTGGTTGTAGCCGCGCAGAAATTCCACCACGCGTTTCTGCCCCTGCCCGCCCAGGTCAGCCGGGAAACTAAAAAGCGCATTGAGCAGCCGGTGCGGCAGCAACTCGAACACCCGCGCGCCCAGAGCCGGCGCGAACGGCAGCACCCGGCGCACCTTTTCCACCTGGCACATGACCTTGTGAAACGAGTAACCGGCAAAGGCCTCGTCCGCGCCCTCGCCGCCGAGCACCACCTTCAAATCCTTGGCCGCGCCCTCGGCCAGCTTGTAAAACGCGATGATCAAGGCGTCTCCCACCGGGCGGTCCATGTGCCACACCACCTTCGGCAAAAGATTAAAATCCTCCGGCTGGCAGATGATCTCGTGATGCTTCGTGCCCAAGAACGCCGCCGTCTCCCGCGCCGCCGGCGTCTCGTCCACCGGCGAATCGAAGCCGATCGAATAGGTGTTGATGTCGGACGAATGCTTCGTCATCGCCGCCACCGTCAGCGAGGAATCCACCCCCGCGCTGAGGTAGGCGCCCACCGGCACGTCGCTCCTCATGCAGAGCCGCACCGCGTCGTGAAACAGCGCTTCGAAAGCCTCGAAATAGGCGTCCTCGGATTGATAGACCGCCGTGCGCGCGTCGAGCAGCGGCACCTCCCAGTAACGCTGAATCCGCAGGTCCGCGTCCGCCAGCCGGTAACGCAGATAATGCGCCACCGGCAGCTTGAAAATGCCCGCGAACATCGTGCGCGGCTCCGGCACGTTGCGCAGCGTCAGGTAGGCGTCGATGGCCTCCACGTTGGGTTCGGCGCTGATGTGCGGGCATTCCAGCAGGCTCTTCACCTCGCTGGCAAAGGCGAACTTGCCGCCGCCGTGATGATAATAAAGCGGCTTCTGCCCGCAACGGTCGCGCGCGATGAAAAACTCCTTCTTCCGCGTGTCGTAGAGGCAGAAAGCGAACATGCCATTGAGCCGCTCCAGCAATCCCTCGATGCCCCATTCCTCGTAGCCATGCGTCAGGCACTCCGTGTCCGAGTGAGTGCGGAAGCGATGCCCCTTCGCCTCCAGTTCCGCGCGCAACTCCACGTAATTGTAACACTCGCCGTTGTAGCACACCGCCACCGAGTGGTCCTCGTTGAACACCGGCTGCCAGCCCGTGTTGAGGTCGATGATGCTCAGCCGCACCATGCCCATCGCGAATTTCTCCCCGTCCGGCGCGTCGTAAAAGCCCTCCCCGTCCGGCCCGCGATGCCGCATCACCCGCGCCATGCGCGCCAGCACCCGTTCATCACGAAAACCCGCAAATCCAAAAATGCCGCACATACATCGAGGCCACGCCCCGCCGCGACCATGCACCAGCCGGTGTCCTTGTCAAACCCGCGCCGCAGCTTCGATTGGCAATCGAAGACTTTTGGCCGCTCGGATTCGACTGCCAGTCGAATCTACCTGTCGCCGCCCGCGAAGAAAAGTACCCCGCCACTCCGTGGCGGGTGAAATTGCCCCGTTGAACCCTGGATAACCCGGGCTATTTTTCCCCCATGAGTACCGTTCTTGAAATCGAAAAAGCCATCGAAGCGCTGCCGCAAAAGGAATTCTGGCAGTTGGTGGACTGGCTGGAACGAAAGCGCGAGGAGACGGAGGATGCCGCCGATGTTGCCCGCGCCAAAGCCATTCTGGCGGAGGGAAATGAAACCGTGCCCTATGAGCAAGTGAAAAAGGAACTCGGCTGGAAATGAAGTCTTACACGCTTGAGTTCGAACGGGCGGCCATCCGGGCGTTGAAAAAACTTTCCCCGCAAGCTTCCGAGCAGATCCAAAAAGACATCGAGAAACTCCAGAACAATCCACGCCCGCCCGGTTGCCTCAAACTCAAAGGCGGCTCCGATCTCTGGCGGATCCGCTCCGGTGACTACCGCGTCATTTACCAAATCCGGGACCACCTTCTCGTCGTGCTGATCGTGGATGTGGGGCATCGCCGGGACATCTACAACTGACTGGCGAATCCCCGCCATGCGAAATGCCTGGAGCCGCAGAAGAAGCTTCCTGTTTCCCCAAAGGCAAGATGTCTGCGTTTCATGCGCCCGCTATGTCCGCCGCCGCTTTTCCCTCAATCCGCCGCTTGCGCTTGCCGCCCGGCTCGCTCAATAAGAGCCGCAATGCCCGACGATGATTTTCAACCCGCCACGCCCGAATCCCTGCGCCAAATGCGGGAGGAACTGGAGCGCGCGGGCAAAAAGCTTGTCTTCACCAACGGCTGTTTTGATCTGCTGCATCCCGGCCATGTGCGTTACCTTCAACAGGCGCGCGCGCTGGGGGATGCCCTCGTCGTCGCCATCAACTCGGACGCCTCGGTGCGCGCGCTCAAAGGCCCGGCCCGGCCCGTCAATGGCGAACTCGACCGCGCCGAGGTCGTCGCCGCGTTGCGTTGCGTGGATGCCGTCGTGATCTTCGCGGACCAGCGCGCCACCGGCCTTATCGAGGCCATCCGCCCGCACGTCTATGCCAAGGGCGGCGACTACACGCCGGACTCGCTCGATCCCGGTGAAAAAGCCGCGTTGGAGAACGCCGGAGCCGCCATCCACATCCTGCCGCTGGTGCCGGGACGCAGCACCACCGGCATCCTTTCCCGCCTGCAAACAACAGCCCCGCCGCTACGCGTTGGCGTGCTCGGCTCCGGCGAGGGATCAAACTTCTCCGCCATCCTCGCCGCCATCGAGTCCGGCGAGTTGAATGCCAAGATCACCCTGGCGCTCACCGACGAACCCGGCAGCGGTTTTCTCAAGCTCGCCGAGGAGCGCGCCCTGCCCCGCGCCGTCGTCGATTGCGGCCCGCATCCCCTGCGCACCACGCCCGACGCGCAGCAGGAGATTCACGACCGCCTCGCCGCCGCCCAGGTGGACGTGGTGGTGCTCGCCGGGTTCATGCGCATCCTCAAGGAACCCGCGCTCACGGCTTTCGCGGATCGCATCGTCAACGTCCACCCTTCCTTGCTGCCGAAGCATAAAGGCCGCCACGCCGTGCGCGACGCCCTCGCCGCCGGCGACGCCGAAACCGGCTGCACCGTCCATCTCGTCACCTCCGACATCGACGCCGGCAGCATCCTGGCGCAAGCCACTGTGCCGATCCAGCCCGGCGACACCGCGGAAACGCTGCACCGGCGCATCAAGGAGCAAGAACACCGCCTGCTGCCGCAAGTCCTGCGGGAATGGCACGCCAGCAACGTACCACGCCTCTCCGAGGCGTGAGATCCTGAGCCCACGCCTCGGAGAGGCGTGGTACTTTTTCACCCCCTTCCCTCCCCTTCACCCGAACCCATGTCAGGCTTTACCGGCACCCTCAATCCCCAGCAACGTCAAGCAGCCCAGCACATCAACGGCCCCCTCCTGATCCTCGCCGGCGCAGGCACCGGCAAGACGCGCGTCATCACCGCGCGCATCGCCCACATGATCAACTCCGGCATCTCGCCCGAGCACATCCTCGCCGTCACCTTCACCAACAAAGCCGCCGGCGAGATGCGCGAGCGCGTCAAGGACATGGTGCATGGCGGCCGCGGGCGCAAAGTCGTGCTCGGCACCTTCCACGCCTTTTGCGCGCGGCTGCTGCGCGAGTTCGCGGAATCCGTTGGCTACAAAAAGAACTTCGTCATTTATTCCCAAAGCGAGCAGACCAGCCTCGTGAAGCGCCTGCTCACCCGCATCCTCACCAAGGAGGAATCGCGCGAACCCGGCGCCGTGCTTTCCCGCATCAGCCGCTCCAAAAACGACGGCTCATCGCTCGGCGATCCTGAAAAAGACATCGACGCCGCCGTCATGGACGCCTACACCTCCGAAATGCGCGCGCTCAACGCCATGGACTTCGACGATCTCCTAGTGCTCGGCGTGCGCGCCGTCGAGGAGGATGAAGCCGTGCGCAGCGCGCTGCACGCCCGCCACCGCTACGTCATGGTGGACGAATTCCAGGACACCAACAGCCTGCAAATGCGCCTGCTGCGCGCGCTCGTGCCGCCGCCGTACAACGTCTGCGTCGTCGGCGACGACGACCAATCCATCTACGGCTGGCGCGGCGCGGAGATCACCAACATCACCCAGTTCGAATCCTTTTTTCCCGATCCCACCGTGGTGAAGCTGGAGGAAAACTACCGCAGCACCACGCCCATCCTGCACACCGCCAACTCCCTCATCATCCACAACGCCGGCCGCCGCCCCAAGACCTTGTGGAGCAGCAACCACGGCAACGACCCCGTGCGCCTCGTCACCGTCAACGACGACAAGGAGGAAGCCGCCATGGTCGCCAACGAGATCGACAAAGCCCACGTCATGCGCGGCGAGCCGTGGGAGGACTTCGCCGTCATCTTCCGCACCAACGACCAGTCGCGCACCCTGGAGCAGCAGTTCCGGCAGTTGAAAATCCCCTATCGCGTCGTCGGCACGCGCTCCTTCTTCGACCGCCGCGAGGTCAAGGACATCATCAGCTACCTGCGAATCCTGCACAACCCGCACGACGACATCAGCCTGCTGCGCGTGCTCAACACGCCCACGCGCGGCATCGGCGCCGCCACCGCCGAACTCGCCCGCGACCGCTCCGTGGAGCGCGGCCACAGCATCTGGGTCGCCCTTTGCGACGAGGATTTCCAGCTCGGCATCCCGCCCAAAGCGCGCGCCGCCGTGCGCGGCTTCCTCGATCTCGTCAACAAATACTCCGGCCCGGCGCACACCGCCGGCACCTTGATCGGCGTGATGGCCGAGCAACTGATCCACGAAACCGGATATCTCGACTTCCTCAAAAAAGGCGCCAAAGAGCCGGAGGACTTCGCGGCCTGGGAAACCGGCATCAAGGAACTGCTCAAGCAGCTCCACGACTACGACCAGCGCAACCGCAAGGACGGCCTCGGCGGTTTCCTCGACGAGGTCAGCCTCAACGACGAGCGCGAGGACCGGGACGACGACATCACCAAAAAGAAAGGCGTCTGCCTCATCACCCTGCACGCCTCCAAGGGGCTGGAGTTTCCCGTCGTCTATCTGCCCGGCATGGAAAAAGACCTGCTGCCGCACAAGCGCAGTTACGATGAAGGCCGCGTGGACGAGGAGCGGCGGTTGTTTTACGTCGGCATCACTCGCGCACAAAAACGCCTCACCCTGAGCTGGGTGCGTTTCCGCACCAAGTGGGGCCAGCAGCAAAGCTCCCTGCCCAGTCCGTTCCTCAACGAACTCGACCGCACGCACATCGAAGAGATCGACTACAGCCGCCACATGAAGACGCGGGTATCAGCGGAGGAGCAAGCCGGCCTCTTCGCCGGCCTGCGCCAGATGCTGCGCAGCGATGACGACGATGCCGCGTAGAGCCGGCGACTTCGATTCGGAGGGCGGGATTGTATTCCCGCCCATTCTTTCGCGGGCGTAGGCGGCGCGGAGCAAAAGTGGGGCAAGCTTCCAGCTTGCCCGCGCAACCAAGATGGTTGCGCCACTATCCAAAAAGCTCCGCGCCACCCACCACCTCCGCCCCCCCGGATAAATGGGCGGGAATACAATCCCGCCCTCCCATCAATCCAGCGACCGCTTCGGCCCCTGGATGCGGATGGCGTCTCCCTGCCCTGTCCTTGTGGTGACTTTGGCGAAACGCTGCACGTCGTAACCGCGCACGGGCAATGACAGGTCCAGCCCGGCCAGCGTCTCCCAAGTGGCGGGGACGTTGTTTTGGTCCGCGATGATGCGGGCCTCCAGGTACGTCGCGAAGGCGTCCGGCATCACTTGGAAAAGCGCCACGCCGTTGGGATCGGCGGCGAGCCGACGCAGGGTTCTTTGGAAGTTTGATTCCGTCCGCTTGATCTGCTCCAGCGACTCGCCGCCGCCGCTGGCGGGCGTGAGTTTGAGATAAACAAAAGTCTGTCCGGGGCGGATTTCCGGCTCGAAGGTGAAGACCCTGCTGAGCATCGGATTGCCAGCCGCGCGCTTGAGGGCGTCTTGGATCTTGAGCGCGTCATAAATGGTCACGCTGCGGCCGCGGTTCTTGATGCCGTCGCGCTCGGACAGCGATTTGAAATAAGCCATGATGTCGCGCGGCGTCGTTTTCACTTCGTCAGTCTTGCTGCCGTAGGTCAGCGCCAGGGCGCCGCCTTTGGCCGCGGCTTTGATCGTGGGTTTGGCGGGGTCGCGGGACGGGTCGAGCGCGGGCCACTTGAGCAGGTCGCCCTTGGACAGCGCCGCCACTGCCCCGCCCACCGCGCCGAGCGGCTTGCGAATCGCCAGGGAGATGTCGCCGAGGCCGAACAACACATCTTTGCTTGCGGGCAGCCCTGCCTCCGTCAGCGCCTTCCAGGCCACGGCCACGTCCTCCATCTGGAAGGTCGCGGCCAGCGGCGCGATGTCGTTCCAGGCCTGCTGGGCTTTTTGCGGCGAACCGAGCACGCTCTCCAGCAGTTTGGCGAAGGGATCGATCTTGATCTCCCGGTAAGTAAGCTGGTTGGTCATCTTCGACAGCCCGTCCATAATCGGCGCCAAAAATTCCGCCTGATCGAACAGCATGACGCCTTCCTTGGCCACCAGGACGCGGGTCTCCTTCGGCTCAGCCGGATAGGCTCGCGGGTTCGGCAGACGTACGATGGTGGCCGGCTCCGGCTTGTACTCCGGCGTTTCATCGAGCAGGGCTTTCAGCCGCTCCACCTCCGTCAGCAGCTTGTCAACCTCCTGTTTTTCATTCTCCCGTTTTTTCTTCGCCTCATCCAGCTTCTTGCGGAAGGTCTCCAGGTCCATGAACTCCATGCGCTGCATGTCGGCGACGTCGATGCTCTTCAGTTCCTCAATGACTTTTTTGAGATCCTGCTGGGCGATGATTTTTTTCTCCTCGAGCTGCTCCGGCGTTTCCTTCGGCGGCGGCTTCTGCTCGATCTGCTCCTTCATCTTTTGATGCTCTTCCGGCGTCACCGAAGGCAGCTCCGAAAGGATTTTCTGCATGGAGTCGGCCAAGCTCAAAGCCACCATCACGAAGACGATCATCAACACACCGACGACGTTCGTCACCGCGTCCATCAGGGAGTCCATGTTCAACTCGCCGCTGTCTTGATTCGATTTCTTGGCCATGGGCGTTGCAGGGGGCTGGGGTTGGAGGCTTAAGCGCCGGTGGACGGCGCACCGGCGGGCGGCGCTTCGCCCGACGGAGGCGGCGGCGGGGAAACCTTCCCGCGGAAGGATTCAAAGAGGTCGAGTTGCAATTCACCGCGGCCGGGGATGGGCAGCTTGCCGGTGCGAATGCCGTAGTCAGTCTCGGCGCGGCCGGCGCCGTTGTTATAGGCGCCGTAACCGTCGTCGCGGATGAGGAAAAGAATGATCGAGTTTTTGTCCTTTTGCAGTTCCAGCAGGAAGTGGTTGAAGGCGTGGTCCGCCACCACCACCTCCGCCTTGGAGCTGAGCCGGTAATCCTCGTCGCTCCAGGGTTGCAGCAGCTTCAAGCCTCCGCCGGAGGCTTCCACGAAGTACACCTTGGTGTCCTTGTTCATGCCGGAGCCGGACGGTTGCACCTGCACCGGCGGCGGTTTTTTGTCCTCGGGTATCTTGCGCTCCTCCAGCAGCGCCAGCAGCATTTTGATCTCCTCATTGCTCTCGGTCTGCTGTTTTTTCAGGCCGTCGATCTCCACCAGCAGGTCGTCCAATTCCTTTTGCAGCCGCTGGCTGATTTCCTTGTTTTGCTCCTGCACCTCTTTGGAGGAACTCATCAGCTTGCGCAGCTTGGCGAAGCGCTGACGGCGATCCTCGACCTCTTCTTCGAGCTTTTCCAGTTCCGCCAGTTTTTCCTTGAGCACGACTTCCATCTCCTCGCGCTTTTCCAGCTCTTTCTTGATGTTGAGGACCTCCTGCGCCATCTGGATTTCCTGCGGCGTGCGGCCCTCCGCCTTCTCCGTCTGCGCCACCACCAGCACCACGATGATCATCACCAGCGCGCCGATCAGGCACGCCAGGATGCTCAGGAAGGGGAACAAGGAAACCTCGTCTCCGGATGATCCGCGTCGCTTGGCCATGGTTTGCTATTTGACCTCGATATCGGGATGGGAGTTGAAAAAAGAAATGTCTCCGCCGTGAGAATCCGCGTCAGCCGCGGCTGAACCAGCCTTTCTTCTTCACTTGGTGGATGACGACCTGCTTGGCACCGAGATCCTTGAGCACCTCGTTCAAGGACTGGATGCCGGTGGCCAGGCCGCGGGTGTAGTCCGTGGTGACCTTCACGGAGTCCTTCACCGCGGCGGTCAAATCCTCGCGCAAGCGCAGCATGGCGTCGGTGAACTCCTTCTGCACGCGCTCCTGGTGGGAGTCCACGCGGCGGTCGAGGTTCATGGCGTAGTCGTTCATCTTCGCGGAGAGGATGTTGAGATCCTTCAGGAAGTCTTTTTGCGCGCTGGCCACGGCCTTGACCAGGGTGTCCATCAGGCCGCCGGTGTCGCCGCCGGCGATGCCGCCGCCGTCGTTGAGCCGGGGCATGAGGATCTCGTTGCAGAAGGCGTCGATGCTGTTGAGGTTGTCATCCTCCGCCTTGGAGAGGGCGTTGATGGGGAAGTTCAGGATCATCGCCAGCATCAGGCCGAGCAGGGTCGTGTCAAACGCGGTGCCCAGGCCGGAGGTCACGCCGCCCATGGAACCCATGATTTTTTCCACGTCCATCACGCTGAGGTCGATGCCGCCGATGGCCTGGGACAGGCCCAACACCGTGCCGATGAAGCCCAGGATCGGGATGGCCCAGAGGAACACTTTCAACAGCGCGTAGCTGCTGCCGATGCGGGAGCTGTCGATGTCCGACTGCGCGCCCATCATGGTGGCCACCTCGCCGTTGTTTTGGCGCACCTCGAACAACTCCAAGCCCTTGCGGATGCGGTTCACCATCAGGCTGTCCCGCAGGCGGGCCGGCAACGCGTAGAGGTTGTCGATGAAATGCGGCACGTTCTGGGAGTTCACTTCCTCGCCCAGTTCCGCCGGCAGCACGTCGAGATAGAGCGCGGTCTTCTGGTGGCGCAGCTTTTGCACCTTCAAATAGAGAATGCCGATGGCCCAGAAGAAGAAAAACGTCTCCAGGTAGTTCACCCAGGTGCGCTCGCAGAACAATTCCCGCATGTAGCTGCCGGGCGGCAGGGCGAACATGATGCCGTACCAAGCCGCGGTGGACACCGTGCCGATAGCCAGCGCCAGCCACATATTCGGGTTGGTGGGATCGGTTTCCTCCCAGCCGCCGCGCTGCTGGCGCGCCTGCTCGTAGGCCGGTTGCTCCTGCGCCGCACCGTGATCCTCGGTGTGGTGGGGCGCATCGGGAGCGGAATCGCTATCTCCGGCGGCATCCGGCGGCGGTGGTCCTCCTTCGTTGGGTGGCGGCAGCCCGCCTCCGGCGGCGTCCCCGGGGATTTGCAGTTTCGTGTTGCAGCCGGGGCAGCGCACGACTTTGCCAGCCATTTCCGGCTCGGCTTTTAACTGCATATCACACGACGGGCATTTGAACTTCACGATGGCGGTCCTCCTGGTGGTTTTTGGGGTTGGGCAATAGGCTTGGGGTAAGCGGGACTAAAAAACGATGAACCGCCTGAAACAACCTTTTTCGCAGACTTTTTGATCTCGGACACAAGACTACAAGACTTTCATTTTTGCGCCGCCCCGTTGGGGCTTGATGGTCGTATCTTATCCCGCCTCCGGCCGCGGATCGCGCGCCAGCAGATCGCACATGGCCGCCGCGGGCGGCTTGTCCTCGTAGAGCACGGCGTGGATCTCATCCAGCAACGGCGTGCGCGCGCCGGCATGGCGCGCGGCCTGGTAAAGGCTGGCCGTGTTCGGCACGCCCTCGGCCACCATCGTCGAGCGCGCCAGGATGTCCGCCAGCCGCTCGCCGCGCCCCAGCGCCAAACCCACACGATGGTTCCGGCTGTGCTCGGAGAAGCAGGTCGTCATCAGGTCGCCCACGCCGCTCAATCCGTAAAACGTCTCCGCGCGCCCGCCCATCGCCGTGCCGAAACGCACCATCTCCGCCAGCGCCCGCGTCACCAGCGCGGCGATGGCGTTGTCTCCCAAGTCCAGGCCTTTCGCGATGCCCGCGGCGATGGCGTACGGATTCTTCAACGCCCCGCCCCACT
>CAZNKC010000158.1:0-12910 GCA_964573315.1 uncultured Verrucomicrobiaceae bacterium | reverse complement strand
ATGCTGGCCCTCCGGCGCGTAATGCGGCGACACATTCGACGGCACGGCGGCATGAGTCACCGGGCCGCGCCCGCTGCCGTCCAGATACAGCAGCGCCTCCCGCGCCGGCTGCCGGTGCGCGGCGAAATACAGGCACGTCACCGACCGGCAGCGCGGCTTGGTCTGCGGCCGCAGAGCCTCCGGCAGCAACGCCGCCGCCGCCGTCTGGCTCGTCGCGAGCACCACATGCGCCGCCTTCACCACCTCGCCGTCCGCCAGCGTCACCTCACCCGGAGCCACCGCCCGCGCCGCGCGTCCGCAAACCACCGATTCCGCCGGCAGCGCCGCCGCCAGTTGATCCGGAATGGTCTGCATCCCGCGCGCCGGCAGCGCCGCGCCCGCGCGGTCGAACATGGCGAACAAAAATTGCAGCCGCGCCGCCGAGGTGCGCAGGTCTTTTTCCAAAAAAATGCCGCTGAAAAAAGGTCGGAAAAGCCCCTCGATGAAGCCGTCGCTGAACCCGAAATCCCGCAGAAAATCCTCCGACTCCATCTCCGGCCCCGCGCGATCCGGCGCGCGCAACCGGCGGCATTCCCGGCGCAGCAGCAGGCACAGCCAGCGGTCCTTCCACGTCAGCCACTTCTGTGTCAGCGACCGCGCCGCATCCCAGGGATGCGACTTCGGTTCCGCCAGCCGCCAGCGCTCCTTCGCGCCGATGATCTCCACGCCCCGGTAAAAACCGCGCAGGTCCAGCTCCTCATAGTTCAGCACCCGGCGCGCCTCTGGATAAGCAGGCAGCATCACTTGAAAACCGCGATCCAGCAAAAAGCCATCCACCTCATCCGTGCGCACCCGCCCGCCGATGCGCTCCGCCGCTTCATACAACCGGAAACGCACTCCCGCCCGATGCAACGCCCGCGCGCACGCCAGCCCCGCCAGGCCGCCGCCCACGATCACCACGTCGGGAGGAGTAGAAGGAGTCGCAGTCACCACGTCAATTCTGTACGATGCGGGGCAAGGGCGCTGATTTCAAGGCGTCATGCGGAAAAAAGAGGCGGCCGAAACAACGGAGGGCGAAGCTCTGTCTCCGCCCATTCTTCCGTGGGCGGAGGCGGTGCGGAGCCGGGATGAGCAGAGCGCGAAGAGCAGGGCGCAAAGCGAGCCCTTCCGCCTCCGGCTTTGCTGTCCTCTGCGCCCTGAGCCCGGCGCCTTGGCTTTGCTGCCACTGGCTCCGCGCCGCCTCCGCCCGCGAAGAAATGGGCGGAGACAGAGCTCCGCCCTCCGGCATTTACGCCAGCCGGCGCACGCGCACCTCCACGATCATGTCCTGCGTGCCGCGCCCCAGGAAGCGCCCGCCCACGGGCCGCACGTCCGCGTAGTCGCGGCCCACGGCCAGCTTGATGTAGCGCGGGTCGGACTCGCGATTGTGGGTGGGATCGAAACCCTTCCAGCCGTAGCCGGGGATGTAAATTTCCACCCAGGCGTGGGAGGCCTCGATTTCGCTGGCCTCCGTCTTGCCGTTGTAAAAGTAACCGCTCACATAGCGCGCCGGAATGCCGCGGCTGCGGCACAGCGCGATCATCACGTTGGCGAAGTCCTGGCACACCCCGCGTCGCGCCGCCAGCGCCTCCGCCACCGGCGTGCGTGAGTCGGTGGCGCCCGGCACGTAAGCGAAGGTGCCATGAACGTGGCGGCCCAGGGCCAGCGCGTCCCGCCACAGATCGGTGACATTTTCCCCGATGATGCCGCGCGCCTCCTCGCTGACCACGACGGGCGTCTGGATGAGCTGGGATTCCACCTGGAAATCGAACACCGACACATCCACCTCCGGCGCGTCCAGCGCGTGCAGAGTCAGGCCCTCCGGCGCCGGCCCGCGCATCTCCGCGCGTGTTTCCACCACGGCGGTGGATTCGATCTCCAGTGACTCATGCGGCTCCATCACATCGAAGTAATCCACCCGGTTCAGGAAAAAATCGCTGCGGGTGATGACTTTCACGCTCGGCGTGATGCGCAGCTCGAACGACGCGCAGCGTTGCAGGGGATCGCTGATCGGACACAGGCGCGCCTCGTTGTGGCTCTCCAGCACCTCGCCGTGATAGAGAAACCGCGTCAAATGGACGACCTTCAAGGTCATGCCTGCAAGGAGTTCGGGAGCAGTCAAAGACATGAATTGAGTTGGTCCCTGACTTGACCGTGACTCCCCGCCGGGTCAAGCGAGGGTTCGGACAGAAAAGTGCCACGCGCCGCGAAACACGGAGCGCACGCGTCCCGCGTGCTGCATCCGGCGTCCCGCCGGATGTTTTGCGGCGGCAGCCGCACACGGTTACTGGCGTCACTTTCTTGAAAGCATTTTTTGCTCACCCGCTGGAGCAATGCCACGGCTCCAGGTTTTCTAAACGCTCCCTGGCGTTCGCTGCGCTCAATCTTTTTGGCGCGACGCCGAAAAGAGCACGCGGGACGCGCGCGCTCCAACAATCGCCCCTTCACGCCGCCGCCTCCACTTGGACGGACACGGCCTGCTGCTGCTGCTCCTGCTGCTGATGGAAGCGGATCTCCGCCTGCATGTCCACCGGCGGGCTGTACATGTAGATATTGTAAAGATACTCGGCCACCGCCGCCAGCTCTTCCTGCACCTCGGTCACAAACTCATGCAGCCCCTGCTGGAAGACATCGTCCGCGGTCAGGAATTTCAAACTGCTGGCAAACTTGCCGAACCGCCGCACGCCCGCGCTGTGGTTCTCGCCCTCGCGGTCCTCGCTGATGAGCATGACGAACTGCCGGAGCTGGTCCACGCAGAAGAAGATGGAGCGCGGGAAGGCCGCCTGGAAGATTAGAAACTCCGCCACCTTCCACGACAGGATGTCCGCCACGTAAAAGCGGCGGTAGGCCTCCAGCGCGCTGGTGGAGCGCAGCACCGCCTGCCACTGCGCCGCGTCCACCGCGCCGCCCACGTCCGTCACCTTCGGCAGCAGGATGTGATATTTCACGTCCAGCAGGCGGCTGGTCTTGTCCGCGCGCTCCAGGTACTTGCCGAACTGGATGAACTCGAAGCCCTCGTTGCGCGCGAAGGTGGACACCGTGATGCCTTGGAAGAGATGGGAGAACTGCTTGATCTGGTCGTAGAACGCCCCCACATCGCCGTCCCACACCTTGCGGATGTCCTGGCTGTTGATGAAGTGGTAGGCGTCGTTGAGCACCGTCCACATCTCGCTGGAAATCTGGTCGCGCACTTGGCGCGCGTTTTCCCGCGCATGGGACAGGCAGCACACCAGCGAGCTTGGGTTCGCTTGGTTGAACGTGATGAAATCCGTCACGCTCTCGCTGTCCGCGGTTTCGTAGAGCTGGAAAAACAAATCCTCATCCCCGATGGCGTGGAGGATCGGCCCCCAGTGTTCCTTGAGCGACTCATCGTCCAGATCGCCGAAGTCGAGCAGCAGTTGCAGGTTCACATCCAGCAGCCGCGCCACGTTCTCCGCGCGCTCCAGGTAACGGCTCATCCAGTACAAGCTGCCCGCCACACGCGAGAGCATCACGTTGCTCTGCTTGCCGCGCGCGAACTCCTCTTTGAACATCGGTCCTTCGGTTGTCTTGGCCATGAGTGAAAAAATCGGTTTGAGGTTCTAAAGCGGGGCAACCTTCCAGGTTGCCCGCAACGAGCAGTCAGCCATGATTCGCCGTCCTCTCGTGCGGAGGCCGCAGCACCCAGGTATCCTTGGAGCCGCCGCCCTGGGAGCTGTTCACCACCAGCGAACCCTTGCGCAGCGCCACCCGCGTCAGCCCGCCCGGTGTCACGGTGACTTTTTCTCCGAAGAGAATGTATGGCCGCAGATCGATGTGCCGGCCCTCGAACCCATCCCCCACCCAGGTCGGATGCCGGCTCAGCGAGATCGGATTTTGCGCGATGAAATTGCGCGGGTCGGCCTCGATGTTTTTGCGGAACTCCTCGATTTCCTCCTTCGTCGCCCACGGCCCCATCAACATGCCGTAACCGCCCGCCTCGTTCGCGGACTTCACCACCAGCTTGTCCAGGTTCGCCAGAATGTGCGCGCGGTCCGCGTCCTCGGAGGCCAGGAAGGTATCGACGTTCGGCAGGATCGGATCCTGGTCCAGGTAGTACTTGATGATCTTCGGCACGAAGTAATACACCACCTTGTCATCCGCCACCCCGGTGCCCACCGCGTTGGCCAGCGTCACGTTGCCCGCGCGCGCCGCGTTGAACAGGCCCGGCACACCGAGCAGCGAGTCCTCGCGGAATTTCGAGGGATCGAGGAAATCATCGTCGATGCGCCGGTAGATGACATCCACCTTCATCAGCCCCGCCGTGCTGCGCATATAGACCTTCGAGTCCCGCACCACCAGATCGCGCCCCTCCACGATCGGGATGCCCATTTGCCGCGCCAGGAAAGCATGCTCGAAGTAGGCGCTGTTGTACACGCCCGGCGTCAGCAGCACCACTGTCGGGTGGTCGCCGCCGAAGCTCCCTGGTGCGGCGTATTGCAGCGCCGCCAGCAGATTTTGCGAATACTCGCCCACCGGCAGCGGCTTGACGGATTGGAAAAGATCGGGGAAAGCCCGCTTCAACGCCGCGCGATTCTCCAGCATGTAACTCGCCCCGGACGGGCAGCGCAGATTGTCCTCCAGCACCAGGTAGCGTCCCTCGCGGTCGCGGATCAGATCGGTGCCGCAGATGTGGACGTAGATGTCCTTGGCCACGTTCATGCCCGCGCACTCGCGGCGGAAGTGCTTGGCGCCGAGGACGTAGCGCGCCGGGATGACGCGCTCCTTGAGGATTTTTTGATCGTGATAAATGTCGTGCAGGAACAGGTTCAGCGCCGTGATGCGCTGGATCAGCCCGGCCTCGATGTGATCCCATTCCTCCGCTGAAATGACCCGCGGCACGCAGTCGAAGGGAAAAATCCGCTCCGTGCCCTGGTCGTCCGAATACACCGTGAAAGTGACGCCATGCCGCATGAAAGAGGCATCCACCGCGATCTGTTTGTTGCGGTACTCATCGAGGGTCACCTCGTTCAACCCCTCCGCCACCGCCTCGTAGTGCGGCCTGATTTCTCCGTCCTCCGCGACCATTTCGTCGAAGAAGTCCTCCTTCTGGTAATTGTCCAATAACATGCTGGCTGGCCGGCCCGGTTGAAGGCCTGTCCGTCCAGCCTAGCAGGAGTCGGGCCAGATTCCAGGTTCAAAGTGGGGCAAGCTTCCAGCTTGCCCGGGTTTAATCGCCCATTGCGGCCTGTCCGCGGGCCGAAACCCTGTTTATGCTTCCGGCGTGCTGGATCGAAACGGATTGAACACCTTCACACCGGGACGCCGGAAATCCTTCTCGTTTCCGGTGACAATCGTCAGGCCATACCTTCTGGCCGTCGCGGCGATGTAACTGTCTTCCACCGGCATGAGTTGCCCGGCCTTTTCCAAAAGCGCCTCTTGATCCGCCCACGCATGAGCCACGGAAACATTGAACCCCAAAATTCGCCCCTGCATTGCGTTGATCAGCCGCGTCAGCCATGCTTGCAGTTCCTTGCGTCGCGCTCCCTGCTTGCTTCGCACCCAGTATGCCAGTTGCGCGATGACCACGGCGCTCGTGTAGCAGCGGTCTTTTTCCTTCCTCAACCATTCAAGCACCGCTGCGTCTCCATTCTTTTTGGCCGCTTGCGAGAGCACATCGGTGTCCACCAGCCAATTCATAGGGCTTTTCGTTTCGGGAACGCTTTCCGGCGCGGCGGCACATCATCCATTTCCACGGGGCAATCCGCCAGGACATCCAGCCAGTCTTCCTTGCCGGGAAGTCTCCGGAAAATCACCGCGTCCTCCTGGTCGTCAAATGTCACATCAAACACGTCTCCCGCGGCCGCAGGCATCAAGCCCGCCGGTAACGTCAGCCGTCGTTTTGAATCCAGAGTCACTGTCATGGTGGGACAATCCCACTTCCTGGCTTCGAGTCAAGTCATGAAATGCCATATACCTCATTCTGCGATTTTGATGACATGGTTCGGCCTCTTCGCTATCGTCACCTCGACCTCCCCCTCGTTCTTGGCGGATAATTTCACACTGACACCGTTGCGGCACTCGATGTCTCCAAGATAGCCCTCTTTCATGGCTCCCAAATTCTCACGAATTCGCACCCAAGCCCTCTCTTGCCAATTAGGTGCCAATCGGTAATTCAGGTTGATGATCCTCCGCTCACCCTCCTTGAGGTCTTCCAAAGGGTCCACAGTGGTTTCGTTCCTTGCGGTTTCGGCTATTAACTCGTAGTCCAGCCGTGGATCAGGAGCCTCGCGAACTCTCCCCGCGCTGAACTCCAGCCACCACAGCACCTCCTTCCGCGGAGCTTCAAACTGCACCTGCACACTTCGAGGCAAGCTCCCCACCAAAGCCGACCTCATTTCTTTCGCCCCCTCCGGCAAGTCCGCCAAACCGCCTTCCTCCCGCACCATGCGCCACCGCCGCTCCGTGTTCGCATCCATGGCCGCTTTCTCCACTGGATTCAAAACCAGCCGGTCCAATCGATCGGACGCGCTTGGAGCAGAGGCCGAATCGCCAGAATCGGCATCGCCTTCTTCCTTCTTTTTCCGGCCATCCGTTCCCTCCGCCTGTTTTTTGGACACTTTCAGAAACGTCCGCACCCCTTCCGCCAATCCCTTCGCCAGCCGTGCCTGAAATGCTTCAGACATCGCCCGCTCCTTCTCTTCATCCGTTTCAGGATGGCCAAAAAGCGCCACCATCCCCGGCCGGGCGCAACCCTCCAGCATCGTCCAGCGCGCGTTTGTCACACTGCCTTTCAGGCCGCCTATCGCCTTCCTTGTTTCTCGATACACCCCTACCGCCAGCCCTAGGCTTTGCGACCTCAGTGGAGCCTCCATCTCAGTGCCTCGCAGAGAAGCCGGCGGCACAAGGGCGAATGAAGTCAAATCCGCTCCTCCCGGCTCCTGTTTCGCTATCCCCAGAGCGAGCACCACGCCCCCCTTCACTTCGTTGATCTTTTGCACGCGTTTTTCATCGGCGGCGAATTCAGTTTCCTCTCTTGTCATCACCACTCGAATGCCCGCTTCCTCCAGCCTTTTCTTCAGCGCCAACGCCGTTTTCCAGGAGAAGCGATCGGCAAAGTCTTCCTGCGGCTGCGCGTTCGCATTGGCCGCCCCGGAACCAGTGTCAATGATCACCGTGTCCAACCGTTCCTTCCACTGATCCAATTGCGGTCTCAAAATCGGCTCGATCAATGCGCTCAACGTCATCCGGGACATCCACAGTTCACCATCCATCTCCACCACCGGATGCGATGGCGCCAACTTGACCCTGTTCAGAATGAGCCCCGAATCCCCAATCCCTCCGAAAAACTCAAAGTTGGGACTCGACATGGAAAACAGCCCATCAGCCATCTTCACTTCGTCAAACCGGTAAAATGACGCCACCTCCCGCAAAGGCACATAATCCAAGTCGTCGTGCTTTTTGACCGTCCAATAACCCTCCTTTCGCGGCTCCGCCTGCTCCTGCATCCGCTTCGCCGTCTCGATATCATACCCAAGCGCCGTCTTCTTCCCAGCCTGCTCCACCACCACTTTGGTCAAGTAGCGCAACCTGGAATAATGAACCTCCACCACCCGGAAATCATCGTGCGTCTCGCCTTCTTTGATTTTGACAAACTCCCCCGTCTGCCGGTGGCGCAGCCTCACCGTGTACGGCTCGGTTCCCGACTTGCTCATCCCCGCGAGGCTCCAGATTTCGGAAAGGTCCGGGGTGTTTTGGGCGGAGTCTCCATTAACCAGCCACCCCTCCACGATCCGCTTCGCAACTGGCGCAGCCGTTCTGCCTCCGGAGACGCGTTCTTCCGGCCTGCCTTCCAAGAGGACGGCAAAGGCGATTCGCGGCTTCTCCATCGGCGCAAAGCCGATCACTGACGCCAACTTCTTCCGTTGCCGCAATTCTGTGGTGCCAGCCTTCATGGCGATTCTCACCAAATCACTTCTTCCATATGAGTTGACCCCGCCCGGCACATCGCAACTTATCGTGCGGTGCAGCAGGTTCCAGTCTGCATCGCTCAATCCCAGGTCTTCCAGCTTCCCTTTGTGCTCGCCCAGCACGAGAATCGGCCGCCCAACCTTGCCCCGGCTGGCGATCACGGCCGCCAATTGAGCCATTTGGAGCGGAGTTACAGTGATATCTCCATAACCGATTGAAAGGTTGGCCAATTCTCTGTTGCTCATGTTGCCGTCCTGTCTTTTCCCCGTGAGAGGATACGGCGGGAAGCGTCCGCTTGCCTCTTGCTCCGGGGCCATGCCCGTCTTTTCGCCAAAGCCGAGCTTTCCCGCCATGTTTGCCAGCGGCTCATGCCCCAGCTTCATGGCCAGTTGATAAAAATAGACATAGTGGCTTCGAATGATGGCGCGTTCCAGATCGAACTCACCCACATCACTCTTGCTATGGCTGTGAAAGGTGCGGCCGTCGATCAGCAGACGATCTTCGCAGTGAAAGACGGCATCGCCGTAGCCGCTGGCCAGTCCTGCCATGGCTGTCACCAATTGGAAAACGGTTGACGGCTGGTAAGTGCTCGAAGTGGCTCTGGGAAACAACGGTTTTTCGGGATCATCACGCAACCGCTCGAACTCGGCCGGCTCGATGTTCGGCAGCCACACGTTCAAGTCGAAATCCGGCTGCGACACCAGCGCGAGCGCCTCTCCGGTTTCCACGTCGAGGACGACCACTGCGCCGGAGTGATTGGACGCTGCCAGCTCGTCTTCGGCAAGCTGCTGCAATCGCGCATCCAGCGTCAACTTCACCTCCTTGCCCTCGGTCAAATCCGCGTTCTTTCGTTTCTCGATGCCATAATGTCCTCGAAAGGAGCTGTCTTGGAAATGGAGTCCCCCCCAACCAATCGTATGAGCTGCCAGATTTTCGTGGGGATACGTCCGCCTCCCATCCTCCAGCGTCTCTGCCAGCACCACGCCATTGCGATCCACGATTTGTCCGCGCTTTTTGGGCTCTTCCACCGCCTGCAGAACCGCCAGCGGCACGGCCAGACCGAGGCAGGCCAGCGTCCACAGGCTCCACCATGCGCGCGAGGCTCCGGCTCGCGACCGTTTGGCGTCCAGGATCGCCACCACCCGTTCCTCCACCGGCCCCGGACGCGCCATCGCCAGCGCGCAGAGCGAGAGGCCCGCCGCCGGTCGTCGTTGGCGGCTTAGGTCGAGCAAAAATTGCGCGTAATCGCTCGCCCGCACGCCGTGCCGCAGCACGGTGTCGTCGCAGGCGCGTTCCTGGTCCGCGCGCAGCCGCCGCAGCGTCAGCCACGCCAGCGGATTGAACCAATGCAGCGCCCGCGCCATCTGTCCCACCCACAGCGCCAGCGGATCGCGCCGCGCCAGATGCGCCAACTCATGCAGCAGCACCGCGCGCAGCTTCGCCTCGGGCCATTGTTCAAAACCGCGCGGCAGCAGCAGGCACGGACGCCGCACGCCCCACACCATCGGCACCGCATCCGCGGCTCCCGCCATCACCTTTGGCAGCCGCCGCAGTTCCAGCGCCGCAGCGACTTCCGCGACCACGGCGGGAGCCGCCCGATCCCAAACAACCTCTCCCGCCCGCCGCAAGCGCCGCAGCCGCCACGCATTCACGCCCAGCCTGCCCAATCCCGCCGCCACACCCGCCAGCCACAACCACGGCAGCCATGCCGCCACGCCGCGCCAGTCCCACTCCCAAGCGCGCGCTTCCGCTTGCGGCGCGGCCATCGAAACGGATGGCGCGGGGTCGTCTCCGCTCACGACTTCCAGAGCCGCCTCCGCCTGCCCGGAAACCGCCATCCGCTCCTCTGGCAAATCCAACGCAGGCTCGGTCTCTGTCTCTTCCATTGCTGTTTCCTGAGCCGGCATCGTTTGCTTTTGCCCATGTTCCAGCTTCGGCAGCACCCGCCACGCCGGACCCCACAGCATGGCCAGCGGCATGACCACCAAGCCCGCCAGTCCGGCCAGCCAAAATCCGTAACGCCGCGCCGCTGGCAGCCGCCACAGTCCCAGCCCCAGCAGCAAAACCACCGCAAGCAGCGCGCCGCCCCGCAGCGCCAGTTCGCCCAGCCACGCCGGATCGAGTTCCGCTTTCATCACCGGCCCTCCTTTCTCGCTGTCTCGATGAGTTCCTGAATCCGCGCCGCCTGTTCCCCGGTCAGCTCCGTGTCTTTGCGCGTGAGATGCGCCGCCAGCGCCTCGTCCACCGCGCCGCCGAAAAAGGTGTCCAGCACATGCCGGAGAGCCTGCAAGCCCGCGCGGGCCTTCGACTGCGCGGGCGCATACACCACTTCACGGCCCTCCTTGCCGAGGCGTTTCACATGCCCTTTCTCCTCCAGGATGTGCAGCAAGCGCCGCACCGCCATGTCCGTGGGAGGATCGGGAATCCGCGACCGCACCAGCGCCACGGTGGCGCGGCCTTCGGCATGAAGAACGTCAAGGATCTGGCGTTCACGACGCGAGAGATGAATCGAATTGGCCATATTTCGTTATTTTTTTAGCGAATCAGGCGCGGCGGGTCAAGCTGAAACATGAAATTTTTAACGCAAACGGAGCGCGGGCGCCATCGCCCGCAGCAAGAGGCGCCCCCGCCTCTTGCCCGTTCCCCCACGCGCAGCGTCTCTTTTTTATCGAGTGGCTGCGCCATCCAGAAGGGGTTGCAGGCGAGGGCGCCTGCAACAGCGGACGAGGGCGCCCGCGCTCCGTGGAAACTCCCCCGCAGTTCGTGCTTGCAAAACCCAGGCAAACCATGAGACATAGGCGCGGCGCACGAACGCGCGCCTCACTGCATGGCGGATCGCTACCTGATCTATGAGCAACTTGGCGCTGGCGGCGTCGGCGCGGTGTTTCGTGCCTATGACAATCAGTTGCGGCGCTGGGTGGCCATCAAACGCCTCACCATAGGCGGCGAGGCGGCCGAGAACGGTACGGACATCCAGGAGCAGCTCCGCCAGGAGGCCGACTCCCTCGCCAGCTTGCGCAACCCCAACATCGTCACCATCTTCGATGTCGCCAGCGATGACGAAGGGCTTTTCATCGTCATGGAACTGCTGGAAGGGGAGGACTTGGCCAGCGTCGTCGCCCGCGGTCCGCTGCCTTACGATGACTTCAAGGAACTGGCGCGGCAGACGCTCGAAGGCCTGCTGGCCGCCCACGAGCGCCACATTCTGCACCGCGACATCAAGCCGGAGAACATCAAGGTCGAGCGCCTGCCCGGCGGCCGGTTGCAGTCGAAGATCATCGACTTCGGCCTCGCCCGCGTCGGCTTGAAAGCGCGCAAGCAGACCGAGGACGTCAGCGGCAGTGTGATGGGTTCCATTCATTACATGGCGCCCGAGCAGCTCTCCCGCGAGCCGGTCGATGAGCGCACCGATTTGTACTCCCTGGGCTGCGTTTTTTATGAAGCGCTCTCCGGCCACAAGGCGTTCGACGGCGCCAGCATGGGGGACGTCATCGACAAACACCTCAATCACGAGATCGCCCCCCTGCACACCATCGCGCCGCATGTGCCGGCTTGGCTCGGCGCCTGGGTGGAGCGCTTGATGGCCCCGCGCCCGGACGACCGGCCGGCGTCTGCGCAACAGGCCATCGACGAGTTCCGCGCCTGGGAGAAGATGCCGACGATGGTACCCTACATGCCGTGGATGGCCGCGCCGGAAGCCTATTACACCCCGCAGCAGGAGGCCATCCCGGTCGCCGTCGTCGATGAACCGGCCCACGCCGCGCCGCCGCGCCGCACCGCCGGGGTGGGGGCATCGTCCGGCAGGCTTCCCACCCGGACCGGCGCGCATTCCGCGCCCGCCAAGAAAAAAGGCTCCAAAGCGCCGCTCATCATCGGCCTCGTCGCGGTTCTCGTTGGCGCGGGTTTTTTCTTCCTGCGCGGCGGCAAAAAAGACGAAGCCGCGCCCGGCGCGCCGTCCTCGTCCGGCAAGGCCGCCGCTCCGGCGCAGCCCGCTTTTGATCTGCCTGTTGGCCGGTTGATGCCGCCCCTGGACGACGACCGCGTGCTGCACTTCGTCGCCGACACCGGCACGTTCCAAGCCGGACAAAGCTCCGATGGGAAACCTTTCCCCGCCTACGTGAACGACTCCGTCATGCGCTGGCACGACGTAGCCCCGCGCGGCCAGGACAATTTCCTCACGCCGCTCGAAGGCAAAGCCAACCTCGCGCCGAAGCGTGTCGTCTGGCCAACCGCCCCGTCCGGCCCCTCGGTGAAAGGCAACCGCGCCGCCCTGCAATTCAAAGCCTTCTCCGGTCCGCCGCCCATTTTGGAGGGGCGTTTCGCCAAAGCCTCCGCGTCTTTTCCCTTCGGCAACGACGCCGCCAAAGGTCCGCGCGGCGCCACGATCGCCGTCGTGTTTCAGACCGATCCCGAAGTCGGGCCGGTCACGGTCTTGACTCTCCAAGGCAAAAGCACCGACTCCCTCCGTCTCGAAACCACCGCCGCCAAAAACCTGCTCGCCACCGCGTCCTCATCCGGCGGACAGGCACGGCTGGAAAGCCAGGGCATCGACGCCACGGCACCCACCATCGCCATTGTCATCTGGGACTCCGTGACCGACAAACTGCACCTGATGGCCATCAATCCCGTATCCGAACCCAAGGGCAAGCTCCCCCTCTTCCAGAAGTCCGCCGAGGGAACCGCGCCCGCGCCCGCCGGCCCGCTGGATTATCTCCTCGTGGGCGGCTCCAGCGCCGGGTTTCAGGGCCTGCTGGCCGAACTGCTCGTCTATGCCTGCGCGCTCAACGAGGAGCAGCGGAGAATTCTGGGCTCCACCCAGTTGAAGTCGTATTACTTCAAGTGAGCGCGGACGTAGCTCAGGCATCCTGCCTGAGTCCAGTCATTCAGGCTTCCAGCCTGAATGCACCGCTAACCCGACTTCGCGGATTGGAGGGGTGGATGAAGTTTCTGGCCTTGTAGTTGC
>CAZNKC010000157.1:1726-12998 GCA_964573315.1 uncultured Verrucomicrobiaceae bacterium | reverse complement strand
GTGATCCACGACCCAGGCGGTGTCCTCCGCCACTCCGACGCCGCTTTGAAAATCCAGTGACTCGCTCGCCAGCGCGGCCAGCAGCCGCCCGAAGCGTCCGCGCTCCAGATGATGCTGGCAGTAGAGCACCTCCGGATGAAAACCAAGCCCCGGCCCGTGACCCACGCCGCGTTCCGCCTTGGGTGTGCTCGCTGGAGTCGCTCCGTACCGCAACGCGTTGGCGCTGCTTCCGCCGGTGATCATCGGATCGCTCATGATGGCCGCGCCGGCGCTGCTGCCGCCGATGACGCCGCCTTTCTGATAAATCTCCCAGATGGCTTCCAGTGCCGCGGTGCGGCCACCGTCCGGTCTGAGCAACGCGCGGGTCGTGCGCTGCTGCTGGCCACCGGTGAAGTAAAAGCCGCCGCAGCCGCGGATGAGCGCCACGATCTCCGCATCCTCCGCCTTGCCGTTCGTTCCGCCCAAGGGAATGAAAACCGCGCTGTCCGCTCCCCGTTCGTGGTTCAGCTTCTCGGCCAGCGGAGCGCCGACCGCTTGGGGATCCTCGCTGGCGGTGGAAATGATTCCGATGGGCCGTTCCGCCAGCCGCCCCGCCAGCATCACATCCCATACCTCTTTCGTCGAGGAAGTGACGGCTCCACCCGCGATGACCAGCTTTCCCGCGCTTTCCACAATGGGAGTCCGCGCCGGCAGCGCGCTGGCGAAACCAAGGCAAATCCATGCGACCGCTGCCCAGCGGCTTTTGTGGGCACCGGGACGGAGAGCGGAATGACGAATGTGGAATGCCGAATGACGAAAAGGGCTGGCAACGGTACGGTTCACGCCCGATTTGGGGTGGTAGTGGGGCGTTGAGGCTGGATTCATGCCGGACTGTTACGCTTGCGAGCACGAGACTTCTTCCCGTCTTGCCGGGATTTTTTGTTTCGGAGAGCTCTTTTCATCGCGTCAAACGCTCGACCAAAAAGGTCTCCGGCTCCGGTGTGGGGTTGGTGGCGGCTTGATCCTGGATGCGCAGGATGCAGGGCACGCCGAGGGCGTCGGCTTTCTCTTTGAGCTTCATGCCAAAGATGGCGTGATGGATGGCGCTGCCTGCCGATGGCGCGGGCAGGGGATCGACTCTGGGATAGCTGAGCAGGAACGACGGATCGTCTGCGCTGAGGTGGGGAATCACGGAGCACTCGAGCAGGAGGTCGCGCCACTTTTCCGGGTGCGCGCGCACTGCCGCCCAATCCTTCGCGCCCACGCAGCGGGAGACCATCGGATGATCCATGATTTTTTCGCCCACCCATTCGATCATTTGCTCCGGCTCCAGGATCGTCGGCGGGGAGAGGCCGACGACGGTTTGCAAGCGTGTGGACAGCCTCGCGATGGGATCGGCGGCGTCCGGCTGGGCGAGGTCGTCGTGGAAGGCAAGCCACAGTACCGAGCACGCGCCCGCCGAGATGCCGTAACCGCCGAAGCGCGCGGGATCGAGCCGCCACTCCGCCGCCTTTGAGCGCAAAAACTGCACCGCGCGCGCCGCGTCATGCAGCGGCGCCGGGGCGATGGCCTGGGTGGTAAAACGATAGTTGATCGTGGCCACGGAAATGCCGTGGGCGAGCATGTGATTGAGCAGTTTCGCCGACAGATCACTTTTGTCCCGGCCAGCCCAGCCGCCGCCGTGGATATAGATCAGCAGCGGCGCGGGCTTGTCCGTTTTGGCTTGCCAGAAATCGAGAACGTGGCGCTCGTGCTTGCCGTAACTGACGTTGGCGAGAGTGGCGGGAGGCAGCGTGCTTTGCGCGGAGGCGGTGGTGATGAAGGCTGAGAGGATGAGGGTGAGCGGTTTGTTCATGGCGGCGAAGAGGTGGGGTAGGAAAATCTATGGCAGGAAAATTTCAGGAGCGGCAGACTGTTCTGTTGAGAATCACGGCAAGGATGGGTGCGCAAGTTTTAGGAAAATTTCAGGAACGGCAGTCTGCCTTGTTGATGGGCACGGCAAGAGCGGCAAGCGAAAATTCAGAGAAGCGGATTTGGAAAAAATATTCCTGCCATAGATTTTCCTACCCCAATGAATCGAAGATCGCGTCAGGCAGCCAGTGGGGATGATTGTTGCGCAGGCATTCGAGATAGCGTTGGAAAGCTTCCTCGCTGACCGATGCGTAGGGCGGCAGCAAGCGGAGGGAGAATTCGGGGGCGTGGACGCGGCAGAACAGCTTGTCAAACGCGCCGTCCATGTGCGCGCTGCCGGCCACGGCGTCTCTGAACGCGGCGATGAGGCCGTCGAAGTCTTGCGAGAGGGCGGTCAGTTTTGCGGCGTCGCGGTTGCGGCCGGCGTGGAAGAACTCGAAGGCGCGGACGAAATTCGTCGAGGCGAAGGAAATGAGAAAACCGCACTCGCCCATCATCGCCGTCTTGGCGAAACCGGCCTCGGTGATGAAATGTTGGAGCTGCGGCGCGTCTTCCATGAGGCTGCGCAGACGCGCCTCGTCCGCCGTGCTGTTTTTCGTGGCGACGAGGTTCGGATGCGCGGCGGCCAGCCGACCATACTCCGCGCCGGTGAGGATGCGACCCGTGCGCAGGAGGTTGTAATGGAGGAATTCGCAATCCGGGAAGCGCCCGCAGGTCTCGCGGAAAAAAGTGTCCACCTCCGCGTCATTCAGCGCGCCCCAGCTTGGCAGGCTGATTTGAAACCGCCGCGCGCCCATCTCCCGCGCCCGTTCGATGCGCTCGATGACGACCGGCAGCGAGAGGCTGATGAGACCCACCATGCTTTGCACGCCGCCTCCGTTCGTTTCATCGAGAAAGACGCGCGTGATTTCATCGAACTGCGCCTCGGTGACGGCGTAGCCCTCGCCCGCCGTGCCGAAGATATAGAGGTCACGAACGCCCTGCGCGAGCAGGAGCCGCACGAAGCGGCGGAAGATGTCCTCCTCGAAGTCGAAGCGTTCACTCCACGGCACGCAGCAGGTGGCGAGGAGGCAAGGGCGGTAGCGTTTGGTGTTGGCGGCGGACATGCGGCGGCGGTTCGGCGGGGCAGGGGAAATAGTTTGAGACAGTCTGTTCTGGCAAGCTCCTCCCGTCGTGTGAAATCTGGAGAAAACACGCTTTCCAAACGGTGGCTGGCAAGCGTATGATTCTGGTTCCTTTCTCATACCAGCAATGAAGTCGGCAACATCTCGGAGGGCCGGACTCTGTTCCGGCCCACTTTTTCGCGGACACACGCTTCCGATAGGGATTGACGTTGCCCGCCCTCATCCCTCACCCCGAAAAAAATGGGCGGGAATAGAATCCCGCCCTCCGTTCCGTATCCGATGAAAAGTTCCATCCCTCCCGGTCCCATGCCGCCGCAACGCGTCTCGCTGGCCGGCCTCACCGCGCGCAGCTTGCGCGAGTCCTTGCTGGCCGGTCATTGGCAGGGCTATCTGCCGGGGGAACGCGAGCTTTGCGCCCGGCTCCAAGTCAGCCGCCACACGCTGCGCGCGGCGCTGGCGGAATTGCAGCACGACGGCTTGCTGGAGGTGACGGAGCGGAAGCGCCGCCGCATCAAGCTGAAGAAACCGCGCGGACGCGGGAAGGCGGCGGGCGCCCAGGTGGTCGCCGTCCTGTTGTCCCGCCCGCTGCTGGCGATGCCGCCTTCCTTCGTGGTGATGGTGGACGAGCTGCGCGACAAGCTTTCACTGGCCGGATTCAATCTCGAAATCCATGTCAGTCCGGCTTGTTTCTCCCCCAAACCGGCTCGCGCACTGGAAGCGCTGACCGCGCGGTCACCGGCGGCGGTGTGGCTGCTTTTTGGCTCGCTGGAGCCGATGCAAAGCTGGTTCGCCGGCAGCCAGTTGCCGTGCCTGGTGGTGGGCTCCTGCGCGCCCGGCGTCACGCTGCCGTCGGTGGATTCGGATTTTCGCGCGGCCTGCCGTCATGCCGGGGCGATGCTGTGGCGCAAAGGCCACCGCAGCATCGCGCTGATTCGGCTCGAAGGAGATTTCGGTGGCGACCTGGAGAGCGAGCAGGGATTGATCGAAGCCCTGCGCGGCGGCGACACGCCATCCCTCCGAGTGCTGCGGCACAATGGCACGCCGGAGCATCTCTGCGCCCTGCTGGACAAAGCACTGCGCTCCCCGCGTCCGCCCACGGCCTGCATTGTGGCGCGCGCCGTGCATGTGCTCACGGTGATGATGTTTCTGCTGGAACGGGGCAAACGCATCCCGCAGGACGTGGCGGTGATCTCGCGGGATGATGAGATGTTTCTTCAGCACGCCGTGCCGCCCGTGACCCGCTACACCGCGAACCCCGCGCACTTGGCTCGCAGCGTGTGCGCGGCGGCGCGCCAGCTCGCGGAAACCGGCGCGCTGCCGCCGAAAGCGATCCGCCTCATGCCGCAGCTTGTGCGGGGGGAGACGGTTTGACCAAGGAGCGGCGCTTTGTAAGCGCCTGATTATTGAAGGGGGGCGCTTACAAAGCGCCCCTCCTTGGCTGCCGCCCGCGCCTTGCCAGCAGGGCTGGCTGCGGAAAAGCGGCAGCAGGGCTGCGCGCAGTCCAAGGTCTTCACCCCGCTCCGCTTTGCTTTGCTCGGCCCTCAACTCGAAGGCGGCGCGCTCCAACTTCCCGGATGATCCAACGAAAAGGGCGATTCAGAAAGTTTTTCGGGCGCTTCAAAGAGCGAATGTAGCTTTCATAGCAAAGGCTGCCATAAGATTATGGAAATTCAGCCCCTCCCCATGCGCAATCCTTCCAGACCCACGGCTTCCTCCCTTCATGGGCGGCTGACGACTTCATGGGCGGCTGCGCGTCGCTAGACCACAACTCTGCCAGGGCCAGCATACCATTAAACAATTGTCCGCAAAGCGGACGCAACTCGTCAAGCTTTTTCTGCGCCAACAGCGCGAATTCAGACGCCCCCATGCCCGGCCCCGTCGCTGCCGTCGCTGCCGTATGTCCTAGCCGCGCCCCGAACCCTTTCCCGCGCGTGACACCACGCGCGGGTTTCTCAACGCACACACCCAAACCCCAAACAAACCCACAATCCATGCTCATGAAATCACCACGTATCCTCCTCCTCGCCCTCGCCGGCTTCTTCCTCGCCCACACCCCCAACGCGCAGGCTCAGTCCTTCGCCGACTGGACCGGCTTGGTCGATGGCTCCCCAACGGGAACGGCCAACTGGGACGGCTACGGCACTGTCTCCTACTCCATTGCCTATTTTCCAAACTCGAATGGAGTCTATCTCGTGGGTCCGCAACCTACTCCCCATTCCCCCGAATCCAACTGGTGGGGGGATTTGGACCCTTGGGGCATGAATGCAACGACCGGACAGCCATGGCTCATGCTTAACTCGGGATCGATCGATGGGACGACTGACGGTGTCGGTTATGATATCACCTTCACCTTCTCCGACGGACTCGGAGGAACCGTTTTCCCAAGCAATGATCCCGTGTTTTATCTGAACGATGTGGATGCTGGGGATTTCATTATCACTGCCTCATTGGGCGGCAATTCAGTGGACGCTTCCGGCTGGTATTATGGCGTCGTCCAGTCGGCTTCAGCGGAGTGGGCAGCAGCGAATCCCACCGCACCTTACCCCGGTTCGCCTTCGTATTGGAATGCCGCCACCAGCTCCCTGATCGGGCAAGGCCCTTCCTCGACGTGGGTGCATCAGTTCAAGCCCACCTCGGACTTCGATTCGATCACCTTCACCTATGTGAATGGAAGCCACGGCGACAATATCTTCTTCGCCATCGGCGATGTCGCCGCCAACCCCATCCCCGAGCCGTCCGGCGCGTTGCTGATCGGTCTCTCCGGCGCGCTCGCCCTGCTGCGCCGCAAGCGGCAGCCAAGGAGCGGCGGTTTGTAACCGCCCACCCTTCGGAGGGCCGGGCTCTGTCCCGGTCCTCTTTTTCGAGGGCGGAGGGGGCGCGGAGCCTGCGGGTGGCAGGTGAACTTGATTTGACCGGCTGAAACCCGCGCACCAACGGCTCCGCACCGCCTCCGCCCGCGGATAAATGGGCGGGAATACAATCCCGCCCTCCGGAAAGGCAGGCGGTTACAAACCGCCTCTCCTTGGAGGCTGGCGCATGGCAAAACGCCTCCCATGGAAGGGGGGCAAGAAAGCTTGCGCCTTGCAACAAGACACGGCAAGTTTTGCCGGCATGAGCGCATCGAATGCACCGCCCGCCCGCAGTCCGGAAGAACTGCGGCCGCTGCTGCACGCGGCGATCGACCGGCTGCCGGATGAGCAGTTGGCCGCTGCGCACCGTTTTCTTTTGGAATTGGAAATCCAATCGCTCATCGACACCCTCGACGAAGGGGCTGAGCGCGCACGGGCGGCAGGCCGGATGACTCCAGAGTCCATCAGGGAATCCATCCTTGAGCACCGTCGCAAGCATCCGTATCGATAAGAAGATGATTGGCCGCCAGCCGCCGTGTGAAAGTGGGGCAATCATCCTGATTGCCCGATGAACGGCGCGTGCAACCAAGAGGTTCCGCCACTTTTGCCGTCAAGCAGCGGTGGACACCGCGGCCACCGGCTGCCGCCGCCTGAGAAACTCCGCCGCCAGCGCGATGTACGCCTGCGCGCCCTTGCCGCTGGGATCGTACTCGATGATGGATTTGCCGAAGCTCGGCGCCTCGCCCAGGCGGACGGTGCGGGGAATCACCGTTTCATAGACCACCTCGCCGAAGTAACCGCGCACGTCGTTGATGACCTGCTGACCTAGATTCGCCCGGGAGTCGAACATGGTCATGACGATGCCCTCCAGCATCAGGCCGGGATTGGCGCCGCAGTCGCGGATTTGCTGGACGATGTGGACAATTTTTGACAGCCCCTCCAGCCCGAAGTACTCGCACTGCATCGGCACCAAGAGTTCGTCGGCGGCGGCGAGCGCGGAGGTCATGAGCACGCCCAGGGAAGGGGGGCAGTCCATGATGACGTGATCGAACACGCTGAGCGCCCGCAGCGGCTCCAGCACCTCCCGCAGCCGTGCGAGGTGGTTGCCAGCCTGCGCCAGCTCGATCTCGCACCCGGCCAGTTCCTGATGGGAGCGGATGATGGAAAGGTCCGGCAGATGGGTGGAGCGGATCAGGCGGTGGATGTCCTCGCCCTCCACCAGCGCCGGATAAAGGCTGCCGCGGTCTTCCTGCTCCAGGCCCAGGCCGCTGGTGGCGTTTGCCTGCGGATCGAGGTCCAGCAGGAGCACGCGCGCGCCCTGCCGCGCCAGGCAGGCAGACAGGTTGATGGCGGTGGTCGTTTTTCCGACCCCTCCTTTTTGGTTGGCGATGGCTACAATCCGCATAAAACAGTGCCGTGTGAGAGGCCGGACTCTGAACGAGTTCCGCGCCTAGCGCCAGAAAGAAATGGAAATCACGGACAAATGGCTCGGAGAAATCGGCGGCTGGCAGGCTCTGAAGGCGGCGCGCGCGCTGCTGGCGGCTGGCCGGGTGGAGGTGGTGGAAAACTCCCCCGGCTTGGTGCGCGGCTTTGCCGGCGCGGGCAAAAGCCGTGTCGCCAGCGGTCTGCGCATCCGCGCGCGGACGGACGTGGACAACCTCTGCACCTGTCCAACCGCCCGGCGGCACGGCCAAATCTGCGAGCACGCGCTGGCGGTGGCGCTGGCTAGTGTGTCGCCAGCGGGAGCGTCACCGCCGTCGGCTGCCACGCCCGCACCATCAGGCCGGGCAGTCCCTGCGCCGGTTCGCCAAACCGGATCACGCCCGCAAACGGCGCCGATACCCGGCGCGTTTTCTCTTTTTTTGCCGGAATCTCTGCTCGACAGCGGTGCGGCGGCGGGACGTGCGGCCACCGCGTTTTTGAAATTTGACCCCGGCGGCGTGAGCGTGGAGCAACCGGCTCGGTTGCTTCCAGCGCTCCCCGAAACAGACTCGGCGAGCCAGCGGCTCGCTCCACGGCTCGCGCCGGACGAGGCTCTCGCCGCCTGGCTCGCCGCGCGGCAGGTTCCGGCGCAATCCATGCCCCTGCATCTGCCGCCGGCGGAGATCCCCGGCCTGCTGGCGGCGTTGGTGGAACATCCGCGCGTTTTCACCGGCAAACCCGCCCCCGGCCAGCACCGGCCCCTGGCAGTCACGGACCTGGACATCCGCCCGCTGCTGAAAATCACCCCGTTTTTCCAAGGCGGATCAAACAACCTCGACGAAGTCATCCTTCGCCTCTCAGAACAACCGCCGCCGCGCCTCATCGGTTCCTCCTGGCTGCTCCACCCAACGGACAACAGCCTGCACCCCTGGGCCGCACCTTCAGAAAGCGAGGCCCGGAAAATCAGCGAGGCGTTGCTGGCAGGCGCGCCCCCGGAACAAACCCGCCGTCCGCTGCGCTGGCTGGCCGCTTGGTTGGGGACTCTGGAAACTGTTTTCCAGATCGAGTTGGATGAAGTTATACAGAGCCGTTTCCGCGTCGTGCCCGTCCCGGCGGATTACGAAATCGAAGTCTCAGGCAGCCTGCAAACGGTGCAACTCAGCGTCCGGGGACGCTTCCAAGGGCATGACTGGAGCGTGCCGGGCCTGGGTTCTGCAATGGCGGTCCCGGCGCGCCACGGAGCGCGGGTGCCCCCACCCGCTGCTCCGTATTTCGATGAAAAAGCAACTCTTTTTCCCATTGAAGATGAATCTAAAAACGGAGTTTTTTACGTTTCAAACATCATTCTGGAATCCGCCATTTGCGACCGCTTACAAGCGCTTGGGTTCGTCTTGCAGGGCGGCTCAGGCCGTTTCGAACTGCGCGGCCCGCGCGAGGTGATGCGTTTTTACGCCTCGCACCTGCCGGTTCTGGAAAGAGAATTCACCGTGCGCGTCACGGACGCTTGGCGGCAAGCCACGCGCGGGCTGTTGCGGATCACCCCGGAGCTGCGCCCGGCAGGCGATGATCGTGCCGCATCCGCCCCCGGCGCGTCCGATTGGCTGGCGATGTCCTTCAACTACCGCGCCCCGGACGGCTTCCATCTGAGCCGCACCGAGGCACTGCGCCTGATCCGCTCCGGCCAGTCCACGATGCAAGGTCGCGACGGCAAGCGTTACGTCATCGACGCGGCCCGTTGCGAAGAACTGGAAGAAGCGCTGCAAGACGTGCCCGTGGAACTGACGCCGGAAGGCGGGCGGCTAACGGCCATGCACGCGGAGTACTTTCTGCCGTTTGCCGAACGCGCGACCCTGGCCAGCACCCGTGACGAAACCTCCGATTTGCCCGCGCTGCGACAAGAACTCGGCAGCCTCGGCGACGTGCTTCGCCCCTACCAACTCGAAGGCGTCGCCTGGCTGGCGCAACGGCTGGAAGCAGGGCAGGGGGCCTTGCTCGGCGACGACATGGGCCTCGGCAAGACCCTGCAAAGCATCGCCGCCGTGCAGCGGTATCTGGCGCTGGCGCGCACAGACGCCGGGGCTGGACGCCCCCAGGCTCTCGTCGTCTGCCCGAAAAGCCTCATCCCGAACTGGCAAGCCGAGTTTGAACGCTTCGCGCCAGCCTTGAAAGTGCTGGCCATCCACGGAAACCGGCGCGAAGAACTGCTTCAACAAGCTGATAATTCAGACGTATTAATTAGTTCTTATCAATTGATTGTCAAGGATTTAGCACATTTTAAAAAGCGCGAATTCGCCATCGGCGTGCTCGACGAGGCCAGCTTCATTCGCAATCCCGACACCGAGGCCGCCAAAGCACTGCGCTCGCTGCGCCTGCGCGCCCGGATCGCACTTTCCGGCACGCCGGTGGAGAACGGTGCGCGGGATTTGTGGTCCATTTTCCATATCCTCCTGCCGGGTTATCTCGGCGACCGCAAGCATTTTCAGGAGCGTTTCGAGAAACCCTTGCAGACGGCGGGAGCCGGATCGGACGCGGCGGCGGATTCCGCCTCCAGACGGCTGAAACGCCTGATCCGCCCGTTTTTTCTGCGCCGCACGAAGGGCGAAGTTCTCAAGGAGCTGCCGGAAAAAATCGAGCAAGTGCTCTGGTGCGAGCCGAGCGCCATCCAAGCCGAGGTTTACCGGCGACTGCTGGAAGAAGGCCGGGAGGAAATCCGCGCCGCCCAGCGGCGCTCCGGCCGCCAAGGCTCGCGCATGACCATGTTCACTGTACTGCTGCGCCTGCGCCAAGTCTGCTGCGATCTCCGCCTCGCCGGACTGCCCGCCAGCTTGACCGACGGCTTGACGCTGGACGAACTCTCCGGCAAATGGCCGGTCTTCGAGGAAACCCTCTCCGAAGCACTGGCTGGCGGTAGTAAAATCCTGATTTTCAGTCAATTCGTCGCGTATTTACAAAGATGTCGTGATATTTTGGAAACCCAAAATATAGGCTATTCCTACCTGGACGGCAGCACACGGGACCGCAAGACCGCCGTGGAAAGCTTCCAAAACGAGCCGCAGCGCCGCGTTTTCCTCATCAGCCTCAAAGCCGGCGGCTACGGCCTGAACCTGACCCAAGCCGACCGCGTCATCCTCATGGACCCGTGGTGGAACCCAGCCGTCGAAGCCCAAGCCATTGATCGCGCACACCGATTCGGCCAAAACCGCGCCGTCAACGCCAGCCGCCTGATCGTCCGCGGCACCGTCGAAGAACGCATCCTGGAACTCCAACAAAAGAAACGCGGCCTCATCGCCGCCACCATCGAAGAACGCGCCCCCATGATGCAAGGACTGACCGACGCGGACCTGGAAGGCTTGCTGGAGGGGTGACTGCTTCGAGCTTTGGTTTGCGAACACTTTGATAACTTCTCACAACATTCGGTGGGGCGAGCCTGTAAAAGAGAAGGGGGATGACCGCAATGGAGCAGGTTGACGCGGATTCGAGCACTCACAAGACGGCCGCCTTTCCGCGTTCGGTCAGTTTCCAGAAGCGGCTGCGAATCATGCCCAGCGTCCATTTGCACTGGATAAAATGCTCCTCCGAGGCACGATTGAGAGCGCGATTGAACCGGAACGGATTGAGCGCAGTCAGTCGGCACAAGTCGTGCTCGTGAAACCATTCATCATTTCTGAAACGACGCGCCACAATCGGGAGATAAAGGAAGGAGCAAAGAATGTGCTCGACGTCCTCAATCTCCAGTTCTCGCTTGAATTGGGTAATGCGGTTTTCCATATCAATAATCTCCAACAGCATTCACATCCGTTCAATAACTTCCCACAATATATATAAAGCCAAATACAAAGTTGACAAAACGTGTTGCGCTGTTTTGGCCGGGCCTTAAGCTACAGCGTTCGTAGATTGCATTGTCCACGATCACCCGTTTGGAGTTCTTCTGTCGTTCTCCAGACAAGCGCGCCGGAGTCTGCTAGCTCCGGCGCGCAACTCTTTATA
>CAZNKC010000157.1:0-1626 GCA_964573315.1 uncultured Verrucomicrobiaceae bacterium | reverse complement strand
CTTTGCTTTTGTTCTGAAGTTC
Organism: uncultured Verrucomicrobiaceae bacterium; assembly: GCA_964573315.1. Classification (GTDB taxonomy): domain Bacteria; phylum Verrucomicrobiota; class Verrucomicrobiia; order Verrucomicrobiales; family Verrucomicrobiaceae; genus JAGRPD01. Next base: position 1,604 of record CAZNKC010000157.1, on the reverse strand, counting down.
GTGCGTCGTCTAGCAGCGACCCGGTCTAGCAGCCGGAACAAGAACGGACAATGCAACGAAACCACGAACACGCCTCAAGACGTGCAGGTCGAGAACCTGCGCGAGTTCCCTGCCCGCCTGGGCCGGTGATGGCTGTGATGTCGGCTCTATGCTGTGCTCCGTCACAACTTGGGGGCGCACGTCGTGAGCAAAAAGAGAAGCACGCATAAAGCGCGACGTGGTGCCCCCTCCCCTTTCGCCGGCTGCTGGTGCAGAGCGGACGAGCCAATTGGGCAGCCGCGACACCCTGCGCGGTGCGTAAGTCCCCGTTCCTTCCCTGACCGGGAGGGGACGTCAATGTCCGGGGCCAAACCTGAGGCAATCCAGCCCGAGCAGCGACCGCCGCGTTGCATCGACTGGTTCACTCAACACCACACAACAAATCGGCGGGCTTCGGTGTCATGAAAATGGAAGCAATCGTAACCCAGGTTCGGGAGAACCATTCGGTCAGCAAAACAACGGGAGCGCCGGTCACATACCGCGATGTTTTCTTTGCTGATCTCTCCACTGACCCACTCACCCGGCTTAATTCGGAGGTCGTGTACCGTCCGAACGATGCGGAGTTTCAAGCTCAACCGATGAAGCGGGGTGACCGTTTCACGGTGTGCTTGTTGCAACCGCTGGAGATGCGCGCCGGGCTGCTGGTGGGTCGTTTTGACGTTCAACCGCTCAAGAAATAGCTGCTGTGTCCGCCGGTCTTCTCGCACACATACAACGGGAGCCTTGGTCGCTCTTCGTGACGTGTACCTACGCTTCAACGCAAGGGTTGAGTGTGAAGACCAGGCGGGCAATGCAGATGCAATTTCTTCGTCGCTTGTCACAGTTCACGAGTTCCCGCAAGCTAGGCCGGAAGGCCTCGTGGGAGTATCTGACTTGGATACTGCGGGAGGAATTGGGCGAGTCAACGGACCGCATACACTGGCACGCCCTCATTGGAGGTTTGCCTTTTGGCGTCACAACTCAAAAGACCTGCATGTTTATGATGGGTTTTTGGGAAGGGATGGGAGGCGGGATGTCCCGCATTCGTGTATTTGAAGCCGGACAGGGTGCGGCAGAGTACATATCGAAAGGACTGGAGGGCAACGCGACGGGGGCCAATCGTTACGAAGTGGGAAAGTTCTCCTTCAAGATTGGCCGTCATGTTCGCGAGGAAACCTTGATGCTGATCCCAAGCCGGAGCCTACTTGCTAAGTGGAGGGCACTGGCCGCGAAAGATGGGGGCAGACACCTTGCACAGGCCCAGGCACAACTGCCGCCTGTGACCACGGATCGGACCGCTGATTGGCCTGTAGGCTGTGCTGCAATCTCCTGATAAAGGGGACACCAGGGCTTGAGGGATTAGCGGTCGGATTCGGTTTTGAAGGCTTGGCGACGTAGGAGCCAAGCCTTCAAAACCGGGTCTGACCCGGTTGCTTGAAGGGGAACCTATGTCTGGATTTCCTGGAGGGCAGACAGTGCCAGTTCTGCAAACTGGATTCAGTGCAAGACAGAAAGAACAAGATATTATGGCTACTCTCATCACTGACGGCGTGGAAGCCATCGGAGACATGGCAACCGCCGCTGGA
>CAZNKC010000156.1:0-13031 GCA_964573315.1 uncultured Verrucomicrobiaceae bacterium | reverse complement strand
TTGCCTTGCAACCCCCATTCTACATGGCTTTCATGTCTCCTGACCCCGTTTCCCCTGACCCCGTTTCCCCCGTTTCCCCCGGTTCTCAAGCATGGAGCGCACGCGTCCTTGCCGGAAAGATTGAGCGCAGCGAACACGCGGGGTTGGTGTAGTCCGCCAACGCAAGGAGGAGATACCTCAGACGGGGGGGAGAGAGGATGAGCCTGAAAAGGAAAATGAGAGCCTACGGAAGACGCGGAATAAACGGAAAGAAAAGCCGGGCCGGCTGAACCCGGCGCTCATTTTTGGGTGAGACCCTATGTGCGCCGCCACTCTTCAAATTCCGGGTATTCCGTGTGTTCCGTAGGCCGCCACTTCGGTTTTCGGGCTGCTTTTACTGCGGTTTGGGCGCGGGGCGTTCTTGCTGGGGGTGGCCTTTGAGGGGGACGGGGCTGAGGGCGGCGGCGGTGGGGAAGTCGGGAGGAAGGTCGCCGGTGCGTTCGCAGGCGCCGGTGGCGGCCCATTCGGCGCCGCGTTGCAGGGTTTCGTAAAAGCCGCGGCAGAGCATGGAGTAGTCGGCGTGGCCGAGGGTGGTGTGGAAGACGCGGCCTTTGCCGTAGTCGATGACCATGAGGCTGGGTTCTTTTTCTCCGGTGAGGTCGGAGGTGGCGGTGGCGAGCACGGTGACGTTTTCGGCGGGGCCGCGCAGGCGGCTGTAAAGCTCGTCATGAGCGTGCAGCCAGCGGGCGGGCAGACCCTGGGTGATGTGGTGGGCGGGGTCTTGGATTTCGACGACGAATTCGTGCTGGGGGCCGTGCGCGCCGCCTTTGCCGGGGGTGGTGTCGCGGTAGAGTTGGCCGTCTTTGACGTAGAGCCAGGGGCCGGAGGTTTCATCGCGCCCGCCCCAGCCGCCGACGCCGATCATGCGGTTGTACTCGGTCCAGCCGCCGAAGCTGTTGTTGGCGGCGTGGACGGCGACGAAGCCGCCGCCGTTTTTGACGTAGGCGTCGAAGGTCTGGCGGACGGTTTCCGGCCAGTCCTCGCCGTTGTAGTTGCTGATGACGACGTCGAAGTCAGCGAAGGCGGGGTTCCAGGCGGCCCACGCTTCGGCGGGCGAGTCCTTGGGCGGTGTGGTGGAGACTGCGACGGTGAAGGCGCCGCTGCTTTCCAGGGCGTGGCGCAGCACCGGGGTGGTGATTTCCCATTTGTGGTTGTTCTGGCCGTCGAGGATGAGGGCGCGCAGTTTTGGTTTGGCGACGTCGGCGAGGGCGAGTGTGCCAAGGAGGAGGAGCAGGGGCAGGAGGAGCGGGCGCATGGCTAGGTGGCGCAACCTTCCAGGCTGCGCAGGCAAGCTGGAAGCTTGCCCCCCTTTCGTCAAGCGGCTCTGGCGGCTTGTTCGAGGGCGAGCAGGGATTGGGCGGCTTCGGTGATGGGGGCGGTCAGCTCGCCGGGCAATTCGGTGAGCAGGGGCAGCACGGGGCCGGTGCCGGCGATGCCGGCGAGGGCGACGGCTTGATGGAGGACGAGGATGGGGCTGTGGGCGTTGCGCAGGTCTTCGAGCGGCAGGAATTGCACGCGCAACTCCTCGGCGCGGGCGTAGTCGCCGGCTTGGATGGCTTTGAGCAGTTGCGTGGAGAGGGTGGGGGCGACGCAGACGCAGCCGGCGGTGAAGCCGACGCAGCCGAAGTCGCGCAGGTGCGTGATCGCGGGCTGCTCGCCGATGCCGCTGACGATGATTTCGGGGTTCACCAGCCCGGTGAGTTTTTTGAGGATGGGGTCATCGGCGGGGTCGTCGCGCACGATGGCGTATTTGATCCAGGAGATGAGGCCGTCGTTGACGAGGCTGGCGGCGAGTTCGGGAGTGATGTAGCCGGGGTCTTTCATGTAGAGCACGGCGGGGAGGCCGGCTTTCTCCACGAAATGACGCACGCCGGTGGCGACTCCTTCCGGCTTGGAGGGGAAGAGGGTGGGCAGCACCATGGCGGTGGGAAAGCGGAAGTCGCGCAGGATGAGGGCTTGGTCCAGCATCGTGCCGTAAAGCGGGCCGACGGCGGGGACGACGAGGGTGTCCTCAGCGGCGGCGGTGGCGAGGTAGGCGAGCAGTCGGGCGTACTCGCTGACGGCGATGTTGTAGAGGTTGGCGTTGCCGCCGTAGAGCAGGGTGCTGATGCCGCCGGATTCGAGGTGGCGGATGAGTTTGGTGTTTTCCTCATCGGCGAGGGAGAGGTCGGCCTTGCGGCAGAGCGGCGGCACGGCGATGACGGAGCGGCGGAGGTCGGCGGGGGTGATGGCGGTGGTTTGCATGAGTGCGCATTGCATAAACCCGGGGTGGGTGGGAATGCAACTGTGCTTCGCGGGAATCCGGGGGGCGTGGTTTGCGCTTCAAGAGGATCATTCTGCAAAAGGGCAGGGGGGACTCACGCAATGGCGCAAAGAAAAGCGGATTTTTGCGAGTTGTGCGGGCAGGAAAATCTATGGCAAGAAGCTCAATTGCAAAACCCTCCCAGCCTCTGTGCCGCTCTGTGTCCTCTGTGGCGGAAAACAGAGATTCACCACAGAGGGCACGGAGAAACACAGAGGTTTTGCGGGGGATCAGGGAAATGGGGTTCGTTTTCGGGAACCTTGCGTTGGAGAGATTTCGCGCAGGCAAGATGCCCAATGCTGTTCGGTTCACTTGGTTTATGCTTGATTTCGATCCTGATATTCTGAATAGCGGCTTTGCTTGCCAAGGCCGCCTGCGCTCTGAACGTAGGCCGGGCATCCCGCAGGGTGCCCGGCTTCGGCGCGCTGGGAAGGCCGGGCGGGCTGCGCCACGCCCGGCCTACGCTCGCACCGCATCCTGTGGGATGACGGTGAATGGATGTCAATCTATCCGAACGGTATTGGGCAAGATGCCTGCGCTCCATGCGCTCCGCACCGCCTCCGCCCGCGGAAGAATGGGCGGGAATAGAATCCCGCCCTCCGGGGGATCACCAGTTGGTGATCCACTGGGCGTTGATTTGCGGGTTCATTTTGGCGCCGAGGCTGTCGTCCTGGGTGTTTTGCTCGTCCTGGGCGTAGGACCACAGGTCGTAGGTGGGGTTGACGGCGTTGGCTTGGCCGCCTTTGGTGTATTGGAAGGGTCGGCGGAAGCCGTCGATGACGTAGTAACGTCCGCCGACCTGGATCCATGTTTCCTTGGGCATGTCGGGCATCGTTATGTAGCGTGCTTCGTCGTCGTCGATGCGTCCATCCGAGCCGCGGCCACCGCCTGAGGCGAGCTGGATGGCGCTGGTGCCGTCTCCACTCAAGGCTTGGTAGAGCATTTCCGCGCCGCCGGCTTTGTAGGTGATGTTGTTGAACTGGGCGGTGGCGTCCGGCGCGGCGGGCATGGGGTACTCGGCTTGTTCTTGGAGGTATTTTTCCAGGCTGTTCATGATCGCGCCATGAGTGGCGGAGGTGCGGTTGCGGGCGGCGGCGGTGGTGGCGTAACTGAACGCTCCGATGGTGAGGGAGGCGAGCAGGGCGATGATGGCGATGACGACGAGGAGTTCGACCATCGTGAAGCCCGCCGGGCGGCGTATGGATGGGTGTATGGACATGGTATTGCGGAGGCGTTAAGGGTTAGAAGGGGCGCGCGGGGTTTTCGTTGAGTTTTTTTGAGCCAAGGGCCGCCCGGCGGCAGACGGATCAACCCGCCGCGCCGCTGCTGAGACCCTGGATGACCTGGATGAGCGGCAGGAAGAGGGCCATGACGATGACGCCGACGACGAGGGCCAGCATGACGATCATGAGCGGCTCGAGCATGGAGGTGAGGGCGGAGACGGAGTTGTCCACTTCGTCCTCGTACACGTCGGCGATTTTGAGCAGCATCTCGGGGAGCTGGCCGGTTTCCTCGCCGACATCGACCATGGAGATGACCATGGGTGGGAAGACGCCGCTGCCTTCGAGCGGGCCGACCATGGACTCGCCTTCCTTGACGGCGTCATGCACTTTGTTGATGGCGTCGGAGACGACGACGTTGCCGGCGGTTTCCTTGGTGATGTTGAGGGCCTGCAAGATCGGCACGCCGGAGGTGACGAGGGTGCCGAGGGTGCGGGTGAAGCGGGAGATGGCGGTCTTGCGCTGGACGTCGCCAAACAGGGGCATGCGCAGCTTCCACCGGTCGATGGTGGTGCGGCCGCCCTTGGTGTTGGAGAAGATTTTCCAGCCTGTGTAAAAAACGGCGCAGACGATGATGATGTACCAGATGTTGTCACCCATCCAGCGGGAGAAGCCGATGACGGCCTTGGTGAGGGCGGGGAGCTTGTCCCTGGAGCCGAGCATGTCTTCGAAGATCTGCTCGAAGCGGGGGACGATGACGAGCATGAGGAAGACCATGATCGCCACGGCGATGAACATGACGATGATGGGATAGACCATCGCCGCGACGATTTTGTTTTTGAGTTTCTGGGCCTTTTCCTGGTATTCGGCGAGGCGGTTGAGGACGATCTCGAGCACGCCGCCGAGTTCGCCGGCTTTGACCATGTTGACGTAGAGTTTGTTGAAGACCTTGGGGAACTGGGAGAGGCTCTCGGAGAAGGTGGAGCCGGTCTGGACGTTGTCCGCCAGGGTGGTGACGGCGCGCTTCATCTGCGGGTTCGGCTCCTGGCGGCCGAGGACGGTGAGGCCGCGCAGCAGGGGCAGGCCGGAGTCGATGAGGGTGGCGAGCTGGCGGGTGAAGATCATGAGGGTCTTGCCCTTGACCTTGAGGCTGCCGGGGGCGCCGCCGGCGGCGGCTTTGCCCTTGGTCTTGCCGCTGCCGCCGGAGCGGGATTTTTTCTTGATCGCGGAGATGTCGCCCTTGCCCTCCTGCACCACCTGGGTGGGGTAGAGCTGGCTCTGGCGGAGCTGGTTGATGGCGTCGCTGTCAGAGGCGGCGTCAATGACTCCGGCGGTTTCCTGGCCGTTTTGGTCGAGGGCGATGTAGTGGAACTTCGGCATAAGAGGGGAATTTCGGAAAAGGAGGCGATTTTTCGGTGGAGATTAGCGGGATGGCATCGGCTCTGTCCATCAAGAAATGCGGGGAAGAGGGGACAAAATGCTATCTCGGGCGGAATCAGGTGTATTTCAGGACTTCTTCGACGGTGGTTTCGCCGTCGTAGATGTTGCGCAGGCCGTCGTCGCGGAGGGTGACCATGCCGAGTTCGATGGCTTTTTGCTTGAGGACGAGGGTGGGGGCTTTCTCGGTGATGAGGTCGCGGATGGGGTCGGTGATGTCGAGCAGTTCGTAGAGGCCTTTGCGGCCTTTGTAGCCGCTGTTGCCGCAGGAGGAGCAGCCGGAGCCGGTGTAAAAATGCTTGCCGGCGAGGTCAACGGCGGAGACGCCGAGCTGGTTGAGGATGGACTGGCTGGGTTCGTAGGGGGCGCGGCAGTTTTTGCAGATGGTGCGCAGGAGGCGCTGGGCGAGCACGCCTTCGAGGGTGGCGGAGACGAGGAAGGGTTCGACGCCCATGTCCACCAGACGGGTGACGGCGCCGGCGGCGTCGTTGGTGTGCAGGGTGCTGAGGACCAAGTGGCCGGTGAGGGAGGCCTGGATGGCGATCTGGGCGGTCTCGACGTCACGCATCTCGCCGACCATGATGCGGTCCGGGTCTTGCCGGAGGAAGGCGCGCAGGGCTTTGGCGAAGGTGAGGCCGACGGCTTCGTTGACGGGCACTTGCATGATGCCGTCCAGCTCGTATTCGACGGGATCCTCGGCGGTGAGGAGCTTGGCGTCGATGGTGTTGATGCGGCGCAGGGCGGCGTAGAGGGTGGTGGTCTTGCCGGCGCCGGTGGGGCCGGTGACGATGAAGATGCCGTTGGGTTTGTTGATGGTCTCGACGATGTAGTCGAAGAGGAACTTCGGCATGCCGAGGTGATCGAGGTCGAGGTTGACGGAGGAGCGGTCGAGCACGCGCAGCACGACGGACTCGCCGTGCTGGGTGGGGAGGGAGTTGACGCGCATGTCCACGGGCTTGCCGTTGACGACGGTCATGATGCGGCCGTCCTGGGGGATGCGGCGCTCGGCGATGTTCATGTTGGCCATGACCTTGATGCGGGAGATCACGGGGTTGGCGAGGTGGACGGGCGGGGGCGCCATCTCGTAGAGCGCGCCGTCCACGCGGTAGCGGATTTTGAACTCGGTCTCGAAGGGTTCGAAGTGGATGTCCGAGGCACGCTCTTTGATGGCCTGGGTCATGACGAGGTCCACGAACTTGACGATGGGCGCGGAGTTGGCCTCGGCTTCCGGGTTGTCGCTGGACTGGGTGGCGAGCTGGCCGAAGATTTCCTCGACGGAGGGCATGCCGGTGCCGTAGTGCTTGTCGATGAGGGCCTGCACCTGGCTGCGGCGGGCGACGACGGGGACGATGTTTTTGCCGAGGCTGAAGCGGAGGTCTTCGACGAGCTGGGGGTTGAGGGGATCGGTGAAGGCGACGTGGAGGCCCTGGCCGTCCAAGGTGATGGGGAAGGCGCCGTAAAGCCGGGCCATGCCTTTCGGGATGAGCTGGACGACGGAGGAGGGCGGCTCGAAGTCGGTGAGGTCGAAGTGCTCGGCGCCGAGTTCCTCGGCGACGGTGCCCCAGAATTCGTCCTCGGTGTTGAAGATGGCGTAGTCCAGGAGGACTTGCAGGACTTCCTTGCCGTTTTGCAGCACGTCCTGGGTGATGTCGTAAGCTTGGCCGCTGTCAACGACACCGCGGGCCTCAAGCATGTCCACTACGTTTTGGGGAGTCATGGGGAGGAAGTGAAAAGGGGTAAGTGAAAAGTGAAAAGGGGGAGGGGATCAGTCCATGTCGGACATGGTGGCTTCGATGACTTCGTCGGCGGTGGTCATGCCGGCGAGGACTTTGCGCACGCCGTCCTCGCGCAGGGTTCTCATGCCGAGCTGCCGGGCGCGGCGGCGGAGCTGCGGGGTGGTGAGCTGTTCGTTGACCATGCCGCGCACTTCGTCGTCGATCTCGAAAATTTCGGCGATGACCATGCGGCCGCGGTAGCCCATTTGGTTGCATTTGTTGCAGCCGGCGGCGGCCATGATGTTGGCGTTCATCATCTGGGAGGCTTCGAGGCCGAGGGAGCGCAACTCGTGGTCGCTCAATGAGCCGGGGGTTTTGCAGGCGAGGCAGAGTTTGCGCACGAGGCGCTGGGCCAGGATGCCCCGGACGGCGGAGGCGATGAGGAAGGGCTTGACGCCGATGTCCGCAAGACGGGCGACCGAGCTCGGCGCATCATTGGTGTGCAGCGTACTGAAGACCAAGTGGCCGGTGAGGGAGGCGTTGATGGCGATGGAGGCGGTCTCCAGGTCGCGAATCTCCCCGATCATGATGATGTTCGGCGCTTGGCGCAGGATGGCGCGCAGGGCGGCGCCGAAGGTCATGCCGATGTCTTCTTTGACCATGACTTGGTTGATGCCGGCGAGTTCGTATTCGACGGGATCTTCGACGGTGATGATCTTGCGGTCGGGCCGGTTGATGAAGTTGAGGCAGGCGTAGAGGGTGGTGGTCTTGCCGGAGCCGGTGGGGCCGGTGACGAGGACGATGCCGTCCGGCAGGGTGATGAGTTTTTCAAAGGTGGCCTGGTCGTCGGAGAGGAAGCCGAGGTCGGAAAGGCCGAGCTGGAGGCTGCTTTTGTCCAGGACACGCATGACGACGGATTCGCCGTTGTTGGTCGGGATGATGGAGACGCGGAGGTCGAGCTGTTTGTCGCCGAACTGCATCTGGATGCGACCGTCCTGGGGGACGCGCTTTTCATCGATGCTCATGGTGCCGGTCATGATCTTGACGCGGCTGATGATGGCGGCGAGCAGGCGCTTGGGGTGGTGCTCGACGTCGTGCAGCACGCCGTCGATGCGGTAGCGGACGCGCACGTCCTTTTCCAACGGCTCGATGTGGATGTCGGAGGCGCGGTTTTTGAAGGCCTCCATCAGCATGTTGGTGCAGAGCTTGATGATGGGGGCGTCGTCGCCCTCGGCGATGGCGCCGCCGATTTTGAGGCCCTCGCCGCCCATGACGGCTTCGTTGCCGTAGATGTTGGCCATCAGGGTGCGGATGAGCGCGGGGGTGGAGCAGAAAAATTCGATGTCGGGCTGCAGGACGTGGGGCAGGGCGTCGAGCGTCTCGAAGTCGTAGGGGTCGGCGACGACGACCTGCAGGGTGCCGCCGTCCGAGCCGAGCGGGGCGACTTTGTACTTCAGTGCCACGTCCAGCGGCACCAAGTCCTTGAGACCCTGGTGCGGGGTGTAGCCGTGCAGGTCCACGTACTCCATGCCGGAGTTGACGGCCACGATTTGGGCCACCTGCTCGTCTCCGACCACGCCGGTTTTGACGAGGTAGGCGATGAGCGAGTCGTTGGGCTTTTTGTTGGACTGGGCCTGGGCCACGTCGCGCTCCTCCAGGAGGCCGGCTTCCTGAAGCAATTCGAGGAGATACTCTTCGTTGGAATACATGCGGGGGATCGGGGGTCTTGAGACGAGCGGGAGGCTCTTATGCGGACTGAATTTTTTTTCGGGAAAAATGAAATTACCGTGAAGCGGCTTCAGATGTCAACGCTTGTGGCCGATTCTTGTCGATTTGTCCAGAGCCAGATTGAATCAGAACCGTCAAAATGTGGCATGTCCGCCACAAAACCGGACTATCAGCCATGCAGGATTTGGGTTTGCCAGACCGTTGGTTTTAAGGAAATAAAGCCCGCCCATGTCCCAATCCCCCCCCGCATCCGTCAAAAACCCCTATGTCGGCGCTTGGATCGCGACGCTGTTGCTGATCGTGGCCTTCGTGTTTGGTTTGCTGCTGTTCCCGCCTTATTTTAACGAGGTGGAGGGGCTGGGCAAGCCGCCGGACAACGTGCTCTTTGTGGGACGCTTCCACCCGATCCTGGTGCATTTGCCGGTGGGGATTTTGACTTTTCTCTGTGTGTTGGAGTTGCTCTGCCTGCGGCGGAAATGGGAGGAAAAATTCGGCGCGACGGCGTTGCTGGCGCTCTGGCTGGGCGCGGCGGGCGCGGTGGTGGCGGTGCTGGTGGGCATCATGCTGTCGCGCGAGGGGGGCTACGGCTGGGGAAACCTGACGCTGCACCAGGGGCTGGCCATCATCGGCACGGCGGGCGTCCTGTTGGGGTTGGTACTGCGCCTCATTGGTATGGCCACGGAGAATCGCGGGCTGGTGGACGGCTACCGGGCTGTGTTGTTTTTTTCCTTCGGGCTGATGGGCATCGGCGCGCATTTCGGGGGCAACATGTCGCACGGCAACACCTACCTCACCAAATACGCGCCGCCGGCCGTGGCGGAAAAAATCACCGGCATGGAAAAATGGATGCTGTCCCTGGTGGAAAAACCGAAGGACGAAAAACCACCGGAACCACCGCCTGAACCCGTCCCCCCCGTGGCAGACCCCGTCAAGGTCGTGGACGCCGCGCCGCCGCCGCCCGATCCGGCTCCTGCACCCGCCAATGGCACGCCGATGGCGGGCGGGGACGGCAAGCGGGTGTTCGACCATTTGCTCCTGCCCATTCTGGAGGAGAAATGCAACAGTTGCCACAATGAAGATAAATCCAAGGGCGGCCTGCGTATGGACACTTATGAATTGATGATGCAAGGTGGGGACACCGAAGGGAATGTCGTGCCCGGCAAACCCGACGAAAGCCTCACCATCCAACGCATCATGCTGCCAGAAGACGACGACGAGCACATGCCGCCTGAGGGGAAACCTCAGCTTTCCCCGGCAGAGCTTGAGTTGTTGCGCTGGTGGATTCAAGAAGGAGCCTCCAATACCATGACCGTGAACGACAGCCCAATCCCCGAAGCCGCCAAAGCCCTCGTCGAGGAGCTTCTGGCCAAACCCACCGCCCTTAACCAGCGTCCGCCCGCGCCCGCCCTCCGCAGTGGCTCCGGCTGGCTCAAAAACGCCGCCATGATCGCCGCCGCCCTGGCCGTGACCGCGGTGAGCGACGCAGCGGAGGCCGGCAAAAAAGGTCCGTCTCCCGCCATCCAGGAAGCCGTGAAAAAAGTGGAGACCGCGGGCGCCTCGCTGCTGCCCGTCGCCGCGGACGCCGCCAGCTACCGCTTCACCGCGCTGAACGTGGCGAAGGAGTTCGGCGACGCCGGACTCGACGTCCTGCTGCCGGTGGCGGAGCACATCGTGTCCCTCGACCTCGCCCGCACCCAAGTCACGGATGCCGGGCTGGCCAAGGTCGCCCAAATGACCCAGCTCAAGGAACTGCGCCTCGACAACACCGGCATCGGCGACGCCGGGCTGGAGCATTTGCACGGACTCGCCAACCTGGAATACCTGAACGTGTACGGCAGCAAAGTCACCGACGCCGGCATCCAGAAGCTGGCCGGGTTGAAAAACCTCAAAGCCCTCTACGTCTGGCAGAGCGGCGTCACCAAGGCCGGCGTGGCGCAACTGCGCGGCAAAGCGCCCGGTCTCTACATCAACAACGGTTGGAGCACCGAGGACGATGCCAAACCGGTCGCCGTGGCAGCGGTGGCGAAAGCGCCGGAAGCCAAGCCCAAACCGGCGGAGAAAAAACCGGACGCGCCCGCCAAACCCGCCGCTCCGGCCGCCATCGACGCCAAAGCCGCAGCGTCCATCGTCGTCTATAAAGACGTCATCGCTCCCATCCTCGCCGAAAAATGCAATTCCTGCCACGGCGAGGAAAAGAGCAAGGGCAAGCTGAAGATGCACACCTTCGCCGACCTCATCAAAGGCGGCAGCGAAGGCGACAACGTGGTCGCCGGCAAGGCCGCCGACAGCCTCATGATGAAGCGCATCGCCCTGCCGCTGGACGATGACGAGCACATGCCGCCGGAGGACAAGGACCAACTGACCAAGGAAGAGATCGCCTTGCTGACGTGGTGGATCAACGACGGCGCGTCCGAGACGCAGACTTTGGACAAAGCCAAACGCAACGCCGAGATCGACGGCGTACTGGCCGTGGTGCTCAAGGACAAACTCAAACCCGCCGCCGCGCCCGCCGTCGCCGCTAAAGCCGCGGAGGCGAAACCCGCCGCGCCCGCTCCAGCCAAACCCGCCGCCGCACCCGCCAAAAGCGCGGGTGGCCTGGACCCCGCCAAGGCCGCCAAAGCCGTGGTTTACACCGATGTCATCGCCCCGATCCTCGCCGAAAAATGCACCTCCTGCCACGGCGAGGAAAAGAGCAAGGGCAAGCTCAAGCTGCACACCTTTGCGGACATCAAGCGCGGCGGCAGCGAAGGCGAGGTCAACCTCGTGCCCGGTAAAGCCGCTGACAGCCTCATGATCCAGCGCATCCTGCTGCCCGCGGATGACGACGAGCGCATGCCGCCGGAGGACGAACCGCAGATCACTCCGGAGGAACTGGCGCTGCTCAAGTGGTGGATCGACAACGGCGCGTCCGAGACCGAGACCGTAGCCGCCGCCAAAAAGACGCCCGAGATCGAAGGTCTGCTGGCTGTGGCATTGACCAAAACGCCCGCCAAGCCCGCCGAAGTGGTGAAAAAAGCCGACGAAAAACCCAAGGCCAAGCCCATGACCGAGGAGCAGAAAAAGCAGGTGGCCTCCATCACCGCCAAGCTCCAGGCGCTCAACGCCACGCTCATGCCGCTGGCCCAGGACACCGAGCAACTCCGCCTCAGTGTCATCAACGCCGCTGACAAATTCGGCGACAAGGAACTGGCGTTGCTGGAGCCCATCGCGGATCAAATCCTCTGGCTCGACCTCGCCCGCAGCCAAGTGACGGATGCCGGTTTGGACACCATCGCCAAAATGCCCTACCTGGAGCGCCTGCACTTGGAAAATACCAAAGTCACCGACGCCGGTGTCGCCAAGCTGGGCAGCCTGCCGGCGCTGGAGTACCTGAACCTCTACGGCGCCAAAGTCACCGACGCCGGCATCGCCAAGCTCGCGGGCGCCAAGTCCCTGCAAAAACTGTTCGTCTGGCAGACCGGCGTCACCAAGGCCGGAGCCAAGGCGCTCGAAGGCAAGCTCGCCGGGCTGAGCGTGAACGTGGGCTTGAGCGAGGCGGAGATCGCCAAACTCACTGCCCCGCCGCCCGCGCCGCCGAAAGAGGAGGAGAAAAAGCCCGAAGCCGCGAAACCCGCTCCTGCCCCGGCCCCCGCCAAGAAAGAGGAACCAAAAAAGGAAGCTCCCAAGAAAGCCGAGCCGCCCGCCCCAGCCAAGCCCGCCGCTCCGGCGGTCAAACCTGCGGACACCCCGGCTCCCAAACCCGCCGCCAAACCCAAACCGGCGGACGCGCCTCCGGCGACCAAGCCAAAAGCGGACGCCCCCAAGCCCGCCGATAAAACGCCCGCGCCCAAAACCGAACCCAAGACTCCTTAACCGAGGTTCGTTTGTATTCCAACCCCCTGCATGAACGAATCTTTTTTCCGGCGGTCCGCCGCCTTGTTGTGTTGTCTCCTCGTCGCACCGGCGGTTTCCTCCTGCAAACGCCTCGGCGAGCGGGTGGAGATCACCGAGTCCCGCGAGATTTCGCAGTATGAAGCCAAGCCCAAGCTGTTCGCTTACAGCCAGGAACGCTTCGGCAGCGAGCCGCTGATCTGGCGCACGCCCGCCGGCTGGACCCAAGCAGAGCGCAGCCAAATGCGCCCGGTGAACCTGCGTTTCGGCCCGAACAACGAAGGCGAATGCTACCTTTCCATGCTCCCCGGCGGCGCGGGCGGCATCGCCGCCAACGTCAACCGCTGGCGCAAGCAGATGGGCCAACCGGAGTTGAGCGAGGACGAGGTGGCCGCTTTGCCCAAACGAGTGTTGATGGGCATCGAAGGCGTCTTCGTCGCCATCGACGGAGACTACACCAACGTCGGCGCCACCGAGGCGGTTCCCGGCCAGCATTTGCTCGGCGTGATCGCCGAGCTGGGCGCGGGTGAGATGGGATTGTTCGTCAAAATGGTCGGCCCCAAAGAACTCGTGGAAGCCAACGCGGCGGCTTTTGATGAATTCGTGAACTCTCTCCGCCTGCGCCTGCCGCAAGGAGGGGCACGCTGACCTCGCGCCGAACCCCGGACGTAAACAATCTGATGGAACGTGAAATTTTTAACTGCCCGGAACTCGCGCGTT
>CAZNKC010000155.1:0-13234 GCA_964573315.1 uncultured Verrucomicrobiaceae bacterium | reverse complement strand
GAGAATGAGGGATGGGGGGGACAAGGAGAGGCGGTTTGTAACCGCCTGACCGGAGGGCGGGATTGTATTCCCGCCCATTTCTTCGCGGGCGGAGGCGGCGCGGAGCCAATGAGAGATGGAGGGAGGGGGAGAATGAGGGATGGGGGGGACAAGGAGAGGCGGTTTGTAACCGCCTGACCGGAGTATTCCCGCCCATTTCTTCGCGGGCGGAGGCGGCGTGGAGCCGAAGCGCCACCTCGCTTCACCTGCTCCCACGACAAATAAAAACGACACCCCGAATTTCGCCTCCACATTGCCGATTGATGCCCGCCCATTTTGACACCACTGTCGGGGCTTTTCCCCGCCCCGACCCAACATGGACGAACTCAAACAGCAGATACGCGAACTCATGGCCGCCGAACTCATGCTCCCGATGGAGCCCGGCTCGATCGCCACCGACGCGCCGCTTTTCAGCCCCGCCGGACTGGCCCTTGATTCCGTGGACGCCCTGCAACTCGTCGTCGCCCTGGAAAAACGCTTCGGCCTCAAGCTCGCCGACGCCGACGCCGCCCGCGCCGTCCTCCACAGCGTGGACACCATCGCCGCCGCCATCGCCGCCAAGCCGGAGACGGAGCACGGGCGCCCTCGCCCGTAGCAAGAGGCGCCCTCGCCTCTTGCCCGTTCCCCACGCGCAGCGTCATTATTTATCGAGTGGCTGCGCCATCCAGAAAGGGTTGCAGACGAGGGCGTCTGCAACAGCGGGCGAGGGCGCCCGCGCTCCATGCCCCCCTAATCCCTCGACTGCGGCGTCACCTTCATCGTCACCTCCTTGCCCTCGCGCAGCACGATGATCTCCGTTTCCTCGCCGATCTTCAAATCGCCCATGAGATAGGTGTAGTCATAAATGTTTTTCACCTCCTTGCCCGCCAGTTTCACGATGATGTCGCCGCCTTTGACGCCCGCCTTGGCCGCCGGTCCCACGGGTGACACACCGGAGAGTTTCACACCCTCGATGTCTCCCTGCGCATAGTCCGGGATAGTCCCCAGGTAAGCGCGCAGGCCGCCGCGACTGCCGGAATTCTTCGGTGCTTCCATCGCCTCATACGGCGGCACTTCGTGCGTCGTCGCCACCGAGCGCGCGATCAGACCGACCAACCGCGCGATGTCCGCCGCCTTCTCGTAATCGAGTTTCTCCGCCGTGTCCGAAGGCAGGTGATAGTCCTCGTGCGCGCCGGTGAAGGCGTTCAGCGTCGGGATGCCGCGCAGATAAAACGTCGTCGAATCCGTCGGCAGGTGCGCGTCCTTTTGGATGGTGACCGGCAGGCCGATGGGCGCGTTGCGTTTTTCGATCTCGCCCGCCCACCAGGGGCTGGAGCCCGCGCCTTGCAGCACCAGCGTCTTGCTGAAGCGGCCGATCATGTCCATGTTCAGATACGCCGCCATCATGCCCTCCAGCTTCGCGGACGGATCGCCCTTGATCATCTTCGCCAAGCTCTCGACGAAATGATTCGAGCCCAGCAGCCCCAATTCCTCCCCCGACCACGCGGCAAAGATCACATCCCGCGTCAGCTTCAGCTTCCCTTCCTTTTTCTGCGCCGCCATCCACTGCGCGATCTCCAGCATCCCCGCCGTGCCCGAGGCATTGTCATCCGCGCCGTGGTGGATTTTGCTGAGTTCGTCGCCCTTCGCCCGCGAATTGCCGCCGCCCTTGCTGCCCAGGTGGTCCACATGCGCGCCCACGATCAACGGCGGCGTGTGAAAATCCGGCTGCTCCCGCGCCGGCAGCACGCCCAGCACGTTGCGGCCGGTTTTTTTCTCCTGCCGGATATCGATCAGCGCGCCCAGCGTCACGCCCTCGCAACGGATGCCGCCCATCAGGTCGCCGGTGTCCAGCTTGTCCTGCAATTCCTTGACCGTCTTGCCCGCGGGCTTGAGCAGCTTGTCCGCGAGCGTGTCCGTGATGCTGATCGCCGCCAAGCCGGAACTGGCCAGCGAGGCGTCAAACGCCAGCGGCGCCAGTTGGTCCACCACCTTGCTGTTCGGCCCGCTCACCACGATCAAACCGCGCGCGCCCTTTTGCCGCGCCGTCATCGCCTTGTGGCGCAGGCTGGCGTAGCGCACCAACTCGTTGCGCCGTTCTTTTTCCAATCCCTCCGGCAGATAACGAAACACCATCACCCACTGGTCCTTCACGTCCAAATGCGCGTAGCTGCTGTAAGGCTCCAGCTTCTTGCCATCCGTGCCCGTGGCCTCGTCCGGCGTCTCGATGCCGTAACCCGCAAAAATCACCCCGCTCTCCGCCGTCTCGCCCACTTCAGAAAACGACAGCGGCCGCCAGTCGGTATTCGCCTTCAGCACCGCGCCGTCTTCAATGCCTTTCACCGTCAAAGCATTCTTCTCCCCCAGCGCGACGCCCGCCGTGAACTCGAACGGCTCGAACCACCCATCCTCATCGCCGAAGGGCAGCAACCCGGACTTGCCCATCACCTCCGCCACGTATTCCGCCGCCAGTTGCTCCCCGCGCGTCCCCGTCAGCCGTCCCTCCAACTCATCGCTGGCCAGATGCTCCACATGCAGCCGCACATCCTCCGCCCGGATCTCCGCCGCCGTCAGGTTAAAGTCCGGCATCTTGACTTCCTTGACCTCCTCAACCTTTGACCCGGCATCCAACCCGAGCGCCTCACGCGCCGCCTCGTGATTCCACTGCGCCAGCCAGATTTGCGATTCCCCGCCGCTGCCGCGCCCGCTCGTCCAAGCCAGCTTTTTGCCATCCGGCGAGAACACCGGCAGCCCGTCGAATCCCTCCGTATGAGTCACCCGCACCGGCTCGCTCTCTCCGCGCGCATCCACGATGTAGAGTTCGAAATTGGCGAAGCCCTGCAGGTTCGTCGTGAAAATAAGATATTCTCCGCTCGGGTGGAAATACGGCGCCCAGCTCATCGCGCCCAGGCGCGTGATCTGCCGCTGGTCGCTGCCGTCCGTATTCATCACCCACACCTCGGCTTGGTCACCCTTCGGCGTGAAACGCCGCCAGCAGATTTGGCTGCCGTCCGCGCTGAAAAACGGGCCGCCGTCGTAGCCCGGCGTGTCCGTCAGCCGCCGCACATTGCCGCCGTCCGCGTCCGCCGTGTAGATTTCCATGAAGAACTGCTTGTCCGTCTTCAGCCGCTCCTGATCCTCCGCGCTCAGTTCCCCCTCGTAGGCCTGCCGGTTGGAAGCGAATACGATCCTCTTGCCGTCCGGCGAGTAAGCGCCCTCCGCGTCGTAGCCTTTCGCATTCGTCAGGTTGCGCAGCGACTTGTCCGCCAGCCGGTACTCGAAAAGCTCGAAATGGGCGTCGTAATCCCACGAATACTTCCGCACGCGAGCGCTCTCCCGCTCCGCGTACTCCGCCTTTTGCAGATCTCCCGACTTCGGGTCCAGATGCGTCGAGGCAAACAAAATGCGCTCCCCGTCCGGGTGAATCCAGGCGCAGGTCGTCTTGCCCTGGCCCGGCGAGATGCGCTCCGTGTCCCCCGTCTCCAGGTCCAGCAGATAGATTTGATAAAAGGGATTGCCCGGCTCGCGCTCGCTTTGAAACACCATCTTCGTCCCGTCCGCGTTGAAATACCCCTCGCCCGCGCGCCGTCCCTCGAACGTCAACTGCCGCGCCCCCGGCAAAAAATTCCCCTCACCCTGAGCCCGCAAATCTCCCGTCGTGGCCAGCGCGCCCACAAGCAACAAAAGTCCGAATCGATTCATCACCTCCACAATACGTCCCAACCCGCCCTATCCAAGCAGCAAAATGAAAGCCCCGCGCTCCCGGCAGGCTTGCGCATGGAGCCCAGGCATCTTGCCTGGGCGAACAGGCCGGAAGCCCCCCACGCCTTCTTCCTTGCCCTGACGGCGGGTCTCTTCTACGTTGGCGGCTTCCCATCCTCATTTCCTCCGCTTATGCCTCCCTTTCTTCGCATCCTGATGTGGCTCGCCATCTCCGCGCTCGGTGCCGGCGCGGTCGCTTATTCCGCCCTGCACACAGGCGAGACGATCAACGCCCTGTGGCTGGTGGTGGCCGGGCTTTGTTCGTTCGCGGTGGCCTACCGGTTTTACAGCAAATGGCTGATGACGAAGGTGCTCGTGCTCGACAAGCAGCGCGCCACGCCGGCGCACACGCGGAAGGACGGCAAGGATTTCGTGCCGACCAACAAGTGGGTGGTGTTCGGCCATCACTTCGCGGCCATCGCCGGGCCGGGGCCGCTGGTGGGGCCGGTGCTGGCGGCGCAGTTCGGCTATCTGCCGGGGATGCTGTGGATTTTGATCGGGGCGACGCTCGGCGGCGGCGTGCATGACGCGATCGTGATGTTTGCCTCCATCCGCCGCGGCGGCAAATCGGTGGGGCAGATGTTGAAGGAGGAGGTGAACCCGGTGGTGGGGTTCGTGGCGATGATCTCGGTGCTGGCGATCATGACCATCCTGCTGGCGGTGCTGGGGCTGGTGGTGGTGAAGGCGCTAGCGGAAAGTCCCTGGGGGCTGTTCACCATCGCGATGACGATCCCGCTGGCGCTCATCATGGGGGTGGGGCACACGATCTTCAGAGTGAGCGTGCGGGGCGTGACGATCTTTGGCATCGTGGGCTTGCTGGCCAGCGTGTGGGCGGGCAGCCACTTGAAGGACTGGGGCATTGAGCACTGGTTCGATTACAACGGGGAGTGGATCGCCTGGTCCATCATGATCTACGGTTTCGCCGCCTCGGTGCTGCCGGTGTGGCTGCTGCTGGCGCCGCGCGACTACCTGAGCACGTTCATGAAGATCGGCACCGTGGCGGTGCTGGCGGTGGCCGTCATCTTTGTGGCGCCGGAGCTGCAAATGCCGAAGCTGACGAAGTTCATCGACGGTTCCGGTCTCGTGTTCCTGGGGCCGGTGTTTCCGTTCGTGTTCATCACCATCGCCTGCGGCGCGGTGTCCGGTTTCCACGCGCTGATTTCCTCCGGCACCACGCCGAAGATTCTGGACCGGGAGGATTCCATCCGCAGCATCGCCTACGGGGCGATGGTTACGGAAATGCTGGTGGCGCTGATGGCGCTGGTGGCGGCCTGCGCGCTGCAACCCGGCGAATACTTCGCCATCAACGCGGGCATCAACAAAACGATGGAGCCGGCGCAGGTGACGCAGGTCATCACCGAGGCCGGTTTCCCGGTGACGGTGGCGGGCATGGAAAAGCTGGCCGCGGACATCGGGGAAAAAACCATGTTCGGCCGGGCCGGCGGCGCGCCCACGTTCGCGGTGGGCATGGCGCACATGTTCGCGCGGGCGTTCGGGGAAACCTGGATGGCGTTTTGGTATCACTTCGCCATCATGTTCGAGGCGCTGTTCATCCTGACGACAATCGACGCCGGGACGCGGGTGGGGCGGTTCATTTTGCAGGATTTCCTGGGGAACCTATGGAAACCGTTCGGCAACACGCAGAGCTTCGCGGCGAACATCTTCGCCAGCGCGCTGCTGGTGGCGGGCTGGGGTTACTTCCTGTATCAGGGCGTGATCGATCCGCTGGGCGGGATCAACACGCTGTGGCCGCTGTTCGGCATCGCCAACCAGTTGCTGGCGGTGATCGCCTTCTGCCTGGGCACCACGGTGCTCATCAAGATGGGCAAGGCGCGCTATCTGGCCGTCACCGTCATCCCGCTCCTGTTTCTGATGAGCGCCACTTTCAGTGCGGGCTGGATCAAGCTGTTCGATAAAGACCCGCGCATGGGCTTCATCGCGCAGGCGGAGTTCTACGCCGCCAAACTGGCCGCGGGCGGCACGCCCAAGGAAATGACGGAATGGGGGCATCTCAAGTTCAACGGCGTGGTGGACACGGTGGTGACGGCGTTCTTCCTGCTGGCCGTGGCCATCATCTTCCTGGGCTGCCTGCGCGAGTGGGTGCGCCTGCTGAGCGGAGCGAAAAAGCCGGTGCTGAAGGAAGACCCTTACGTGCCGGTGGCCGCGGACGTGGCGTGACGCAGGGCGCAAAGCGCAGGGCGCAAAGCGCAGGGCGCAGAGCGCCGGGCGTGACGCTCTGCGCCCTGCGCTTTGCTCTCTGCCTATTCAAGCAGCGGCAGCGTGCGCTTTTCCTGCGCGCTTTGGAAGGCGGTATCGACGATGCGCTGGCCGAGGCGGGAGATTTCCAGCGTGAGCGGGCCGATGAGCGGCGCGCTGGTTTCCAGATGGTGAAGGACGTGCTCGATGGGATCGCGATCCGGCGTGGCGGGAGTGTCCACGGGGACGGCGAACCCCTCCGGGCGGGCGCGGGTTTGCACACGGATTTCGGGTTCGTAATCGTAGCAGGAAATCGTGCCGTCCGTGCCTTTCAAAACAAAACCGCACTTCGGTTGCGGCTGCTGCGTCCAGGGATCGGTGAAGGTGCCCCAACGCGTCTCGGATTTGCTGAGGCCATTGGCGTAGCGGATGACGGCGACGGCGTGTTCATCGACTTCCAAACCCTCGGGCCGGTGCCAGGCGCAGGTGACTTCCAACGGGACGCGCCCACCGAGGTGCCAGCTTCCCAGCGTGGCGCCGTAGCCCATATAATCGAGCAACGAGCCGCCGCCCTGCGCGGCGCTGTAAAACCAGCTCGCGGCTTTCATGGCGGAGGTGGGTTCCTGCTCGGTTTTGTCGGCGCCGTGATAGAGCGGGCCGCGATTGCCGCCGTGATGGTGAAATTCCACAACCTCGCCGATGACGCCTTCTTGGATGAGCCGATGCGCGGTCTGCTGGCCGGCGTCCCAGACCAGCGGCCAGTTGATGATGAGTTCCTTGCCGGTGCCGGACATGGCGGCGATCATGGCATCGGCCTCGGCCAGGGAACCGGCGAACGGTTTTTCCATGAGGATATGGACACCGTGGGGAGCGATCTTTTCCACCCACTCGCCATGACGCGAGGCGGCGGGGCAGAGGATGACGAGATCGGGCCGGGTCCGTTCGATGCAGGCGGCGGGATCGGTGAAGATTTGATCGTCGGTGAGACCGAAGTTTTGCCGGGCCGGGGTCATGCGCTCCGGCTGATCGTCACAGATGGCCACGATGTCCGCGTGCGGATGCTCGAAGACCATGCGCAGCAGGTCGCCCATGTGGAAGTGATCGAAGTTGATGCCTGCGATGCGCCAGCGTTTCATGATCCGAAAAAGGAAGTTGAGTGTTGAGAGTTCAAAATCAGCGGCTTGCGCCGAAAGCTCGGTTCACCCGAAGGATGAGTCCTCTCTCAACTCTCAACTCTCAACATATCAGGCGCCCGTGTCGGCGGTTTGAAAAAGAGCGCCAGCAGAATGATGCCAACGAGCGCGAGGCCGGTGGGCACCAGGAACAGGTCGTGATAGTTCACCTTGCCCTCCACGGTGAAAGCCGCGGCGAGACGCGGGAAAAGCTGGCTGGCCACGACCATGCCGACGCCGAGGATGAGCAGGTTGAACAAGCCTTGCGCGCTGGAGCGCACGTCCTTCGGGAAAACCGCGTCCACGAAGATGTACACGGTGACGAAGTAAAAGGCGTAACAGATGCCGTGCAGCACCTGGACGGCGATGATGAGCCAGGGAAGCTGCGGGAAGAAGGCGAAGATGGAGAAGCGCGCCGCGTGGCCCAGGATGCCGATGATGAGGGTCCACTTCCAGCCGAGCTTCAACAGCACTTTGCCGAGGATGAGCATGGCGGCGATCTCCGCCACTTGGCCGATGCTGCTGACGACCATGCTCATGTTCGATGAAATGCCGACGCTTTCCAGGAAGTCATTGATTACCACGAAGTAGCCGTTGTGGATGGTGGAGTCGATGAAGGTGACGACAAAAAGCACCAGCACGTAAGGGATGCCGAGCAGTTTGGCGGCTTTCAACCAAGCGGAGCCGCTCAAACCCTCCGCGTCCTTGCGCGGCGGCGTGTGTGGCAGAGTGAGGCTGTAACCGGCGAGGATAAACGAGATGATGCCGGCGACGATGAAGATCCAGCGGGTTTCGTTGGCATCGGCGTCGGCGCTGAGCAGGAAAATGAACGGCCAGCTCACAATGATCCAACCGATGGTGCCGCCCATGCGGACAAAGCCGAAGTCTTTGGCCGGGTCTTTGAGGTTGGCGAAGGCGAGCGAGTTGGTGACGGAGATGGTGGGCACGTAGAGCAGGCCGTAGATGAGGAAGAAAGTAAAGAAGGGCCAGAAGGAGGTGACGAACGCGGTGGCGATGAGCGCCGCGCCGCCGATGAGATGGCTGAAGGCGATGAAGCGTTCGGCGGAGAAATGGCGGTCGGCGAAGTTGTTGCTGAAAAAGATGCCGAGCAGCGAGGCGATGCCGAAGACGCTGCCGACCCAGGCCTGCTGGCCGGGTGTGAACCCCAACATGCCCATGTAAGGGAATATCTTGATCTGCCAGGCGCCCCAGATGGCGATCTCCAGGATCATCATGATGAAAAGGCGGTTGCGGATGGAGGCGGTGCTGTTGCTCATGCGGGAATCGGCTGGAGTGTGAAGGCGAGAATAGGGATCGCAGACTCGATTGGCAATTGAATCCTTCCGCTCCGGTTTTTTTGGGTAGGAAGATTGGTGGCAGGAAAATGACCCAAGCCAAGGGTTTTGGGTTCATTCGGGAAATTGGCGCAAAACGGTTTTTGAAGAGCCCATTGCAAAACCACCGTCAACCTCTGTGCCTCTCGGTGTTCTCTGTGGTGGAAAATCAGGATTCAACCACAGAGCGCGCAGAGGAACACAGAGGTTTTGCAAGAGGCTCTGAATTGAACCCATTTTCCTGCCACCGATTTTCCTACCCTTAAAAGCAACTCATGCCCGTTGAAGGCTTCGATTGCCAATCGAAGCTACTGCGTTCAGTTTGCCCGCGTCATGACGCTGTCTCGATTTGTCGCCCAAAGTTTGCGCCACTACTGGAAAAGCCATGCGGGGCTGTGCTTCGGCGCGTTCCTGGCGGCGGCGGTGCTGGCGGGGTCGCTGCTGGTGGGGGATTCGGTGCGGGCGAGCCTGCGGCGGGTGGCGGAGGCGCGGCTGGGCAAGGCGGCGACGGGCGTGGTCGGCGGCGACCGCTGGTTCACCCAGGCGCTGGCGGAAGCGGCGGACGGCGCGCCGGTGATCCTGGCGAATGGCGCGGTGAGCGCGGCGGCGGGCGGGGTGCGGGTGAACGCGGTGCAGGTGCTGGGGGTGAACGAGGCGTTTTGGCGGCTGAGTCCGGACGGCGCGGCGGTGGCGATCGAGCAAGGCCAGGTGGCGGTCAACGAACCACTGGCGGCGCGGCTGGGCGCGGGCGTGGGGGATACGATCATCGTGCGGCTGGAGCAGCCCAGCGCGATCTCGCGCGACGCGCCGCTGTCCGGCAGCACGAACGAGGAGGTGAGCCTGCGGCGGACGGTGGGCCGGGTGGTGCCGGCGGGTGAGTTCGGCGCGTTCCAACTGGCGGCGTCCCAGCGCGTGCCGGAGTCGGTTTTTTTCAATCTGGAGGATCTGCAAACCCAGCTCGAAATGGATGGCCGGGTGAATGTGCTGCTGTCCGGCGCGGACGACGCAGGCGGTCTGGCAACGCGGCTGGAGGAGCGCAAGACGCTGGAGGATTTCGCCCTGAAGCTGGAGCGCGTGGACGGCGGAGCGAAGGAATGGCAGGCGGGCACCGACCGGGTGTTTTTGGACGAGGTGCTGGCGGCGGATTTGCTGCGCCGCGCGGGCGCTTACGGGGTGCTGACTTATCTGGTGAACGGCATCACTTCGGCCACGGGCGGCACGCCGTACTCGATGGCGTCGGCGGTGGATGAAAAAGTGCTGGCGGAGCGGTTCGGCCATAACGGCGGCGCGGAGGGCGCGGTCATTTCGCAATGGCTGGCGGACGATCAGGGGTTGAAAATGGGAGATGAGATCACGCTGCGTTATTTTGTGGTGGGCACCGGGCGCGCGCTGCGCGAGGAGAGCGCCAGCTTCAAGGTGGGTGCGATTTTGCCGATGGATCATCCGGCGCTGCGCCGCGAGTGGACGCCGAAATTCCCCGGTGTGTCGGACGTGGACAACTGCCGGGACTGGGATCCGGGCATCCCGATGGACACGAAGGCGATCCGCGATCAAGACGAGAAGTACTGGGACGATTTCGGCGAGACTCCGAAGGTGTTCATCGGGCTGGGGGCGGGGCGGAAGCTGTGGGAAAATCGCTTCGGCAATCTGACCTCGGTGCGCTTCCCGGACGCGGGCGAGGACGAAGCGGCGCTGCGGGCGGAGTTGGTGGCGGGGCTGCGGCTGGAGCACATCGGGCTGTCGCCGCGCGACTTCCGCGCCACGGCGGCGGCGGCGGCGAAGGGCAGCGTGGACTTTGGCGGGTTGTTCGTGGGGCTGAGTTTGTTTTTGATCGCGGGAGCGCTGGTGTTCGCGGCGTTGCTGTTCGTGTTCACGCTGGAAAAACGCGCGGGCCAGATGGGCCTCTTGATGGCGCTGGGCTGGACGGCGCGGCAGGTGCGGCGGGCGCTGCTGCTGGAGGCGGGCTGGATCGCGGTGCTCGGTGTGGCGCTCGGCGTGGCGGCGGGCGGGGTGTACACGCGGCTGGCGCTGCGCGGCCTGTCCGGGGTGTGGGCGGGCGCGGCGCAGGGGTTGCCGCTGGTGTATGAGCCGCGGGCAGGCACGCTGATCGGTGCGGGCATCGGGGCGCTGCTGGTGGTGGCGGGCGTGCTGTGGTGGAGCAGCCGCAAGGTTTTCCAGACACCGCCGCGCGCTCTGCTGGCGGGTGGCGGGATTTTCGATGGCGGCGCGGCGGCGAAGGGTGGCGGACGCTGGGCGGGTTGGGCGGCGTTGTTGTGCGCGGCGGGGGCGGCGGCTTTGCTGCTGTCGGGGGCGCGGGCGGCGAGCGCGGCGGCGGTGGCCGGGATGTTTTTCGGCGGCGGCACGCTGCTGCTGGCGGCGGGCCTGCTGGTGCTGCGGAGCTGGATGCGGCGCGGCGGCGGGTCGCGGGCGGCGGGGTCGCTGCTGGAGATCGGGTTGCGCGGGGTGTCGCGGCGGCCGGCGCGCAGTCTGGCGGTGGCCGGGATGATGGCGGGCGGCCTTTTCTTGGTGACGGCGGTGAATGCGTTCCGCCTGAGCGCGGAGTCCGATCCGGCGCGGCGGGACACGGGCACGGGCGGCTTTGCGCTGGTGGGGGAATCGTCGCTGCCGGTCTATGAGTCGCTGACGGAAAAAGCAGGCATGGAGGCGTTCGGGTTGGACGAGGAAATCCTGGCCGGCGTGGGTGTCGTGCCCTTCCGTGTGCTGGAGGGAGACGACGCGAGCTGCCTAAATCTGAACCGGGCGCAGCGGCCGGTTTTGACGGGCGTGAATGCCGCGCTGCTGGCGGAGCGCGGGGCGTTCGCGTTTGCGGCGGGCGGTGAAGCGGGGTGGAAGGCGTTGCGAGAAGCCCGCGAAGACGCGCTGCCAGCCATCGCGGATCAGGCAACGGCGATGTGGGGGCTGGGCAAAGGCGTGGGCGACAAGTTGACTTATCAGGACTCGCAGGGGCGGGACTTCGATGTGGTGATCGTGGGGCTGCTGGCTGGCTCCGTTCTGCAAGGCAAGGTGATCGTGGATGAGGCGGCGTTTCTGGAAAAGCATCCGAACGCGCCGGGCTATCGCTTTTTCCTGATCGACGCGCCGCCGGAGCGGGCGGAAGAGGTGAGCGCGCATTTGACGCGGCAACTGGAGCAGCGCGGCTTGGCGCTGGAGACGGCGCGGGCGCGGCTGGAGGCTTTCCTGAGCGTGCAGAACACCTACATCGGCATCTTCACGGTGCTCGGTGGGCTGGGCGTGCTGCTCGGCACGGCGGGCCTCGGCGTGCTGGTGGCGCGGCATGTGCTGGAGCGGCGCGGCGAACTGGGGCTGATGCAGGCGCTGGGCTTCCGGCGCGCGGCGTTGCGCGGCATGGTGCTGGGCGAGCACGCGCTGCTGCTGGCGGCGGGCCTGCTGCTGGGGATCGTGTGCGCGGTGGTGGCAGTGTGGCCCAGCGTGCGGCAAAGCGCGCAGGATTTGCCTTGGGGCTTCCTGGGCTGGCTTTGGCTGGCGGTGCTGCTGTTCGGGCTGGTGGCTTGCGCGGCGGCCGTCCTCGGCGCGGTGCGCGGGCGGCTGCTGGACGCAATCCGGCGGGAGTGAGGCGAATTCGTTTGTTTGTGTTCCGGCGCCTCTCCTTGTGTTGAAACCCGGGCGCTTACAAAGCGCCTCTCCTTGACTTGCGGCGACAGAGCAACGCGGCTAATCCGGCAGCGGTGATGAGCAGCGCGCCGGAGGGCTCCGGTACAGGAACCACCGGCGCTGAGATGAACAGATGGTGACCCGGGCCGCCGCCGATGTTGTTGGATGAGGTGACAGTCAGGCTGGTCAGATTCTGCGTCGTGAGAAACACCGTGGTGTCAAACTGCTGGGTCAAAACGCCCGTCTCGGTGCCCGTCGTCGTCAAGGCATAGGTTCCCGTACCGGCATCCCAAGTCACCGTCGGAAACGCGGGCGTGGCGACGTCGGCATGCTGACCGATGTAATCCAGATAGTGGCCGCTGACGCCCGGTGTGGTGGTCGAGATGGAGAGAGGGCCTTCGTTGTTGTAAGTCAGATTGTCCCGGTCCAGGTCGGCCACGTAAAACAGCGACCCCGCCGGAAGATAACCGAATTCAAGCCCCGAGAAATCCAGGGAGTAGGTGATGCTTCCCAGATTGTTTAAGTTGACTGACTGCCAGGAGAGGGTGGCGGAGGAAAGGACGGTGCCAACCATCGTCTCCGCCCCCTCAAGCAGCAAAGGCGGATTGCCCCGCGCCAAGACACTGCGGAACGGCATGAAATTGCTGCCGATTTGACTGTTCTGGACGCCGGTCACTGAGAAGCTGCCGCCGTACCCCGGAGCCAGCACGTAGCCGGGATCACTGGAGTAAAATGTCGCCTGCATGGAGATCGCGTTGGCCGCTCCGAGCCCGGTGAAGAACTGTTCGGTGACGACGCTGGAGGTGCCCGGCACGGGTTCGGAGCCGTAATAATAGCCGCTCCAGACTTGATCGACCGTGTTGCCGGATGGGGTGAGCACGGTTTGGGCGGGGAGGGTGTGAACCGGGGCCAGCAGCACGGCGGCCAGCAGGAGGAAGGAGGCTGTTGGGTTCATGGAATTGCGAGGATGTTGCAGGTCCTGGGTGGTTATGTTGTTGAGATGTTATATTCTTGAGATGATGAATGATGGTTTAGGTCTGAAAAATAATTTCCATAACATTATTCACCAAATCCAAAAATATCCATATTAACAATCTGAATCGTCCAACTAACGTTCTA
>CAZNKC010000154.1:0-13298 GCA_964573315.1 uncultured Verrucomicrobiaceae bacterium | reverse complement strand
TTTTCAGTCTATCAACCATCAACTTTCAACCATCAACCCCGCTTTTAGGATAATAGAAATACGGCAAGTTGATCTCCCTCCATCACTTCTTTCAGTGCATTCCCCTGTCCCCATTCCCCTGTCATCCAAAACCGCAGACCCTCATGAGTGACGCGGCGCGGCTGTGCGTTCGAGCCATGCGACGATTCGGTCGGCGGGCTGGCTGTCGCGCTCGTCCCGCATCCGCTCAGCGATGCGCTCGCAGGAATGGGCGACACTGGTGTCCGCCAGCAGCCGCTCCAGGCTGCGCGCGACTTTTTCACCGGTGAACTCGCGCGGCGGCAGAAAATCACCCGCGCCGAGGCGGCGCAGGCGGTGGGCGTTGTCGGGCTGGTCGTGCGCCATCGGCATGATGAGCTGCGGCACACCGGCGGCGAAACCTTGGCTGAGCGTGCCGATGCCGCCGTGATGCACGAAGGCGGCGGCTTTTTCCAGCAGCGGACCGAAGGGCGTATACTTGGCGGTGTGGATGGTGGGTGGCAAGCCGGGCGGGAGCTGCGCGCGGTCGCGCGTGACGAAGACGCCGGGGCGACCGAGCCGGTGCAGGGCATCGGTGGCGGCGGCGAAAAAAGCGGCGGCCTGGACGTTGGCGCTGCCGGCGGTGAAGACGATAGGCGGCCGCTCGCGATGCGCCTCCAGAAACGCGGCCAGCACGGGCCGCAGCGACTGCTCGGCGGCGAGGTCTTCCAGCGGGAAAGTCCCTTGCAAGCGCAGTTCCGGCCAGTCGGGTTGCGGCGGTGCGAACCACTTCGGGAACAACACCAAGCTGCCGTCCGGCGAGTCCCACCACTCGTGGAAGAAGCTCTTCGGCGGCGCGACGCCGTGCAACTCGCAGAGCCGCCGCAACGCGGGACCGCCGACGATGTCGAGCGGGTTCGGCCCATAGCGAAAAAGCAGCCGCTTCCACGCGGGCGGCAGCAGCCGCAGCAGCGGATGCAGCGCGGGGAAAATGACCGGTGTGTCGTGCGCGCTGAGGATGACGGCGGGCTGGAGATGCACGGTGACGAGCGGCAGCCCCCATTTTTCCCGCGCCAGCCGCGCGCCGAAGGCAATGCAGGGCGCAAGCAGCAAGTCCGGCCGGTTCGGGCCGTCCAGACGCGCCTGCAAGGCATCGAAATACCTGCCCGCAGCCAGGGTGGCGAATTCAAAGACGGCCTTGGTCCCGGCGCCGAGCTTCCAGACGCGCGGGTCGCGCATGGCGGCTTCGAATTCCTCGTCGCTGCCGATGGGCACAAACGGCAGCCCGGCGCCGGCAACGGCTTTTTGAAACGGACTGGAGGTGATGAGCGTGACCTCGTGGCCACGCGCGCGCAGGTGCCGCCCCAGCCAGATGAAAGGCAGCACGTCACCGGCGGAACCGAAGGGCAAAAGGCAGATGTTCAACCTAAAAACAGAGTTGATAGTTGATGGTTGAGAGTTGAGAGGCTGGAAATGAGCGACTTGTGCCGCCAAGGGGCCCCCCCCCTTCGGATGAATGGAGCTTTCGGCGCAGCCGCTGATTTTGAACTATCAACACTCAACTTTCAACTCTCAACTCCGCATTTTGAGTTGGAGGACGGCGGGATTGCGGCAGGTTGGAGCTGCGTCATGGCGTTGGCATTTGCAAATTCGGAAGAGGCTCTGGCATGGCTTTACAGCACGCAACGGCTGGGGGTCAAGCTGGGGCTGGAAAACATGCGCCGCCTGCTGGCGGCAGCGCGGCTGCCGGACCCGCGCCAGCGTTTCATCCATGTGGCGGGCACCAATGGCAAAGGCTCGACCTGCGCCTTTCTCCACGCGCTGCTGGAGGCGGCTCAGGACGGCGGCACGGGGCTGTTCACCTCCCCGCATCTGGCGCGCTTCAACGAACGCATCCGCGACGGGCAACGCGAGATCGCCGACGCGGAACTGGCGGAACTGCTCGGCGATTTGCGCGACTTGGCGGCGGGGTTGGAGCCGCATCCCACGTTCTTCGAGCTGGCGCTGGCGCTGGGACTGCGCTGGTTCCAAACGCGCGAGCTGGCTTGGGCGGTGATGGAGACAGGCCTGGGCGGGCGGCTGGACGCCACCAACGTCTTGACGCCGGAGGTGAGCGTTATCACGCGTGTCGGGCTCGATCACATGGAAATGCTGGGAGATACGCTGGAAGAAATCGCCGGAGAAAAAGCGGGCATCATCAAGCCCGGCGTGCCGGTGGTGACCGGGCCGCAACAGCCGGAAGTAATGACAGTGCTGCGGCGCGTGGCGCGCGAACGCGCGGCTCCGCTGGTGGAGGTGACGGAACCGTGGACGCAATCGCCGCTCGGACTGGCGGGCGCGCATCAGTGTTGGAACGCGGCGCTGGCGGTGGCAGCAGCGCGGGCGGCGGGCGTGCTGCCGGGAGAGGCTCGCCTCGCGGAAGCACTGGCGCGGGTACGGTGGCCGGGACGGTTCGAGCGGTTGGAACCCGGTTTGGTGCTGGACGGCGCGCACAACGAAGACGGCGCGGCGGCGCTGGCGGAGACTTGGCAGGAGACGTTCGGCGGACAAAAGGCGACGCTGGTTTTTGGCGCGGTGCGGGAAAAGGCGGTGGACGCCCTGCTGCGGCGGCTGGCACCACTGGCGGCGCGCTGGCATCTGACGGCGTTTCAATCACCGCGCGCGCTGCCGGCGGAGGAGTTGCGGGAGAAGCTTCACGAAATCTCGCCGGATGCGGAAGTGGTGTGCCATGCCAGCGTGGGCGGGGCGCTCACGCTGGCCTTGGCGGGCGAGGAACCGGCGCTGGTATGCGGCTCGTTGTTTTTGGTGGGTGAGGCGCGCGCTTGGCTGCTTGAGGATAGATTTGAACGCAGCGCTCAGTAGCCCGGATATCCTGCCTGATTTTACTGAATTTTGACTGCCGGTTTCTCAATATAAACCATTTGCTTATTCTAAATAAGCTTATGAATTATTTTATTTTGAAGGTTATGCCTGGCATTTGAGGCTAGCAAATAAAAATTACCTGATTTTCTTTCGCAATGAGAAAATTCAGCGTTGCGTTGCGGATTTCAAACATGGTAAATATCTATTTCATCAGCATTCTTTCTCCCATGAAAACGCCCTTCTTTGTGCTCGCGGTTCTTTGCGCATGGCAACAATCCGGCGCCCAGCCAGCGGAGCGTCCGCCAGAGCCCTTGGAATTGACCGCAATGAGGGAATCTTGGCAGCGCGAGAAAAGCGAAGCCATCACTGCGCTCGACCGCAAGTACGTGGCGGACTTGACAGCGGCCATGAAACTCCATGCCGAGGCTGGCGATACGGAGGCCGCGCGCGCCATTGAAGTCGAGATTGCCAAATTCATCCCGCCCACCCTGACCGGCAACTTGGCACAGCCTCTGGAAGCCAAGCCATCTCCCGCCGGCCAAGCCGCCCGCCCGGCAAAAGGCAAAATTACCAACCAGACCCGGAAAAAAATTCAGGCCGTTCTCGAAGGCAAAATCTGGCGCGTGGATCACGAAGGCGAAGGGCTGCGCTGGTATTACTTCGCCAATGATGGCCAGTTCGCCCGCAAATCCCGCCTCACCGAGTGGGTCTGGTCCGATCTCAACGGCACTTGGAAGATTGATGACTTTGGCACGGTGGTGGCCACCGGCGTCGGCAACACCGCGCAGGTCCGCCTCGACCCCGACGGCTCACCCTGCATCACCCTGAACCGGGCCGGCATCCTCACCATGCGCCCGCTTGTCATCACCGACCTGGCTTATCCCGGCCCCGGCAAAGAGTGATGCGTCCATGATCGCACACGGAACGGCCTGCGCCGTATCTGCAAAAGCTCGAACGCTTGAAAAAACACGCCGTCTCGTCCTGTTTGTTTCTCTCATGGACGGGCAACGCTTGGTTTCCTTTTTGCTGATCCTGTTTCTCAACGGAACAGCCGCCCACTCATCCCCGGAACTCGACCACTTCGAGCGCAAAGTCCGCCCGCTGCTCATCGAGCACTGCTACGAATGCCACAGCGCGGAACACAAGAGCAAAGGCGGCCTCCGCCTCGACCACCGCGACGGCTGGCAGACCGGCGGCGACTCCGGCCCCGCCCTCAAGCCCGGCGACCCCGCCGCCAGCCTGCTGCTGCGCGCCATCTCCTACGAAGACCGCGACCTCAAGATGCCGCCGAAGAAAAAGCTCTCCGCGGACCACGTCGCCACGCTGCGCGAATGGATCGCCCAGGGCGCGCCCGATCCGCGCGACGCCGCGCCGGAAACCGCTGCGGCTGAAAAAAAACAGCCGAAGGACGCCACCACGCTCTGGTCCTTCCAACCCCTCGCCACCCCAACGCCGGAAACGCAACGCCCCGCCGTCAAAGACGCCGCTTGGCCGCGCGATCCCGTGGATCATCACCTCCTCGCCGCGCTTGAAAAAACCGGCCTCGCCCCGGTCAACGACGCCGCGCCCGAAGCTCTGCTGCGCCGCCTTTATTTCGACCTCACCGGCCTGCCGCCCACGCCCGAACAACTTTCGTCATTCGCCATTCGTCATTCGTCATTCGAACAAATCGTGGACAACCTGCTCGCCACCCCTGCCTTCGCCGAGCGCTGGGCGCAGCACTGGCTGGACCTCACCCGTTTCGCCGAAAGCTCCGGCGGCGGTCGCACCCTGCCTTTCAAGGACGCTTGGCGTTTCCGCGATTACGTCATCGAATCCCTCCACGCCGGCGTGCCGCTCGACCGCCTCATCACCGAGCACATCGCCGGCGACCTCATGCACGCGGACAGCGCCGCCGAACGCCGCCGCCAGCTCACCGCCACCGCCTTCCTCGCCCTCGGCCCCACCAACTACGAAGAGCAGGACAAGGGCCTGCTGCGCATGGACATCATCGACGAGCAGCTTGAGACCATCGGCCGCTCCTTCATGGGCATGACCATCGGCTGCGCCCGCTGCCACGATCACAAGTTCGACCCCGTCACCACCCGCGACTACTACGCCCTCGCCGGCATCTTCCGCAGCACGCAGACACTCAAAAACTACACCGACAACGTCGCCAAATGGATCGACGCCCCGCTGCCGCTCGATTCCGAACTTGAAGGCACGATGCAGGAAAAAGAGGCCCGTCTCGCCGCGCTCGACAACGACCTGAAAAACGCCGCCGCCGCCGTCAAAAAACTCCAGCCCAAAGCCGACACCCTGCCCGCCGGCAAACCCATCCCCCCCGAGACCCTGCCCGGCATTGTAATCGATGAAACCCAAGCCGAACTCGTCGGCCCCTGGGTCGCCTCCACCAATTTCCCCAACTACATCGGCGCCGGTTACGTTCACGATGACAAAATGGCCAAAGGCGAATGCACCGCCACCTTCACCCCATCCATTCCCAAAACCGACCGCTACGAAGTCCGCGTCGCCTTCACCAGCTCCCCCACACGGGACAACCGCGTCCCCATCCACATCCTCCATGCCGATGGCGAGGAGGATCTTTTCATTGACCAGAGCGTCACGCCGCCCATCGACTCCCGCTTCGTCTCCCTCGGCAGCTATCGCTTTGAAAAAGACGGCGCCGGCTTCATCCTCGTCTCCAATGAAGGCACCAGCGGCCACGTCACCCTCGACGCCGTCTGGCTGCTCAGCCCCGAGGAATTGGCCAAAGAGGAAAAAAGCCGAGCCGCCCGCAACTCGCCTGAACTCGCCGCCGCGCTCGCCGAGCAGAAACGCCTCGAAAAGGAAATCCGCATCCTCGCCAAAACCGGCCCCACCCGCCCGGAAACCATGAGCGTGCAAGAGGACGAGAAACCCGAAAACTGCCCCGTCCATATCCGCGGCAACATCCGCAACCTCGGCCCCGCCGTCCCGCGCGGCTTTATCCAGGCCGCGAAAATCCCGGACGCCCCCGCCATCCCCGCCGATCAAAGCGGCCGCCTCCAGCTAGCCCAATGGATCACCCACCCGCAAAATCCCCTCACCGCCCGCGTCCTCGTCAACCGTGTTTGGATGCATCTCTTCGGCGAGGGCCTCGTCCGCTCCGTCGATAATTTCGGCGCCACTGGCGATGCTCCCACCCACCCGCTGCTGCTCGACCACCTCGCCCACGACTTCATGGCCGACGGTTGGAGCCTCAAAAAACTCGTCCGCCGCCTCGTCCTCACCCGCGCCTATCAACTCGCCAGCCTGCCCGCACCCGGCTCGAACTGGCAGGCCTGCGACCAAGCCGATCCCGAAAACAAACTCCTCTGGCGCGCCCACCGCCGCCGCCTCGACGCCCACGCCCTGCGCGACGCCATCCTCGCCCTCAGCGGCCAACTCGACCGCGCCTTCCTCGGTCCCAACGTCCACGCCGACTCCGTCGATTCCAACAGCGGCGCCGCGCAGAATCTCGAATACGACTACGTCTTCACCGACACCCGTCGCAGCCTCTACGCCCCCGCCTTCCGCAACAAACGCCTCGAAATCTTCGAAGCCTTCGACTACGCCGACATCAACGCCCCCGTCGGCCAGCGCACCCGCAGTACCATCGCCCCGCAGGCGCTTTACTTCCTCAACCACCCCTTCGTCATCGAGCAAAGCCAAGCCGCCGCCGACCGCCAGCTCGATCAAAACGCCACCGACGAAGCCCGCCTCACCCACCTCTGGCAAGCCACCCTCGGCCGCAAACCCACCCCCACCGAACTCCAACGCGCCCGCGACTTCGTCACCCTCTCCGCCTCCGATCCCGCTGACCGACTCCGCCAAAACTACGCCCAACTCATCCAAACTCTCCTCGCCAGCGCCGACTTCAGATTCCTCGATTGAAGCGTTTGTTCGTTTTCAGTTTTCAGTTTTCAGTGTTCGGTAAATTTCGCCTTCACATCCTGTTCATCTTGTCCATCCTGCAATCCTGTCAAAGAAAGGCACCGCCATGATCAACCGCCGTCATCTTCTTCAAACCACCGCCTGCGGTTTTGGCTCGCTGGCTTTGAACGCCATCGCCGCCCGGCAGTCCGCGGCGGGCAATCCTCTGGCCGCCCGGTCCACCCATCACACCGCGCGCGCCAAGCGCGTCATTTTCCTGTTCATGGCCGGCGGGGTCAGTCATGTCGATTCGTTCGACTACAAGCCGAAGCTGATCGAGAACGACGGCGTTGCTTTCGACTTCGACGATGCCCGCACCGTGGCCAAGACCGGCATGGGCGCTGCCATGCGCGTCATGAAGCCGCTGTGGGAGTTCAAGCAGCGCGGCGAGAGCGGCCAGTGGGCTTCCGAGTTGTTCCCGCACATGGCGGAGCGGGTGGATGACCTTTGCTTCGTCAAGGGCATGCACACCGAGGGCGTCGCCCACGGGCCGGCCACGCTGTTTTTGCACACCGGCTCCACCAACTTCATCCGCCCCAGCATGGGCTCCTGGATCAGTTACGGTCTCGGCACCGAGAACGACAACCTGCCTTCCTTCGTCTCCATCAGCCCCAGCCTCAGCAACGGCGGCCCGCGCAACTACGGCAC
Source organism: uncultured Verrucomicrobiaceae bacterium (assembly GCA_964573315.1). Lineage (GTDB taxonomy): Bacteria > Verrucomicrobiota > Verrucomicrobiia > Verrucomicrobiales > Verrucomicrobiaceae > JAGRPD01. The sequence goes on along the minus strand of CAZNKC010000154.1, from coordinate 5,858 downwards.
CGCCTTCCTGCCCGCGCTCTACCAGGGCACGCCGCTGGGCCGCGCCGGCCAGCCCGCCACCGAGGCCACGATCAAAAACCTCCACAACACCAGCCTGACGCCCGCCGCCAAGGCGCGCCAGTTCGATCTCCTGCGCGGCCTGCACCAGGAGCAGATGGCGCGCGCCGAAGCCGCCGGCCAGCATGAGGCGGTGGAGGCCGTCATCAACTCCTACGAACTCGCCTGGCGTCTGCAAGCCAACGCGCCGCACACGCTCGACCTCGACTCCGAATCCGCCGCCACCAAGCAGCTCTACGGCATCGGCGAGCAACCCACGGACAACTTCGGCCGCCAGTGCCTCATGGCCCGCCGCCTCGCCGAGACCGGCGTGCGCTTCATCCAGGTCAATTACACGGACAACTCCAACAACCCGGCCTGGGATCAGCATTCCAACATGCCCAAGCACAAGGACCACGCCCTCGCCGTGGACAAACCCATCGCCGGGTTGTTGCACGACCTCAAGCAGCGCGGCCTGCTGGAGGACACCCTCGTCTGGTGGGGCGGCGAGTTTGGCCGCACGCCCTACGCTCAAAGCAACGGCACCGGCCGCGACCACAACCCCGGCGGCTTCACCCAATGGCTGGCCGGCGCCGGCGTGAAACCCGGCTTCTCCTTCGGCGAGACCGACGACTTCGGCCACCATGCCATCCAGGACAAGGTCCACATGCACGACATGCATGCCACCATCCTGCACCTGCTCGGGCTGGATCACGAAAAACTCACTTACCGCTACGCGGGCCGCGATTTCCGGCTGACGGATGTGCATGGGCATGTGGTGAAGGATATCCTCGCCTGAGCGCGGCACAGTCGTTCATCCCGGCGCGCATAACCCTAGAAACAGAAATGGCGGCCTGCGGAACACGCGGAATACACAGAATATCAAAGGGTAGAGTCACGAAGCGGCTCCATCCAAAAGGTGAAGGCTGTTTTCAGCAGCCCGGCTGATCTTTCCGTCTGTTCCGGTTATCCTAAAAACAGAGTTGAGAGTGGATGGTTGAGAGTTGAGAGGCTGGAAATGAGCGGCTTGTGCCGCCAAGGGGACTCACCCTTCGGGCGAATGGAACTTCCGGCGTATGCCGCTGATTTTGAGCTATCAACACTCAACACTCAACTCTCAACTTCCTTTTTCGGGTTATTCCGTAGGCACTCATTTTCCTTTTCAAGATAACCCTCACAAAAAGCGTCCCGTCACGCTTTCCGGTGTCTGCTTCACCACCTCCGGCGGGCCAACAGCCACCACGCGTCCGCCGTTTGCCCCGCCGCCCGGTCCCAGGTCAATGAGCCAGTCCGCGCAACGGATCACATCCAGATTGTGCTCGATCACGATCACCGTGTTGCCGCCGTCGCGCAGGCGCATGAGAACCTCCATCAGCTTTTGGATGTCCGCAAAGTGCAGGCCGGTCGTCGGCTCGTCGAGCAGGTAGAGCGTGTGGCCGGTGGCGCGTTTGCCGAGTTCCGCCGCCAATTTCACCCGCTGCGCCTCGCCGCCGGACAGCGTGTTGCCCGGCTGTCCGAGTTTCACGTAGCCGAGTCCGGTCTCCTCCAGCGCGCGCAGCTTCGGCCCGATGTGCGGATGCTTCTCGAAAAAACGCGCCGCCTCCGCCACGGTCATCTCCAGCACCTCCGCGATGTTCCGGCCCTTGTAAGTCACCTCCAGCGTCTCGCTGTTGTAACGCCGCCCGCCGCACTGGTCGCAGGTCACATAGACATCCGCCAGGAAATGCATGTCGATTTTCAGATGGCCGTCGCCCTGGCATTTCTCGCAGCGGCCACCCGGCGTGTTGAAGCTGAACCGCCCCGTCTCGTAGCCGCGCACCCGCGCCATCGGCAGTTGCGCAAACAGTTCGCGCATCGGCGTGAACAGGCCCGTGAACGTCGCCGGATTCGAGCGCGGGCTGCGGCCGATGGGAGATTGGTCGATCACGATCACCTTGTCGATTTCGCCCAGCCCCGTCACGCCCTCGTGTTTCCCAGGCTCCGCTTTGGCGCCATAAAAATGCCGCATCAGCGCCCGCATCAGGATGCCGTCCACAAGCGTTGATTTGCCGCTGCCGGACGGACCGGTGACGCAAGTGAGGCAACCAGCCGGAAACGAAATAGTAACGTTTTGAAGGTTATTTTCATTCGCTTTATGTAACGTAATCCAACCTCCTTCGTCGTGCTCCTCCAACAGGCTTTTCTGTTTTAGTGGTGTTACCCTTTCCCGCGCTACGGCCACCCGCAGTTTCCCACCCAAATAGGCTCCGGTCAGCGATTTCTCATCCGCCGTCACCACTTCCGGCGTGCCTTGCGCCACGATTTTCCCGCCGTGCGCACCCGCGCCCGGTCCCAACTCCACCAGCCAGTCCGCCGCCCGCAGGATGCCTTCGTCGTGCTCCACCACCAGCACCGAATTCCCCAAATCCCGCAGCCGCTTCAGCGTCGCGATCAACCGCTCCGTATCCACCGGGTGCAGCCCGATGCTCGGCTCGTCCAGCACGTAGAGTACCCCCGCCAGCCCCGCGCCGATCTGCGTCGCCAGCCGGATGCGCTGCATTTCCCCGCCGGAAAGCGTGCCGCTCTCCCGGTTCAACGCCAGATAGCCCAGGCCCACCTGATCCAAAAACTCCAGCCGTTTCAGAACCTCCTTCAACAAATCCGCCACGTACCCGCGCTGAAACTCCGTCAACACCAAACCGCGCATCCATTGCAGCGCCTCCTCGATGGGCAGCCCGCAGAAGTCGTGAATGGACAGCTCTTTCTTGAAATCCGAAGTCCGAAGCCCGGAATCCGAACTCAACGTCACCGCCAGCGCCTCCGGTCGCAGCCGCTTGCCCGCGCAGGCGGGGCAGGTCTTGGGATTCATGAAGCGCGCCACCTGGACTTGCAGGGACTCGCTTTCCGCCGCCGCATAGAGGCGCTCGGCCTCGTGCGCCAGCCCCTCGTAGGGTTTCGCCACGCTGCGCCGGTTCTCCGCTGTCTTCCAGCCGGTCGCAATCGGCTTGCCCTCCGTCCCGTAGAACAACGCCCGCTTGAAGTCCTCCGGCAGTTCCCGGAAAGGCGCGTCCATCGACACCCCGAAATGCCGCGCCAGCGCCTCCACTCCGCGCTCGTGCAGCGCCTTCATCTTCGGCACCCGGCTCCACCACGTCTTCACCGCGCCCGCCGCCAAGCTCTTTGACGGGTCCGGCGTCAGCAGTCCCGGATCGGCCGCCATCACCGTGCCCACGCCCTCGCACACCGGGCAGGCGCCCACATGCGTGTTGAAGGAGAAATGCTGCGGCGTCAGCTTTTCCAACAGATACCCCGTGCGCGTGTTCGCATAAGCCGTCGTGAAACTCAGCACCTCCTCGTCCCGGCCACCGTCACCGCCACCGGCGATTAAAAACCGGATCTCCCGTTCGTTCCAGCGCAGCGCCGTCTCGATGCTCTCCATCAGCCGCGCCCGCACCCCGTCGCGCGCCACCAGCCGGTCCACCACCACCTCCACCATATGCCTTTCCCGCGGCGAAGGCCGCGAGCCATCCTCCTCCAACTCCCGCATCTCCCCGTCCACCCGCACCCGCACGAAGCCCTGCCGCCGCAGCTTTTCAAACAAGCCCTTCAAATCCCCCGCCTCGCCGTCCGCCACCGGCGCCAGCACCACCACCCGCGTGCCTTCCGCCAGCCCCAGCACCCGCTGGCCGATCTCCTCCGGCGTGTTCCGCGTCAGCCGTTCTCCCGTCGCCGGATCGTGCGGCACGCCGGCCACGGCGTAGAGCACGCGCAGGTAATCGTAAATCTCCGTCACCGTCGCGATGGTCGAGCGCGGATTCGGCGTCGAATGCGCCTGCTCGATCGCCACCGCCGGACTCAGCCCCTCGATGAAATCCACGTCCGGCTTTTCCAACCGGTCCAAAAATTGCCGCGCATAAGCCGACAAACTCTGCACATAACGCCGCTGCCCCTCCGCGTAGAGCGTGTCAAACGCCAGCGACGACTTCCCCGACCCGCTCACCCCCGTCATCACCACCAGCCGGTTGCGTGGCAGGTCCACATCCACGTTTTGCAGATTGTGCTGCCGCGCCCCGCGCACCCTGATGACATCCGGATTCATGGTCGTTCAGGATGGCAGCAGATGCGGATACCTCACCGCCCAATCCTCCGGCAGCCGCACCGGCCTGCCCTGCGGCATCTGCACGAGAGCGAGCGATTGCCGGCAGGTGATGAGAAGCTGGGCGTCCTCCTCCCGGCGCACCTCGAAAGCGCACCAGAAGCGCGCCCGCTCGATTTTTTCCAGCCGTCCGAGAATAGCGATCACATCGCCGAGCCGAGCCGGTTTGCGGTAATCGATCTCCGTGCGCACGACCACCGGAAAAAGCTGCGTCTCCGCCATCTCCCGCAGCGCCATGCCCAGCCGCGCCGCCAGCCGGGTGCGCGCGGTCTCGATCATGCGCAGGTAGGCGATGTTGTGGACGACCCCGCCGCAATCGGTGTCAAAGAACATGATCTCCTCGCGGGTTTCGATGCAGGGGGTGTCGGGGTGGATTTCATTTTCAGGCATGACAGCGGAGAGGTAAAGTCCGGGATGGATTTCCGCAAGCACTCCGGAACATCGCCTTCAGGGCTTACGCATGGAGAAGGCAAGTATTGATGGGGATTATGAATTCCGGCGTTAGTGGCTGCGGAGAAACGTGCGTTATTCTATATTCAACGTTGAATCGCACGTTGCTGGCGCGGAGTTGACACGCTCGGAGCGCGTGCGAACTGGAGCGCACGCAGCCTGCCTGCCAAATCCCGCTTGCGTTTCCCGCCGCGCCCCTTAGTATGACTATCCCCCTGGCCTTGTCCGGCGCCCAGCTACCCGCTTCGCCCGCCGTTCACCGCCCCTCCCTGTCTGACCTCATCCCTCATGAAAGCCGAACTCGTTGACCAAGCCGCCCAGTACATCCCGCATCCGCCGATTTTGATCAATCTCGTCTCCAAACGGGTCAAGCAGCTTGCCGCCGGCCGTCCGCCGCTCATTGACCGCCGCCCCGGCATGAGGGACGCTGACGTGGCTCTCACCGAAATCATTCAAGGCAAAATCAAGCCCGGCTTCGAAGCAGAAGAATCCGAGGGCTAATACGGCGTCCGGCGCTTCCGGTTCGGCTGCCCGGCTCGCGCGCCGCGCCTTCAGCCCACGCACCAGTGGCCGCCCCCATGTCCGCCGCCGCCGATATCGCCACCAACCGCAAAGCCCCCCGGGATTTCCACATCCTGGAGCGTTACGAAGCGGGTGTGGAACTGCGCGGCACCGAGGTCAAATCCATCCGCCAGGGCAAGATCAATCTCTCCGACGCCTTCGCCCGCGTCGAGCGCGGCCAAGTCTGGCTCTACAACTTCGACATCCAGCCCTACGACAAAGCCAGCCACACCCAGCACGAGCCCCGCCGCACCCGCCGCCTGCTCCTGCACAAACGGGAAATCCGCAAGCTCTTCGCCCACACCCAGCAAAAAGGTCTCACCCTGCCCGCCCTGCGCGCCTACTGGAAAGGCCCGCACGTCAAAATCGAAATCGGCGTCGGCAAAGGCAAGACCAAGGGCGACCAACGCGACGATCTCAAAGGCAAAGCCCTCGACCGCGAAGCCGCCCGCGCCGCCGCCGGCTTCAACGAAAAACACGCCAAATGATGCCCGCGCACAGCGCGGAGAGGTTCAAGGGTTCAGGTTGACAGGCTGAAGCGTGAGACCCGAGCGCGCGCGTCCCGCGTGCAAATGGAGCGCACGCGTCCCGCGTGCTGCGTTCGGCGTCCTCGCCGAACGCTTGCGGCGGCAGCCGCACACGGTCACCGGTGTGGTCCGCGTGAAATCATTGCGTT
>CAZNKC010000153.1:0-13417 GCA_964573315.1 uncultured Verrucomicrobiaceae bacterium | reverse complement strand
GCTTTGCCGGCGGGGGCAGACACTGGCCCGACGTAGCGGTAGCGCTGGCTGCGGATAGTGAAGTTGACGTTCTTGAATTGATCGGGCTCCTCGCCGACGGGCCAGCGGCAGACATGAGCGAAGATGTGGCGATCCTCCCAGCCGTCCGCCTTGCCCTCGATGAGCGGCAGCAGGCTGCGCCCTTCGACTTGGCCGGGCGGAAGCGCCGCGCCGGCGAGCGCGGCGAAGGTGGGCAGGATGTCGATGTGCGCGCCGAGCGTGGCGATGTCGCGGCCGGATTGGATTTTGCCGTTCCAACGGACGAAGAACGGCACGCGGACGCCGCCTTCGTCGGTGGAGCCTTTGAGGCCCTTTTGCCCGGCGTTGTAGAAGGGATAACCCGGAGCGAGATCCTCGCCGGGCCGGCCAGAGCCGCCGCCGGTCATGCCGTTGTCGGACATGAAAATGAGCAGGGTGTTTTCATTGAGCTTCCATTCGTCGAGCTTGGCGAGCAGGCGGCCCATGTTTTCGTCGATGTTTTCGATCATGCCGTAAAATCCGGCCTGTTCCGCGCCGAAGCCGAGATCGGTGAAGCGTTTGGCGTTTTTCGCCGGGGCGATGTAAGGGCCGTGCGGGGCGTTGGTGGTGATGTAGGCGAAGAAAGGCTCCTGCTGCGCGGCCTGTTGTTTGATCCAGCCGAGGGCGGCGGTGAAAAAGACATCGGTGCAGAAACCGCGCGTCTGAACGAAGGCGCCGTTGTGACGGATGACGGGGTCGTGGTATTGGTTGTCAGGCGCATCCGCGCAGGAGCAGTCGTAGGACTGGCCGATGCCGCCCGCGCCGTGGATGAAGGTTTCGTCAAAGCCGCGTTGATCGGGCTGATGCTCGTGCTCGTCGCCGAGGTGCCATTTGCCGAAGATGCCGGAGGTGTAGCCGGCGGTTTTGAGCACCTGGGGCAGGATGGTGGCGTCGAGCGTCATGCGCTCGCGCTCGAAGATGGTGTGGGTGATGCCGTTTTTCTCGGGATGACGTCCGGTCATGATGGCGGAGCGCGTGGGGGAGCAGGTGGGGGCGACCATGAAGCGCGTGAACCGGGTGGAGGCATCGTGCAGGCTGTCGAGATGCGGCGTCTTGATCCAGGGATGCCCGTGGCGTCCGATGGGGGGATAGCCTTGGTCGTCGGTCATGACGAGGATGATGTTGGGCTTCGATCCGGCGAGATCGGCGGCTTGTCCGGCGCAGGCAAAGGCAAGGGCGGCGAGCGTGAGGCTGTGACAGACGAGGTAAAAAGCGCGGAATATCGGGGTCATGTCAGTGGATGGGATGGATGGCAAAACGGGTGGCAGCGCAGTCAACGCAGCGGGGGTGGTGTTATTGCCGGGAATCATGCCGGGGCAAATGGCACGGCTCCGGAGCCGTGGTGATTTTATGCTTGTGCGACGGGACTGATCCTTTAGTGTCGCGGTCTTTCCCCGCCGGAGGCGGCGGGGGAGTTTACATCTATCGGAATGAGATTTCGCAACATGACGCGCCGGCGTGACATCGGCGCCAACAGCTATTTATTGGAAAGCGGGAAGACTCGAATCGTCATCGACGCGGGCATGGACCCCAAGCACGCGGGCTTTGACGCCATGCCGGACTTCGGCGCGCTGCCGTCGAACTCGGCGCAGGCGATCCTCGTTTCCCACGCGCACCACGACCACATCGGCTGCCTGCCGGTCATCCAGCGGCGGCAGCGCGGCGCGAACGTCATCATGACGGAGCCGACGGGCGAGGTGGGCTCGGCGATGCTGCACAATTCGGTCAACGTGATGACGAGCCAGCGGGATGAACTGGACGTGAAGGAATATCCGCTGTTTACCCATCGTGAGCTCGATGAAATCCGCCCCTCCTGGATGTACCGCGGCTACGAGCAATCCTTCGTGATCCCGGACACGCAGATCAACGCGAGCTTTCACGATGCCGGCCACATCATCGGCTCGGCGGGCATCCTCCTGCGGGAGAACGGCGCCTCGCTGTTTTATACGGGCGACGTGTGCTTTGAAAACCAAACCATCGCGCGCGCGGCGAGCTTTCCCCAGGACAATGTGGACGTGCTGGTGATGGAGACGACGCGCGGCAATTACACGCGCCCGGCGGACTACTGCCGCAAGGCGGAGAAGGAGCGGCTGGCGGCGCTGATCCGGGACACTTATGACGCCAACGGCTCGGTGCTGATACCGGTGTTCGCGCTGGGCAAGACGCAGGAGTTGCTGCTGATGATGCACGAGTTGTCCGAAGAGGGGCTGATGCCGGAGATGCCGGTTTTCCTGGGCGGCCTGGGAACGAAGATCACGGTGCTTTACGATCATTACTCGGAACGGGTGCCGCGCAACTATCCGGGCTTCCGGCTGCTGGAGGATATCGGCATCCTGGTGGCGCCGCAGTCACGGCGGCGGCGGGCGATCACCTATCAAAGCCGGGCGATCTACCTGCTGTCCAGCGGCATGATGTCGGAAGGCACCACGTCGAACAGCTTTGCGTTCCGGTTCATCGAGAATCCCAAGAACGCGGTGGCTTTCGTGGGTTACACGGACCCGGAAACGCCGGGCTACCGGCTGCGCAACGCCGCGAAGGGCGACCAAGTGGTGCTGAACCGGGAACTGCCGCCCTCCACGCTCAGCGCACGAGTGGAAAGCTTCGATTTCAGCGCCCACGCCACGCGCGAGCAATTGGCGGAATACGCGGAGCTGTTGAAGCCGAAAAAAGTGGTGCTGGTGCATGGCGAGATCCCCTCCCAGACTTGGTTTGAAAACCGTTTCAAAGAGACGCTGCCGGAGACGGAGATCGTCCTGCCGGAGCCGGATCAAGTGTTTGATCTTTGGTGAGGCCGTGGCAAAAAGGGTCATGCTGAAAGTCTATGCCTACAAAGGGTGCGACACCTGCCGGAAAGCGCTGCAATGGCTGCGGGCGCGGGGTGTCGCGTTCGAGGAAATCGCGATCCGCGAGCAACCGCCGTCGGTGGAGGGATTGCGGCGCGTGCTGAGCGCGCGCGGCGGCGACTTGCGCGCCCTGTTCAACACGTCGGGGCAGGATTACCGCAACGGCGGCTGGAAGGACAAACTGGCCGGGATGAGCGAAGCCGGAGCGCTGGAGGCGCTGGCTGAAAACGGGAACTTGGTCAAACGTCCCGTCGCCGTGGATGCGAAGCGGGGTATTGCGCTGAACGGGTTCAAGGAAGCGGAATGGGCGGCGGCTCTGCCGTAGTGAACCGGCCCGGTCAGCAGCGCCGAACCACAGCCATCCCATGGGATGCGCAAGTTTAACCCCGTAGGGGTTGCCCATGAACCTAAATTCGGGAATGAGGAAGGCAGGAAATCAAGAAAAGGAGCGGGAATACCAGCGCTGGCGAACTTGCGAGCCTTCACTCAAAAAAGGAGTCGGCCACTCTGCCAGAGAAGTCCCTTCCATATCCCTTTTCCTGCCTTCCTGTTTTCCTTATTCACGAATCTAGGCTTCAGGGTTCGTCGCAACGAAACCGGTTCTTGGCTCTGCACACCGGGGGTCATGCGACCCCCGGCTATTCAGGGTGAACCCCTACGGGGTTCGGGATATCCAGACAATGCCGCGGCCAGATGGCCACGGCGTTGATGCTGGATTGTTGGGATGCGCTGAATTTACTCGGCTGCCATGGCGACCTCGGCCTCGGCAGGCGCGCTTTCGGCGGCCTGCTGGTCCATTTCCTTCATCGCGGCTTTGCGGCTCATCTTCACGCGGCCTTTGTCATCGATGCCGATGCACTTGGCGGTGACGACGTCGCCGACCTTGACCACGTCTTCCACGGTCTTGACGCGGAAGTCGGCCAGTTCGGAGATGTGAATGAGGCCGTCCTTGCTGCCGACCACGCGCATGAAGGCGCCGAAGTTCGTCGTGCTGACCACTTTGCCGGTATAGACTTTGCCGACCTCGACCTCGGCGGAGATGCCGGTGACCATTTCCACGGCGCGCTCCATGCTTTCTTTGCGATGAGCGTAGATGTAAACCGTGCCGTCGTCCTCGATGCTGATTTCCGCGCCGGATTCGGCTTGGATGCCTTTGATGTTTTTGCCGCCGGGACCGATGAGTTCGCCGATCTTGTCGGGGTTGATCTTCACGATCTCGATGCGCGGAGCGTAGGGGCTGAGCGGCTTCGGATCGGCGATGGAGGCGTTCATGACGCCGAGCACTTCGACGCGGCCCGTCTTGGCCTTGTCCACGGCTTCCTCAAGAATGGAGAGGGGGATGCCGGGGAGCTTGAGGTCGAGTTGGAAGCCGGTGACGCCCTGTTCGGTGCCGCAGAGTTTGAAGTCCATGTCGCCGAAGTGGTCCTCGCTGCCGAGGATGTCCAGCATCGTCAGGTAGCGTTTCATCTGGTTGTTCTCGTCGTACTCGCTGACGAGGCCCACGGAGATGCCGCCCACCGGACGCAGCAGCGGCACGCCGGCGTCAAGCAAGGCCATGGAGCCGGAGCAGACGGTGGCCATCGAGGTGGAGCCGTTGGACTCCATCACTTCCGAGCTGATGCGGATGGCGTAGGGGAAGGTGCTCTGCGGCGGGATCACCGGGGCAATGGAGCGCTCGGCCAGCGCGCCGTGGCCGATCTCGCGGCGGTTTTGCCCACCGAAGCGACCGCACTCGCCCACGGAAAAGGGCGGGAAGTTATAGTGCAGGATGAAGCGCTTGGAGCCGGGGCCGCCGGCGTAGGTGTCCATTTCCTGGGCTTCGTCGGCGGGAGCAAGGGTGGCGAGCGCCACGGCCTGGGTTTCGCCGCGGGAGAACAGCGCGGAGCCATGCACGCGCGGGATGAGGCCGACCTCGCCAGTGAGCGGGCGGATTTGATCCGCGCCGCGACCATCGCAGCGCTGCTGCTTGTCCAGGATGCTGACGCGGAAGGCTTTCTTTTGCAGGTAGTCGAAGGCTTGGCTGATCTCGAACGCGGTGGCGTCCGGGTGCAGTTCGGTGATCTTCGCCGCCACCTCGTCACGCAGGGCGCCGACGGCTTTGGCGCGCTCGACTTTGCCGGGGCGGTAAATGGCGGACTCGATGCGGTCGCCGGCGACTTGGTAGGCGACTTCGAGGAGGTCGTCGCGGGCGATCATGAGCGGGGCTTCGCGCTTGGGCTTGCCGGCCTTGGCGGCCAATTCCTCCTGGGCGCGGACGAGGAGCTGCACCTGCTCCTGGGCGAAACGCAGCGCCTTTTTGAACTCCTCCTCGGGCAGCTCGGTGGCGGCGCCTTCGATCATGATGACATCGGTTTTGTTGCCGACATAGACGAGGTCGAGATCACTCTCATCGCGTTGGCTATGGGTGGGATTCACCACGAACTCGCCGCCGATGCGGCCGACACGCACCGCGCCGATGGGACCGGCGAAGGGGATGTCAGAGACGCAAAGGGCCGCCGAAGCGCCGTTCATGGCGAGGATGTCCGGATCGTTGTCCCCGTCCGCGCTGAGCAGCAGGGCGACGATTTGCGTCTCGTAGAAGTAGCCTTTCGGGAAGAGCGGGCGCAACGGGCGGTCCGTCATGCGGCAGGTGAGGATTTCCTTTTCCGTGGGGCGGCCTTCGCGCTTGAAATAACCTCCGGGGAAGCGGCCCGCGGCGGAGGCTTTTTCTTTATACTCGACGGAGAGCGGGAAGAAATCGAGGCCTTCCTTGATTTTGGTGGCGGACACGGCGGTGACGATGACCAGGGTGTCGCCCAAGCGGACGGTGACGGCGCCGTCGGCCAGTTTGGCCAGCTTGCCGGTTTCAAAAGTGATGTTGCCGCCGCCGAGGGTGCAGGAAATGTTGTGGATGCTCATGGTAATGGGTGTTGGGATGGGATTCAGGTTGGATTCTTGAGGGTGGCGCGGGTTTCTGCGCCGGATGACGGGCGGCTCGGAGCTTTCCCGTCGTGGGGGTTCGAGCCTTGGCAAGGGCTGCGATCTGCCGCCAGCGTTCCAGATGCGCCAAGTTTGGCAGCCCTGGCAGGCCGGACCCGGCTGTGGCGGACGCTCCGCGCCAACGGAAAAAGGGGCGCCTCCTCATGGAGCCACCCCTTTCCAGGCGGGTTTTAGCGCCGCAGGCCGAGTGTTTTGATCGCCTTTTGGTAACGATCTTCCGCCGTGGTCTTCAGGTAGTCGAGCAGCTTGCGGCGGCGCGCCACCATTTTCAGCAGGCCACGCCGGGTGGAGTGGTCCTTGCCGTGGCTGGACAGGTGCTGGGTCAGGTAGTTGATGCGCTCCGTCAGCAACGCGACTTGGACATCGGCGCTGCCGGTGTCTTTTTCGTGGAGTTGAAACGTGCTCAGGGAGGTTGCTTGGGCTTCGCTCATGGATTTTTCAGATCACCGCCTTGGTGTCGCTTTGAGGTTGTGGTTCTTTCAGGTTTAGTTTTGGGAGCGGCGAAGAAACCACGCCGCCGTGTTTTGGCAAGCGAAAGTTTGGGGTTCTTTTGAGGTCTGCGGTGGTCAAGGAATGGTCAAGGGCTCAAGGGCTGGCTGGTGGCCGCCAATTCCCCGGCGATTCCGGCGGCGATGCCGAGCAGCCGGGCTTTTTCCTCGTCGGAAAAGTCGTAGGGCGTCATTTTGCCGATGCCCAGGGTGCCGCACAGTTGCTCCCCGTCCAGCACCGGCACCGCCAGCGAGCCTTGCACCTGGGTTTGTTTGGCCCCCGGTTTGGCCACGCCGGAGGTGTCCGTTTGCAGGTTGCACATCTCCACCGGCCGCCGTGTCTCCGCCGCCGCTCCGGCGATGCCTTTGCCGAGGGGAATCGACTGGACCACCGGCATCAGCACCTCCGGGATGCCCTGGTGCGCCACCAGCTTCAGATGCCGGTCGCCCCGCTCGAAACGGTGCAGCGTGCCTGTCTGGCAGTCGAAAGAGGCGATGACATCGCTCAAAAATGCCTGCCAGTCCCGCCCCGGCTGGGCGTTTGTGCTTTCGGTCGTCTTCATGGTGGGTCGCGGATTTTGCGTTGTGATTGCGGCAACGCTGGATAGCATGTCCGCAATCTCGTTCAAACGATGAAAAGCTGCTGCGCCTTTTTTGCCTTTTTCTTGCCGCTCGCTGCCGCGGTCCCGGTCGCCGGCCAGATGGATGACACGGTGCGGGGTAAAACCATCCTCCATCCCGACGGCACGCAAACCAAATCCGTCAGCGATCCGAACACCCGGCAGCTCGAACAAAAGACCTACGACGCCAACGAAGTGCTCATCATCCGCCGCCACTACCAGCTCAACGAGCGCGGCCAGCCCGTCATGGGCAACATTTACGACGGCTCCGACAACTTGATAGCCCGCTCCCAGAGCGTGATCGATTCCTTTGGCCGCATCCAGGAGGAGCGTCTGAGCAACCTCAATGGCGAAGTTTTCCAGCAGATCATCCATGAGTATGACAGCAAGGGAGTGGCCAAAAAACCGAAAGTCATCAATTACAAAGTCTCCACCCCCACCATGCGCCCCGCCGTGCTCGACTTCACCCGCTACCAGCAGCCGGGCGCCGAACCCCCGCCCGCGGCGGCAGCCGGCGGCACCGGCCGCGTCAGAGCCCCGGTGGATCTCGACAACCAAGCCCGCCAGCCGCAACAGCAGCCCGGCGCCACCCCGGCCAAGCCGCAGGAGGAGGAGCCGAAAAAGGGCTTCTTCAAACGTCTGTTCGGAAAGTAAGCGCAGAGCGTTGGAGTCGGGCCTTTAGGCGATATCATTGAGGGGGGTGAGGGGTGAGGACGCGGCAGCGTCTTGGAATGCGGCGGCTGAGCGCAGCGGCGGCACCGCTTTGGAGTATCGCAGGCGAGACGCCTTCCCCATGCCGGGTCCAGGTTCAATACTTTGCGCCCTGTCCACTGTGCTTTGCCCCTACTCTCCCACCACGCTCACCACCACCTCCCGCCGATGCGGCGCCCGCCGGTGCTCGAACAAAAACACCCCCTGCCAAGTCCCCAGCGCCAGCCGCCCGCCCACCACCGGGATCACCTCCGAAGTACGCGTCAGCACCATGCGCAGGTGGCTCGGCATGTCGTCCGGCCCCTCGTAAGTGTGGACGAAATACGGCGTGTCCTCCGGCACCAGCCGGTCAAAAAACGCGTGCAAATCCGTCCGCGCCGACGCATCCGCGTTCTCGTAAATCACCAGCGAGCAACTCGTGTGCCGCACAAACACCGTCGCCGTGCCCGTCTTGATCCCGCTCGCCGCCACCGCGCGCGCGCACTCTTCGGTGATCTCATAAGTGCCCTTGCCGCGGGTGGAAACGCTGAACTGCCCGGAATAAGCCGCCATGCCGCCTCATACCGCTCAAGCCCCCGGCTGGCAAGCCCCTCCCTCATCCTTTCGTCATTCCACATCCGGTCTTCGGCATTTCTGAACCAGCCGCATTTTCCACCGCCTCCACGGTTGCGCGTGCATCCATCCGAGCGATAGTATCGTTCCCCCCATAAAACACCCGCAATGAGCGCCACACTGCCGTCCCGGTCAAACCAGGACTTTCTCGAATCCCAGTACCAACAATGGAAAAACGACGCCCGATCCGTCGATGCCGCTTGGGCCTCCTTCTTTGAAGGCTTCGAACTCGGCTTGGCGGAGCTGGCCCGGCGCAAAGCCGCCGCTCCCGCCACCGCCGCCGGCGGGCTTTCCGAAGACACCCTGAACTTCCGCATGCGCGTCACCAACGCGCTGCACACCTTCCGCGCGCTCGGCCATACCGCCGCTTGGCTGGACCCCCTTTCTAAAGAGCAGCCCACCCCGCCCGCGCTCACCCTGCAAGGCCTCGGCCTCCAAAAAAGCGAACTCCCCCAGGAAGTGCAGACGCACTTTTTCCGCCAGGGCAGCAGCATGACCTTGGAGCAAATGCTCGCCGAACTGCGCGCCATTTACTGCGACCGCATCGGCTTCGAGTTCATGCACATTCACAACCCCGAAGTGCGCGGCTGGCTCCAGGAACGTATCGAAAACCGCCTGCAAAACCCGCCGCCCGCGCCCGCAGAGCGCGTCAACCTCCTGCGCTGGCTGCTGGAGGCGGAGACCTTCGAACGCTTCCTCCACCGCCGTTACGTCGGCCAGAAACGCTTCTCCGTGGAAGGCGGCGAGGGTTTGCTCGTCGCCCTCGGAACCCTGCTCGAGACCCTGCCCACGCTCGGCGGCAAAGAGATCGTCATGGGTATGGCCCACCGCGGCCGCCTCTCCGTCCTCGCCAACTTCCTGCGCAAACCGCTCGAAACCCTCTTTTACGAATTCAGCGAAAACTACGTCCCCAACATGGTCGCCGGCGATGGCGACGTGAAGTACCACCTCGGCTTCGAGACCATCCGCCAGACCTCCACCGGCGACAGCGTCGGCATCATGCTCGCCGCCAACCCCAGCCACCTGGAAGCCGTCGATCCCGTCGTCGAAGGCAAAGCCCGCGCCCGCCAGCGCGCCCTGGAAGACACCCAGGAGCGCAAAAAAGTCATCCCCGTCCTCGTCCATGGCGACGCCGCCTTCGCCGGCCAGGGCATCGTCGCCGAAGTGCTGAACCTCTCCCAGCTCCCCGGCTACCGCACCGGCGGCACCGTCCACATCGTCGTCAACAACCAGATCGGCTTCACCACCCTGCCCGCCGACGCCCGCTCCTCCGACTACTGCACCGACGTCGCCAAATTCATCGAGATCCCCATCTTCCACGTCAACGGCGACTGCCCCCTGGAGATCGCCTGGGTCACCCGTCTCGCCCTCGAATTCCGCCAGCGCTTCAGCCGCGACGTCGTCATCGACATCGTCTGTTACCGCCGTTACGGCCACAACGAGACCGACGAACCCGCCTTCACCCAGCCCAACATGGCGCGCACCATCAGCAGCCATCCCACCGCCGCCGCCCTCTTCCGCGACCGCCTCATCGCCGAAGGCGCGCTCACCAGTGACGACGCCGCCAGCCTGGAGCAGGAACTCGTGCAGGAACTCGAAGACGGTGTCGAGCAACTGCAAAAACGCGAGCAGGAAGCCGGCGGCAACCCCTTCGAAGGCTCCCTCTACATCCCCCAGCCCGGTTACTGCTACGACTCCATCCCCACCGGCGTCCCCCTCGACCAACTGCGCTCCATCGGCCTCAAACTGCTGGAGACACCGGAAGGCTTCCGCCTCCACCCCACCATCGAGCGCCGCTTCCTCGCCGCCCGCCGCAAAGCCATCGAAAGCGGCGAAGGCATCGACTGGGCGCACGCCGAAGCCCTCGCCTTCGGCGCCCTCCTCGTCGAAGGCCAGGGCGTCCGCCTCTCCGGCCAGGACAGCCGCCGCGGCACCTTCTCCCAGCGCCACTCCGTGCTCTACGACAGCGAGACCCGCGACCGCCACATCCCCCTGCAAAACCTCAGCCCCGGCCAGGGCCGCTTCTGCGTCTATAACAGCCTCCTCTCCGAAGCCGCCGTGCTCGGCTTCGACTACGGCTACTCCCTCCTCACCCCCAACGTCCTCATCTGCTGGGAAGCCCAGTTTGGCGACTTCGTCAACGGCGCCCAAGTCATCATCGATCAATTCATCGCCAGCGCCGAGAGCAAATGGATGCAGCCCAGCCACCTCGTCCTGCTGCTCCCCCACGGCTACGAAGGCCAAGGCCCCGAGCACTCCAGCGCCCGCCTCGAGCGCTTCCTCCAGCTCTCCGCCGAAGGCAACTGGCAGGTCTGCAACTTCTCCACCCCCGCCCAGTACTTCCACGCCCTCCGCCGCCAGCTCAAGCGCTCCATCCGCAAGCCGCTCATCGTCATGACCCCCAAGAGCCTGCTGCGCCACCCCCAGTGCCAGTCCAAGCTCACCGACATGGCCGAGGACACCGCCTTCCAGGAAGTGCTGGACGACGACAAACTCACCGTCCCCCCCGAGCGCGTCACCCGCCTCATTCTCTGCTCCGGCAAAGTCTATTACGACCTCATCAAATTCCGCGAGGAACAAAAACTCAAAAACGCCGCCATCATCCGCATCGAGCAGCTTTACCCCCTGCATTGGGAAATGCTCAAAGCCATCGTCGCCCGCTACCCGCGCGCCGAGAAAAAACTCGTCTGGTGCCAGGAGGAACCCCGCAACATGGGCGCCTGGACCTACATCGCCCCCCGCCTCGCCGAAATCAGCCGCCACCCCATCCGCTACGCCGGCCGCGAGCGCAGCGCCAGCCCCGCCGCCGGCTCCAAAGCCGTCCACACCCACGAACAACAACGCCTCGTAGAAGACGCCTTCGAAGTCTGATCCCCCGCTAAATCGTCCTCGTCCTCGTCCTCGTCCTCGTCCTCGAAAATCCAAAACCCTGAGATAAAGCGGAGCAACTTAGACAGGATTGACAAGATTTCAGGATTAACAAGCTGCATGAAGCGGCACCCCATCTCCCCATCCCGTTAATCCTGAAATCTTGTCAATCCTGTCTAAAAAATCGCAACCAACCCTCAGGACCAACACTTCGAGAACGATCTCCCCATCTCCTCCCCATGCCCACAGAAGTCAAAATCCCCGCGCTCGGCGAATCCGTCACCGGCGGCATGATCGCCAAATGGCATTTCCAAACCGGCGACACCGTTAAAACCGGCGACGTCCTCCTCACTCTCGAAACCGACAAAGTCGCCGCCGAAGTCACCGCCGAAGCCACCGGCGCCCTCACCATCCTCAAAAACGAAGGCGAAGACGTCGAGATCGGCGCCGTCGTCGCCAGCATCGACGAAACCGCCGCCGCCTCAGCCCCGGCTTCTGCTCCCGCGCCAGCGCCAGCCGCTTCTTCGCCCCCAGAACCCAAAGCGCCTGCCGCGCCCAAATCCGAAATCCGAAATCCGAAATCTGAAATTCCCCCCGCTCCCACCAACATCACCGAGTTCAAAGCCCCTGATCCGGCGCCGCAATCCGGCCGCGTCACCCGCAAAAAAATGTCCCCCCTGCGGCGCAAGATCGCCGACCAGCTCGTCAGCGCCCAGCAGACCGCCGCTATCCTCACCACCTTCAACGAGTGCGACATGTCCGCCGTCATGGGCTTGCGCAAAAAGCTCCAGGACGGCTTCACCGCCAAGCACGGCGTCAAGCTCGGCTTCATGTCCTTCTTCATCAAAGCCGTCGTCGAAGCCCTCAAAGCCGTGCCCGCCATCAACGTCCGCGTCGAAGGCGATGAAATCGTCCACCAGCACTACTACGACATCGGCGTCGCCGTCGGCACCGAGCGCGGCCTCGTCGTGCCCGGCCTCGAGCAGGACATCCTCGACTACGCCAAGAAAGCCAAGGACGGCAAGCTCCAGCTCAGCGACCTCACCGGCGGCGTTTTCACCATCTCCAACGGCGGCGTCTATGGCTCCCTGCTCAGCACCCCCATTCTCAACCCCCCACAGAGCGCCATCCTCGGCATGCACAGCATCCAGCAGCGCCCCGTCGCAGTCGATGGCCAAGTCGTCATCCGCCCCATGATGTACCTCGCCCTCAGCTACGACCACCGCGTCGTCGATGGCAAAGAAGCCGTCACCTTCCTCCTCCGCATCAAAGACTGCCTCGAAAACCCCGCCCGCATGTTGGTCGGCGCTTGAAGCCAAAGCACCCCGCCTCTCCGAAGCAGGGCAAGAAAAGCGCCGGAGGGCGGGGCTCTGTCTCCGCCCACTTTTCCGGGGGCGGAGGCGGCGCGGAGCCGGAAAGCACCCCGCCTTCCGGGCGGATCAAACCTCAAACCGCGGATTGCTCACCTCCCGCCGGATCCCCCGCACCGGGTCATCCACCACCCAGCGGCTGACAGCGAACTTGTAGAATCCCCAAGCCAGCAGGATGGGGGCAAAAACTTCCACTGAAAGCCGGACTCCATACCAACCAGAAGTGACGTCTTCCGTTGCGGGCAAATACAATCGAAAGCATTCCCCCGCCAAGAGCCACAGCAGCAGCGCCAGCACAAAAAACCAGCCCCTGCCAATCCGGCTGCGCCAGCCGGGAACAGGAAGGCCCTCCTTTCTCAGGAAAAAAGCGGTCAGTCTCAGGTAAAGCGACAACGCCACCAGCATCCCCAAAATATAGGCAAGCCACGCTGACACCGCCTCATCGTTCAGAGGCAGCCATCCGACAAGAATCGGAAACAAAAGAACCAGAGGCGCCATGAGGCAGGCAAGACACGCCTTGATGTCGGTCGCGGTCCTGTCTCTCAACAGGCAGACGCCGCAGCAGAGCGCGACCAGTCCAGGCAAAGCCAGCGGGAGAATAAGTAGAATCGAAACAAACAAAGGGACCGTATCCACGCGCCCGCTGAGGAGCGACTCCCATATAAAGTACAATATAAAGTACAGCCAACACAGCGCGAACGCCAAAGTCGCACCGGCAAGAACCGTGCTTGCGCGTGGAGCTTTCATCACCGCGAACCCTGCCCCGCCAGTCCGCGCTTGCAACCTCCTTTTCACCCCCGCCCGCCTCAGGCAGCAGGGCTTCGCACATGGAGCGCACGCAGCCTGCCTGCCTTTGGCATGGTCCCGCG
>CAZNKC010000152.1:0-13468 GCA_964573315.1 uncultured Verrucomicrobiaceae bacterium | reverse complement strand
CTTCAGTTAACCATAATTTCCAAAAGTACAGAAATTATAACTTAATGGCATTGCTCTTAAATGCCATATTTGTCCCGATAGTGGCTCATGCGCAGATCGTCCACCGATTCGCTTCCCCTGGCTGCTCCAGCATATTTTCGCGCCCATTCGCCCGCTTTCCCCCGTCTCCTTGGTTGAACGGTAGTCGCTGCTTTGACAATCTGAATGAGGAGCGTTCCCCCGATCTCAGAGACTACACGCAAGCTGTCGCCTTGATGAAGATCAAGACTCCGGACTTGTTCCGAAGGTATTTCCTTTGTGATGGTCATGACGGGATGGATGAACTGTTACACGGTAATATACGGCGAATCGCCCGAAATCCAGCGATTGTTTCTTGGCGTTACCTTCCACGCCTCAAAGCTCGGCGTCTACGGCAAGACGGCGCGTCTTTTGCGTCAATCCTCAATTTTTAGGCCCAACACTTTTTTCATCCTGAAAAGGGGCGGAGTGGTCACATGGCCTTCTTGGCTCGATAACGGGGTCTCGATCTGAAAGTCTTGCCGTAGCTTCACACCGTAATCGCTAGCGCGACGTTCACAGAACCACCGCGAAGGATGACGCCAGGAACGATCAACAGTGAGTTGTTGAGGACTCAGGTCGTCCAGGTCATCTGTGTTATCGCCCCTTGTCAAGAATCACGTACTCGTAGAGCCTCGGTTGCCTGCATCCGCTCGTTAGCCGTTTTGGCTTTAAGGAAAGAGTTTTTGACCAAATAGTAGAGCGATCAGAAATACTAATGCCAAAATCCCTATCGCCAGTGATAGGATTTGCGCATACAGCAAACTCCAAGTTTTCCTACCCCACCATTTGGATTTATACCTTAGACTTATCAGATTATTTTTTTCCAACATCTTCCCTGTTTGTTTTTTGCCTTTCCCTAACTGTATCCGCTGTCCTGCGAGCATCCTGTAGTCTTGTGAACGATGCAGCCAAGCTAAAAATCAAGGTAAATGAAAAGCCACCAGCCGCGATAAGAAATGCGAAAGTCTTACAACCACCGAAGGAGATTTCGTTATCAACAAGAAGAGAACCGCAAAATGCTAACGATGCAGAAGATATCGCTAACATCAACGCTATTGCGGAACCCATGTATTCGCGACGGCGATCCTCCCACTCGGTTAATTGTTCGTTGCTCATCTTGGTATTAAAGTTAAGAGCGTTAAAATCAAGAGTGTCAAGGATTTTTTTCAAGAGACCACTCCAGAAACGAAGACGCGGGCTTGTCCCAGCTCGCCAGCCTTCGCACAAAGGCGCTGGCATCACAAAACACCCTCACGGTCTCATTGTTCCTTGGCTTCCAGCGCTTTGGGAAAGGCTTGTAATCCAGGAAGAGGGCGCTGGTTGAACAAATAACCCAGCCCGCCGCACATCTGAATTTTTCGCCAAAGTCGTCGATTACACGTCCCTTTTCCCAGCGCATGAAAGTCAAGCCTCTCGAGCCGCCCTGCTTTACCATCTTCAACTTTTCCTAGTCCAAACGGCTCCCGTGCAGCCAGTTCGCATTGTCCTCCAAGAACCGTTTCCACCTGCTGGCCTCCACGTCTTTCTGAACCTTCTTGCGGGCGATACGCCGGATTTTATTGGCGACAACGGCTCCCACTTCAATTTCCGAAGCATCCGCGACAGGCAACACCTTCTCATTGTGCTTTCCCTAGTACCGACCGGTGAAGTTGCCGGGCATCGTTTGGTCTCCTTTGCTCAAATATTTCACCAAGTAGAACATGATGCCTCCGGCGCCCTTCACCGTGTCCACTTGCGTCCCTGTTTTGCCAAAATATTCGTCCCCGTTGTGTGCGATCCGGTACCAGCTCTCCTGAAACCAAGCTCGAAGGGCTGATTTTGCATTCCCACGCACCGGTGAAGAACCAACTTCCCTGATTAAAAAAAACCGAACAAATTGTAATGGTCAACAGAATCCCTTTGAACTAGAACATCCGGATGCATGCAACGATCTCAAGCCGCCTGTCTGCGCCTTTTCGGCCAGATGGCAGCCATTTTCAGCGCTTTCGCCAAGCTCAGACCACCAAGCGTAAAGCTTTGGTGGAAGACCTTTTGCTTCATGATCGGGTTTACATTCCAACCCCAGATTTTTACACAGCGCTCGGCCTTATAGACTTACTAGGGGAAGCCCACTTTTGTGAACTCATGGAACGCAAGAGGCTAAGATTTATTCGAATGAGGAAAAACATTGGCTATATCCGTGGGACAGGAAGAGATGGCGGATTGGTGGTATTAACAACCCCCAACAAAACCATTGCTTCAGATATGGAATTACCGATGGCAATCTTGGCTGCCATTCGAGAGGCTCCCTTTCGTATCGATGATCCAGATCATTTAGCCCATACCATCGAGGCGCATACAATTTGTCGCGAAAGCGATGAACTTCTTCACCAAGTCCACATGGGTTCCATTACGGATTTTCGGAACTCGCCGTTGTGGCGCGAACAGTATCTTCATTCAAATCCAACACTTCTGAATCTGCCTGGAGTGAAACAAATGAGCGTCAGAGTGCTCTCGCCAACAAGCTACGAGCAGAAAACTCATGCCGTGGACACTCTGCTTGCCATAACTCGATCTAATATTGATTGCGCTCTAGCCAAGGAGTTTGAATGTTGCAGCGTCAGCACAGATGCCCCAGTGATCGACTTGTTGAATCTGAAGCAGAGGAGGTTGTTGAGTAAAACAGACGGATTCTACAGCTTGTGCGAGATCAACGACTCCCCAGATCTTTCTCAATTAAACCTAAAAGACTCACGAGTATTCGAGCAAATAGAGAATCTTGCGAACGCGGATCGCGCAGCGAGTTTCCGCAAGTGGTTTCACTCACTAGCTTCAACTGATGCTGTTGAAGTGCGGAAGGAATTCGTAGCCCTGCTTAAAAGTCAAAAATGGACATCTTCTCTGCAAGGTTCGTTTCTCAAGTTTCTGGTTTTTGAGATTGTGGGCACCATTTTGCCGCAGCCCTTACGTACCGCAATCACAGCCTTCGACAGCGTCTTCTCTCAATGGCTCAGTGACGGCAAGTCCCCAAAATTCTTCTTTGATGACTTGAGTAAACTTAGCGGGACCATGGTTCCCAAACATTAGCGCCTGTTATGGACTTGTGTCGGGAGAGGGGATGGAGCATGGGGGAGAAGAATACAAGCCAATGGAAGGAGATCACGGAAGTTGAGAGCCTTTCATAGTCACGGGCCAAGCGGCGAAACCGTGCCGCCGAAGCAAAGAAGCACATCACCCAGCGGCGCGGCAGCAGTATAAAGTATAAAGCCTCTCTTTACCTCACTGGGCTTGACCACACGCAATTCCACACCGTGTCCCGGGCTTGTTGCGCGGGATATTCCCCCGTATGACCTTGATCGGCATACGCCACTTTGATGCTATCCCCGGGCAAACCGCCGCTTCTTGGACGCTTCGCACCTTGCCTCCCTCAACCCGCCGCTGGACAGCGCGCGCGAGCCGTGGCAGAGAGCGGCGGATGAAAAAACAAACCATCGTCACCCTGGACCTCGAAGGCGTGCTCGTGCCCGAAATCTGGATCGCGTTCGCGGAGAAAACGGGCATCGACGGCCTGCGCCGCACCACTCGCGACGAGCCGGATTACGACGTGCTGATGGCCGGGCGCTTGAAGCTGCTGGATGAGCACGGGCTGCGGCTGCCGGACATCCAGGAGGTCATCGGCTCGCTCAGCCCGCTGGAGGGCGCGAAGACGTTCCTCGACGAACTGCGCGCACTGACCCAGGTCGTTATTCTCTCGGACACGTTCGAGGAGTTCGCCCAGCCGTTGATGCGGCAGCTTGCTTGGCCGACGCTGTTTTGCCATCATCTGGAGGTGGATGAGGACGGACGCATCGTGAACTACAAGCTGCGCCAGCCCAACCAGAAGCAGCACGCGGTAGCGGCGTTCAAGAGCCTGAACTACAAGGTGATCGCCGCCGGGGATTCCTTCAACGACACCACCATGCTCGGCGAGGCGGACACCGGTTTCTTTTTCCACGCGCCGGAGAGCATCCAGGCGCAGTTCCCGCAGTTCCGGCCCTTTGACCGCTACGAGGATCTGCTGGCGGCGATCCAGACCGAACTCTAAAACGCGATTGCTTTTTTGACGCGCGATGATTGCCAAACAAGTGATTTACAGCGGCCGGGTGCAGGGCGTGGGCTTCCGCTTCACCACGCGCCAAATCGCCGCCGGCTACGACGTGACCGGCTGGGTGAAAAACCTGCCGGATGGCCGGGTGGAGATGCAGGCCATGGCGGCGGACACAGACGAATTGGAAGCGTTTTTGGCGGCGATTCTGGACAGCAACCTCGGCTCGCTCATCAAGGATCACGAGACCCGGAGCATTCCACCATTGACCGGATGCGGCGGATTCACCATTGTACGTTGATGGGTTCCCCAACCATGAATGACAACGACGCGACGGACGCGGTGACGGTCTCCGGCCTGACCAAAGTCTTCAAGAGCAGCTTGTTGAAAAAGCCGTTCGTGGCCGTGCGCGACCTTTCGCTATCGGTGCGGCCCGGGGAGGTCTATGGCCTTATCGGGCCGAACGGCTCGGGCAAGAGCACGACGATGAAAGTGCTCCTGGGGTTGCTGGCGCCGACGCGCGGAGAAACCCGCGTCTTCGGACGCGACAGCAAGGAGGTGGCGAGCCGGCGCGAGGTGGGGTTCCTGCCGGAGAATCCCTATTTCTACAAACACCTGACCGGGCTGGAGACGCTGCTGTTTTACGGGCGGCTGTGCGGGCTGTCCGGGGAGCGGCTGCGGCAACGGGCGGCGGAGATGCTGGCACTGACTGATCTGGAGGATGCGGCGCAGCGGCGCGTGGGCGGTTACTCGAAGGGGATGCTGCAACGTCTCGGTCTGGCGCAGGCGCTCATTCACGAGCCGCGCTTGGTGATCCTCGACGAGCCGACGGCGGGTGTCGATCCCGCGGGTTCGCGCAAGATTCGCGACCTCATCCTCGGCTTCCGCGAGCGCGGCCTCACGGTGCTGGTCACCTCCCACCTGCTGGAGCAGATACAGGAAGTGTGCGACCGCGTCGGCATCATGGCGCAGGGGCGCATGGTGCGCGAGGGACGCCTGGAGGACTTGATCTCGGTGGAAAACCAAACCGAACTGGTGCTGGAAAACGCGCCGCCGGAACTGGTGGAGCGCATCCGCTCACTGGTGGCGGAGAGCGGCGGCGGCGCGCGCGTGCTGCGCGCCGGCCATCCGCGCACGACGCTGGAGCGGCTGTTTTTGGAGTCCACGGCGGCGACCGGAAAAAAGGAGGACAGCGATGCCTGAACGAACGACCCAAGAAATTAAAGGCAGCCGCGCGGCGCGGGTGTGGACCATCGCCACGGCCACGGTGACGCAACTGGTGCGGATGCGCATCCTGGTGTTCCTGGTGGTGCTGAGCGTGATCGTGGTCGGCGCGGGATTCGCGTTTCCGTTGTTCAGCGCGGAGCAGCAGCTCAAGATGATGAAGTACGTGTCCTTCGGCGCCTTGCAGTTTTTCAGCTTGGTGATGGCGGTGGTGGCGACGGCGCTGCTGCTGCCGAAGGACATGGAGGACCGGACCTTGTACACCATCCTCTCCAAGCCGGTGCCGCGCGTGGAGTATCTGACTGGGAAACTGCTGGGTGTGCTGCTGCTCATCGGCGGCGGTCTGCTCATCATGGACGTGGTGCTGTGCGGCGTGCTCTACCTGCGCCAAACCACGGTGCTGGCGGGCGAACTCGCCTTTCTGCAAGGCAGCCACGCCACGCCGGAGGAGCTGGCGCAGGAGACGCAGCGCATCCTGGCGCAGGGCATCGGTTGGAATCTGCAAATCGGCGTGCTGGCCGTGTTCCTGAAAGCGGCGGTGGTGACGGCGCTGACGTTGATGATCTCCTGCTTTGCCAGCACCACGCTGTTCACGATCATCAGTTCGTTCTGCGTCTGCATCATCGGCCAGGGACAGGAGTTGATCCGGGAATTCTTTTTCCACCGTGCCTTCGATGCGGCGGGCGAGAAACTGGCATCCGGTTTTTTGGCGGTGCTGGCGCCTGATTTGGGACTGTTCGACGTGATCGACAACGTGGTGGCCGGGGAGCCGGTGGCGGCCGGGGCCGCGCTGTTCATGGCCGGAGCCGCCGCGCTTTACGTCACCGGCTATCTGGTGGCGGCACACCTGCTTTTCGTGGAGAAGGAGCTATGAAACCACGCCGTCTTCTCCAGGCGCTGCTGGCGCTGCTGCTGCTGGGCGTGGTGAAGCTGCCGGTGGAGCGGGCCGTGAGCGCGCGCCTGAAGGAAGCGCGGATGCTCAACGGCATGGCGGACCTGGGGCTGTGGGAAAACCTGGGGCAGATGGGTTTCGCGGCCTCCCTCGGCGGCCTGCGCGCGCTGGTGGCGGCGGTGACTTACATGCGCGCCTATGTGGCGTTCGAAGACGTGGAGTGGGCTCGGGTGGACAGCTTGTTCCAAATCACCAGCCGCTTGCAGCCGCGCGACGTGTCCTATTGGGACGAGGCCTCCTGGCACATGGCCTACAACGCGGCTTCCCACTATCTTTACAGCGACCGCGTGGAGCCGGTCATGCGCGGCAAGCTCTACCACGACTACATCGACCGCGGCATCGCGATCCTGGAGGACGGCCTGCGCTTCAATCCCGGCGACGCCCGCCTGCTCTCGCGGCTGGGCGACATCTACGCCAAGCGCAAACTGGAGCCGGCAAAAGCGGGCGAGCTTTACGAACAAGCGGCGGCAAGCGCTGCCGGCATGGAGCGCTACCGGCGTTTTGCGGCCTACGAGTACGAAAAGACCGCCGACCGCGCCCTGTGGGAGCGCGCTCACGGCATCCTACGCGACGTGTACGACCGTGAGGGGCCGAAGTACCCACAGATGGTCGATGCCCTGAAACGGCTGGAAGAACGGCTGGATGTGCCGCTCATGAAGCGCATTCGTGAGCGGAGTTCGGGCCGGGCGGCAGCGCCGGTGACGCCGGAGAACCTGCCGGTGACGCGTTAAGCCAACGCGAAGAGTATTTACAAGAAGGCGGCAAAGCGGTATTCTGGCCGCCCTTTTCCCATGAACAAGATTTTTGCGCCCACTCTCTTCGGTTTCCCGCGTCTGATCCGGCTGGCGGCCGCGCTGTGCCTGGCTTTGTCCCCCTTGGCCGCCCAGGTCATCAGCATGGAAGAGCGGGCGGATCGCTACTTGGATGCCTACATGATGAGCAACGAGGCGGAACGGCTGGAAAAAGCAGGGAGACTGGATGAGGCGCTGCGGACACTTCAAGAAGCGGCTCCGATCTTCGATTCACTGGCGCGGCTGTATCCCGACTGGCAGCCACCCATCATGGAGAAAAGACGGCGCACGGTGCGGGACGCCATCGCCCGCGTGCAAACCGCCTTGCAGCGTCCGCCGCAAGCGGCAGCGCCGGCGCAGCCCGCGGCGGCATCCGCCCCCGCCACGCAGGGAGGCGCCGAAGGCCCGCCCGCCATCGGCTCCTGGGGCGCGGGCGGCGGCGCGCCTCCGGCATCCGGCGCGGGCGGCGTGCCTAGCTTGACGGATTTCTTCCAGGAGTATGAGCGGCAAGTGAAGGAACAAATGGACGCCTTGCAGCGCCGCAATTTGGAAATGGAAGGAGCTTTGCGGAAATGGGACGACTGGTACCGCTGGGCATCCAAGGAAATCCAAGCAGCGCGCGCCGAAAAAGAGACACTGGCGGGCCAAATAACCAACATGGAAGGCAATATCCAGCAAATGCAGCGCGAAGTGGAGGCGGGCCGCGCCAGCCAGGACCAGCTCGATCTGCTCTTGAAGGAAAAAGCCGCGCTGCTGGCGTTGGAAAAACAAAACAATCAGCGGTTGCTGGAAGCCCAAACCGCCGCAGCCGAGGCGGCGGAAAAACTCACCGCCACCTCCCGGCAACTGGAAGCGCTCACCGAGGAGCGGGACCGCCTCAAGGCCGAGCGCGACGCCGCGATCGAGGAGCGCGACGCGGCCATGGCCGGGAAAGTCCAAGCCGAAGCTGAACTGGCCGGAATGAAAAACAACTCCGATGCGGACGCCTTGAAAAAACTGGCGGATGAAAACCAACGGCTGAAAAACGAGATGGAGACCGCCAAGGCCGAAGTCGCCAAGGCGCGGCAGGAAAACGAGGAAATCGGCGCGGCGCTGGCGGCGGAGAATGAAATGCTGCGCGGCGTGATCCTGCGGCAGTTGCGCGGCCAAGCCAGCCAGCAGCAGGCCAAGGCCGAGTTGATCGAGGAATTGCAAAAGCTGGACAACGCGCCCGATGATCTGCTGGCCAAGGCGCGCGAACTGGAGACCGCGCGCCTCACCCTGACCGAAGCGGAGGAAAGATTGTTCACCGACCCGCAAGTGCAGGAAATGCTGAGCGCCGGCTCCGGCGCCGTGCAGGCCACTCTGATCGCCAGCGGCGAAACGAACGGACCGGCCAAAGCGGGCACCGACGCGCCTGCCGGCGGCGAACCCGATGCGACGACGACTCCGGCGGCGGATTTGCTGAAAAAAGCGGACGAAGCGGTGCGGAAAAAGGATTTCCCCACGGCGGTCCGGCACCTCAAGGAGGCCGCGAAAGCGGACCCGGACAACACCGCGGTACTGGTCTCCCTGGGCGATGCCCACCTGCGCGCCGGGCAATTCAAGGAGGCGGAGACGGTTTTGCAAAAATGTCTGGCGCTCGATTCCAAAAACGCCGCCGCCCATCATGTGCTGGGCATGACGTATTTCAGGTCCACCCAACTGGAAAAGGCCAGGGGCGCTTTCGAAGCCGCGCTGAAGCTCGACCCGAAACAGGCGCTGGGGCATCATTACCTGGGCATCATCGCCAACCGGCTCAAGCAAAGCGAGCGCGCCGAGAAGGAGTTCCGCAAGGCGCTGGAGATCAACCCGCAATTCGGCGAAGCCCATTTCAACCTGGCCGTGCTCTACGTCGGCTGGGATCCGCCGCAGTGGGACAAGGCCCGGCTGGAGTACGAAAGCGCTCTCGGCAAAGGCGTGCCGCCGGATCAAAATTTGGAGAAGCTGTTGAAACAGTAGATCTCTTTCACAAGAGATTCATAGTTATCCTCTAGGCAACCTGGAAGGTTGCCAGCCATTAGCCGGTGGTGTCGCGCAGCGACACCACCGGAACCCGGACGAACATGGGGGCCAAGCGGTCCCCGCATCCCGGCAGGGATGCCAGCCATGACGCCACCCGTTCCCGCTGGCATCCCTGCCGGGATGCTGCCTTGGCACGGGTGGGGTATTGCCCCGGTGACCGGTGGTGTCGCTCGTGCCTCGCTCCACCACCGGCTAATGGCTGCGATGCCTCCGGCATCCCGTTCGCTTCTTCGTTCCATCCAAGTTCGTGCCTTCGCACGACATCTATTGTGAAAGAGGTCTAGTGAAAGTACCCCGCCTCGGAGAGGCGGGGTACTTTATCCTAAAAACCGAGTTGATGGTTGGTAGTTGAGTGTTGATAGTTCAAAACCAGCGGCCTACGCCGAAAGCACCACTTGCCCGGAGAGTGAGTCACTAACGCGGCACAAGCCGCTTATTTTCAGTCTATCAACCATCAACTTTCAACCATCAACCCCGCTTTTAGGTTTATCAATCCGAAGTCAGATTGCCTTCGATCAAGTTGCCCTCGCCGCCTTCGATCACCAGCGAGGCAGTCTGCTTTTGGCGGCTGTCTTCGCGGTCGTCGCGCAGCAGGTTGTGGGTGACGATGCTGTGCGTCACGTTTTCCAGCAGCAGCGCCGCGCCGTCGGAGTCGAGGATGCTGTTCTGTGAGATTTGCATCCGCCGGCTGTTCCGCACTTCCACCGCAGCGCGTTTTTTCCAAACGCCGTTGATGACGTTGGCGGTGAGGGAGCTGTCCGCGCAATCGGCGAAGACCAGCCCGTTGCGCTCGGCGTTGTCGAAGCCGTTGACGAGGTAGCGCGGGTTGCGGTCGAAGTTGTTGCCATTGACGACGATCTGGCGGCTGCGCTCGACGATGAGATCGTGCTGGAAACCTTCCCAAAACGTGTTGCCGGAGATCACCACGCCACGCGCGTCCTTGATGTCGATGTTGATCTGCACGTCGCTGAAGACATTGCCGGTGATGGTCACATTCCCCTCCAGGGAAAACGCCTCGCCGGTGCGGCGCTGCGCGGAGGCGTCCGTGCCTTTGCCGAGGATGCGGATGTTGGCGGAGTCAGGCGCTTTGTGGGTGTGCTGGATGGTGCAGCCGGTGATGGCGACCTCGCCGATGCTGCCGCCGGTGGAGTCCAGCAGCACGTTGGCCGTAGGCGGACCTTCGTCGGCGTGGTTGGCCTCGATGTCGCAGGTGCCGATATGCAGGTTGCGCACGTTGCCGCCCCGGCTGACCACGCCGCCGCCGCCGTTGTAGCTGATGTGGCTGCCGATGATGTTCGACTGGTGCAGGTTTACGTTGTCGTAAAAGACGCCGATGCCGGAGTTGTGATAGAGATGGCAGTCGCTGATCAAGACATTGCGGTTGCGCTCCGCGAGGTGGACGGCGTGACGGCAATCCCGCACCACCACGCGGTGCAAGGTGAGCTGCATGGTGCGGGTGGCGCGGATGCCGTCCGCCTCCGGGTGCGCGCCGGTGATCTCGATGCCGGACACCATCGGCGAACGTTCCTTTTCCCACACCTGCGGCTGAAAGGTGCGCGGCGCAGCGGAGCCTTCATGGGTGCCGACGAAATGCAACGCCGGTCCCGCGCCCTCCATCCGCAGCCGCACGGAGCCGTCTCCCGTGAGCGCCGCCCAACCGGTCTCCGGCAAGGCAATCTCGACCGTGCGGCTGAGCCGGTAAACACCCTTGGGCAGAGTGACCGAACCGGAGTCCTTGAAAGCCTGCTCCAGCGCCGGCGCCGCATCCGCTCCGCCGTCCGCCAAAGCGGCCCAATCCGCCGCCACCCAAACAGTGGAACCACCCCAAATCAATCCCGTCAACGCCAGCACAACACCCGTCTTCGTTTTCATAAGCAAGGGCAGCCATACGGCTTCGCCCTGCGCTCTTTATCCGAAAAAGGAAGTTAAAAACGGAGTTGAGATACCGGGCACACGCGCCAGCGCGCCTGGGGCGCACGCAGCCTGCCTGCCTTTGGCATGGTCCCGCGTGCTCTTTTCGGCGTCCCGCCAAAAAGATTGAGCGCAGCGAACACTCAGGGCACGCGTCTGCGGCCGGACAACACTCACCCCCGTGTGCGGCTCCCGCCGCAATGCGTTCGGCGCGACGCCAAACGCTGCACGCGGGACCATGCCAAAGGCAGGCAGGCTGCGTGCGCTCCAAGCTCCGCCCCGCATCCGCGCTCCGTTCATTTTCTGTGCATGATGCGTATCCAATGATTCCCCATCGCCTTTTTAGGTTCAGTCATTGCTTTGAAATTTTCCTACCCTTCAAATCCCCGCCATCTTCTCCGGAAAGATTCCTCCTCACCCCACGATCAGCCCCTTCGCCTTGCGCTCCTTCTCGCGCTCCAGCAGCGGGATCGTCTCGCCGGTTTCCATCACGGGCACGCCGAGGTCGCCGATGCGGCCCAGGGTCAGTCCTTCCAACTCCGGCACTTCCACGGCGAGCCGTTTGAAGACGTCATCGACGCTGTACAAGCCATTCGAGCCACCCAGTGCCACGACGAGATCGCGCAGGATTTCCCAGGTGTCGCGCGCGCTGCCCGGGCTGCTCACCGCTTTGTTCAGCCGTTGCAGGCGACCCGTCACGTTGATCATGCTGCCGCGTTTTTCGGCGTAGGCGCTGCCGGGCAGCACCACTTGCGACAGCTCGGCGGTGGCATTGGCCAGGATGTGCAGAGACACCAGGGCTTGCAGTTTCCCCAGCGCCGTTTTGTCGAAATCGGCTTTGACGAGGTTTTCTCCGAGCGCGAGCACGCCCTTGATTTCGCCGCTGGCGACGCCGGCGCGGATCGCTGCCAGTTTTTCCCCCGGCTCGATGCCGAGGATTTTGCGCACGCCGTTGCTGTTGGAGTTTTTGTCCGCCGCGCTCAGGTAGTCGTCACCCAGGCCGATGCGCGGCACCACGTCCACCTGTGAGGTTTGCAATGCCTCGGCCAAGCGCTTCACAAAGAACAGCTCCTCATTGGTGAAGCGGCCGGACGCCACGATCGCCACTGCGTCACCGCGCAAACCTTCGAAGGCGCGCGCGGCGGTGCCGACGGCGTTTTTCCAGGTCGTCACCTCGTGCTTGCCGCCGGCGGTTTTCACCATCGGATCGGTCAGGCGGAATTCGCTGTTCACATAGTGGAAATCCAGCCGGCCGCGGTCGCACATCCAGGCGGAGTTCACGTCGTTGTTTTCGCGCGGCGTCTGGCGATAGATCGTGTTACCGCGCGCGCCGATCTCCATGTTGCAGCCGCGCCCGCATTGGGCGCAGATGGTGTTGGTTTCCGCCAGAAACCAGACGCGCATTTGGAAGCGGAAGTCGTTCGAGGTCAGGGCGCCCACCGGGCAGATATCGACGGTGTTGAGCGAGTAATTGTTCGCCAGCTCCCGGCCCGGATGCACGGCCAGCGTGGTGTGGCTGCCGCGCTCGGTGAAGCCGAGCACCGGATCATCCGCGATCTCCGCCGTGAACCGGATGCAGCGGCTGCACATGATGCAGCGTTCGTCGTCCAAACGGACGCGCGGGCCGATATCGACATTTTTCGGTTTCTTGACCTTGTCCTCGCGGAAGCGGCTCTCGCCCTTGCCGTGCTCGACGCTGAATTCCTGCAAGCGGCACTCGCCGGCTTGGTCGCAGATCGGGCAGTCGAGCGGGTGGTTGATGAGCAGGAACTCCATCACGCCCTTGCGGCATTCCTCGGTCAGCACGGAGTCGGTGCGGATGCCCATGTTTTCCGCCACGGTGTTGGCGCAAGCGATCACCGGGCGCGGCATCCAGGAGATCGGCTGACGGCCGTTGTCGTCGCGCTGCGGCTCCTGTCCCGGCGCGGGGCGCGGCGGCATGCCCATCTCCACCAGGCACATGCGGCAGTTGCCGGGGGAAGTCAGCTTCGGGTGGTAGCAATAATGCGGCACCAGCTTGCCCGCCTGCCGGCAGGCCTCGATCATGCGCGTGCCTTTGGGAAATTGATGCCATTCCCCGTCGATCTGAACATTCACCAGATCAACGGACGGAGGCGCGGGGGGAGCGGCGGTGCTGGACATGATTTTGAGGGTCGGCGGACTATCCAAGCCGCCTATCCGATGGGCAACCCGAATTTGTGAAAAATTTCACAAAGTCCGGGACGTAGGCATCGCATGGGGCGCGGATATCTTGTCTTCGCGGACAGGCTGAAAGCCTGTACCACTGGATGCAGGCAGAATGCCCGCACTACTTGCAGGCTGAAAGCCTGCGCCACAAGGAGAGGCGGTTTGCAACCGCCTGCCTTTCCGGAGGGCGGGATTGTATTCCCGCCCACTTTTCCGCGGGCGGAGGCGGCGCGGAGC
>CAZNKC010000151.1:0-13580 GCA_964573315.1 uncultured Verrucomicrobiaceae bacterium | reverse complement strand
GAACTGGAGCAGACGGGCGATCTTCACTCCCGGCAGCCCCACCGGATCCACCTCCTGGCCTTTGCGCACGATCAAGGGATCCGGGGTGCCGTTCTCATGCCAGAGGCCCTCGTTGTTTTTGGAGGTCACGCCCGCGCCCCGGAGGCTGGCGCGCCAGATGAGCCAGCCACTGCTGGCGATGGTTTCTCCCAAAAAGGCGCGGTTCTGAACCGCGGGCGGGCCGATGCTGTCCGCGTCTGCTCCCTGCATGGCTCTCGGAGCGGGCGCGGCATTCGCATGACTGGGGGAGAACACCGCTTGCGCGGCGGGGCCGCCGCCGGCGGGAATCACCGCCGCGCCGAAACCCACGAAAATGGAATTCCGGCTCTCCGCCACCCGGCTGAAAAGCTGCCCCAGCGTGCCGCCGCCGGTGACGGCGGAGATGCCCTCGCGGAATACCACGCCGCTCGGCGCGCCCGCGTGATTGACAAAGAAAAGGGCGCTGTCATTGGCCGCCGTCACCCCGCCCGCGCCGCCCTTCTTCAACCGCGTGTTGAGGGCCGCGCGATCCTGGCCCGCCTGCGCGACCTGGGGAAAGCTCTGCGGCACGGCGCCGCCAAAGATGCCGCCGGCGGGCTCCGTGCCGGTGCGGGCCATCTGGATCACGGTGGCGCCGTTGTCGCGAAACAGCGCCTGATTGTTGCCGGCGTTGACGCCCACGCCGCTGAGCGCGGCCTGGATGAGAGCATTGCCGGCGTTGTCGCTCCAGGCTTTGGTGATCTTGGCGACCCTGACCCCGCCGCCGATGTCGTCGCGGGTGAGCAGGGCGAGGTCCAACATGCCGCCCAGGTTGTCCCACACGCCGCGGTTGCGGCCGCCGGCGGCGCCGGAGCCGGAGAGGGTGGACAGCAGCACGGCCTCGCCATCGGGATTGAGGAATGCCTGCGGGAAGGCGTTGAAAGGGGCGTTCGCCACGCCGGGAGCGGCGGCGCCTTTGGCGGTCACGCGCGCCAGCGCCAAGGGCACGGCGAGAGGGCGGATGAAATAGGCCGAGCCGGAGTCAACGCCGTTGTCATCGTCACGAGACGCGCCGATGAGGGCGAGGCTGCCATGAAGCGCCGCACTGACGCCGAAAAAGTCGCCCGCCGCGCCGTCGGCGGCGGTGAGTTTTTGCAGTTGAACGCCCGTGCGCGCGTTGAACAGGTAGGCCGAGCCTTTGAAGCCGTCATCCCCGTACGCACCGACGAGGGCGAGGTAGCCGCTGAGCGCCACGCTGCTGCCGAAAACGTCGTCTGCCACGCCGTCGTCGGCGGTGAGTTTGTGCAGTTGAACGCCCGTGTGCGCATTGAACACGTAGGCGGATTCCTTGCCATGAGCCCCCACCAAGGCGAGATGGCCGCTGAGCGCCACTCTGGCGCCGAAAACGTCGAGCGCCGCGCCGTCGGTGGCGGTGAGTTTGTGCAGTTGCTGGCCGCTGCGCGCGTCGAACAGGTAGGCCGAGCCTTTTAAACTGTCATCCCCGAGCGCACCGACGAGGGCGAGGTTGCCGCTGAGCGCCACGCTCCAGCCGAAATTGTCTCCCACCGCGCCGTCGGCGGCGGTGAGTTTGTGCAGTTGCTGGCCGCTGCGCGCGTCGAACACATAGGCCGAGCCGGAGGAGCTGCCGTTGTCGTCGTCCCCCCACGCGCCGATCAGGGCGAGGTTGCCGCTGAGCGCCACGCCCCGGCCGAACTGGTCGAACGCCGCGCCGTCGGCGGCGGTGAGTTTGCGCAGTTGCTTCCCCGTGCGCGCGTCGAACACGTAGGCCGCGCCGGCGGTGTCGCCGTTGTTGTTGTCGTCCTGAGGCGCGCCGATGAGGGCGAGGTTGCCGCTGAGCGCCACGCTCCCGCCGAACAGGTCGTTCGCCGCGGCGTCTTTCGCGGTGAGTTTGCGCAGGTAACGGCCCGTGCGCGCGTCATAGAGATGCGCGGCCCCGGCATCGGGGGCCTTGTCTTTATTGTACAGCTCTCCCACCAGCAGGAACCGGTCGGACACGGCCACCGCGGCGCCGAACAGGTTGTCCACCTGCGGTTGGGTGGCGCGGCCCAGCAGCTTGGTGACGGTTGGTGGCGTCTGCGCCGGCAAGGGTGCGGGCAGCAGCGCCAGCAGCAGAGCGGCGAACAAAACGCGGACGGCAACGCCTCTACTGTGGCAAAGATGGAGGGAACTCCACGCTTTCATGCCCGCCAAAAAACACGAAAACCCCAGGGGACGCAAGGAATTTTGCGCCAGCACCGCCCTGTCCACCGCTCACCCCGGCTCCGCGCCGCCTCCGCCCGCGAAAGAATGGACGGGAACAGAGCCCCGCCCTCCGGTTTATGTCCATCCCAGCCGGCTGCATGGAATTTCCGGGCAACGCTGAAAAGACCCGCGCCCCCGCGCAAGGTCGCCCTCCGCCGCTCCGTTTTATCCGGTTACAATTCCCAAAGCCACCCCCCTCATCCGTCGCATGAAAATCCGCCTCCTCGCCTTGTTCTCCGCCTTCGGCCTGCTCTCCCTGCACGCCGCGGAGGATGCCGCCAAAGACCCGAACGCGCCGGTCTCCTTTTACAAAGAGATCCGCCCCATCCTCCAGGCCAACTGCGCCGGCTGCCACCAGCCCGCCAAGGCCAAGGGCGATTACATCATGACCGACTTCGCCAAGCTGCTGGCCGGCGGCGATGAAGGCGACGCGGTCGTCCCCGGCAAGCCGGAGGCTTCCAACCTGCTCAAGCTCGCCACCCCCGCCGATGGCAAAGCCGAGATGCCGCCGAAGGGCGACCCGCTGCATGACACCCAGATCGCCTTGATCCGCAAATGGATCGCCGAAGGCGCGGCGGATGACACCCCGGAGTCCGCCAAGTCCCATTACGACATGGACCACCCGCCGCAATACGTCACGCCACCCACGGTCACCTCGCTGGCCTACTCGCCGGACGGCTCGCGCATCGCGGTGGCGGGTTATCACGAGGTGCTGGTGCATCAAGCCGACGGCAGCGGCATCGTCGCGCGGCTGGTGGGCTTGTCGGAGCGCATTCAAAAACTGGCGTGGTCGCCGGACGGCAAAAAACTCGCCGTCTCCGGCGGCAGCCCCGCGCGCGAGGGCGAACTGCAAATCTGGGACGTGGAAAAGCAAAAGCTCGACCTCTCCAAATCCATCACCTTTGACACCGTCTATGGCGTGAGCTGGTCGCCCGACGGCAAGCAGATCGCCTTCGGCTGCGGGGATAACGCCGTGCGCGCCATCGACGCCGCCACCGGCGTGGAGACCCTGTTCATGGGCGGCCACAACGATTGGGTGCTCGACACCGTGTGGAGCGCGGACGGCAAGCACCTCGTCTCCTGCGGGCGTGACATGAGCGTCAAACTCACCGAAGCCGCCAGCCAGCGCTTCATCGACAACATCACCTCCATCACCCCCGGCGCGCTCAAGGGCGGCGTCCAGGTTCTCGCCCGCCACCCGAGCCGCGACGAAGTGCTCATCGGCGGCACCGACGGCGTGCCCGCCATCTACCGCATGACGCGCGTCACCAAGCGCGTCATCGGCGACAACGCCAACCTCATCCGCCAGTTCCCCGCCATGCAGGGCCGCATCTTCGGCGCCGCCTTCGCGCCCGACGGCAAGACCATCGCCTGCGGCGCCAGCCACGAGGGCAACGGCGCGGTGCATTTTTACTCGTCCGAATACGACAGCACCATGCCGGAGGAAGTGAAAAAAATCGTCGAGACCCGCAGCGGCTCAGGCAAGGCGCTCGATGACTGGATCGTCAGCCAGGTCAAACAACTCGCCGCCACCCCCATCCCCGGCAGCGGCGTTTATGCCGTCTCCTTCAGCCCGGATGGCAAGACCCTCGCCACCGGCGGCCAGGACGGCCAAATCCGTCTGCTCGACCCCGCCAACGGCCAAATAGTGAAAACCTTCTCCAGCGTGCCGCTCGTCAAGGCCGAGCAGCTCGCCGCGCGCGAGGTCATCGCTGACGACGCCGTGCGCTCCACCGTCGAGGCCGAACTCAGCGCCGAAACCCTGCCCGCCGGAGCCGAGATCACCGCGCTCGAAGTCGAGCCGCTAAAAATCGCCATCAACCACCCCACCGAGTACGCCCAGCTTCTCGTCACCGCCAAACTCAAGGACGGCTCCACCGCCGACGTCACCCGCATGGCCCGCTTGAAAGTAGCCGGAGCCGGGGTCGTGAAAGTCGATGAGCGCGGCATGGTGCGCCCCACCGCCGACGGCCAGGGCCGCGTGCAGATCGCCTTCATGGGCCAAAAAGCCGCCGTGCCTGTCACCGTCGCCGGCATGGAAAAACCGCTCCAGCCCGACTACGTGCGCGACATCATGCCGGTCATCTCCAAGCTCGGCTGCAACATGGGCACCTGCCACGGCGCCAAGGACGGCAAGGCCGGATTCAAGCTCTCCCTGCGCGGTTACGACCCCATCTTTGACGTGCTCGCCTTCACCGACGAACTGGCCAGTCGCCGTGCCAATCCCGCCGCGCCCGCCCACTCCATGATGCTGCTCAAAGCCAGCGGCAGCGTGCCGCACGAGGGCGGCCAGCTCACCGTGCCCGGCGAGCTTTATTACGAGACCCTCAAAGCCTGGATCAGCCAGGGCGCCAAGCTCGACCTCAAAACCCCGCGCGTCACCAGCATCGAAGTCTTCCCGAAAAATCCCGTCGTCGAAACCATCGGCGCGCGTCAGCAGATGCGCGTCGTCGCGCATTACGCCGACGGCCTGGTGAAAGACGTCACCGCCGAAGCCTTCATCGAAAGCGGCAACATCGAAGTGGTCGAGGCCGACAAGCACGGCCTCGTCACCACCCTGCGCCGCGGCGAGGCCGCCATGCTCGCCCGCTTCGAGGGCGCCTACGCCGCCACCACCGTCACCGTCATGGGCGACCGCACCGGCTTCGTCTGGAAGCAGCCCGAGACCTGGACCAAGATCGACGAACTCGTCGCCCAAAAATGGGAACGCATGAAAATCTTGCCCTCCGGCCTGTGCAGCGACGAAGACTTCCTCCGCCGCCTTCACATCGACCTCACCGGCCTGCCGCCGACGCCCGAAGATGTCCTCGCCTTCCTCGCCGACGACCGCCCCACCCGCGAGAAGCGCGAGGCCATCATCGACAAACTCATCGGCAACCCCGACTTCGTCGAGCACTGGTCCAACAAATGGGCCGACATGCTGGCCGTGAACAGCAAGTTCCTCGGCACCGAAGGCGCCTCCTCCCTGCGCGGCTGGATCCGCGAGCAAGTGGCCGGCAACACCCCTTACGACCAAATGGCGCGTGCCATCGTCACCGCCTCCGGCTCCACCAAGGACAACCCGCCCGCCTCCTATTTCAAGGTCGTGCGTGATCCCGAGGAACTCGTGGAAAACACCACCCACCTCTTCCTCGCCACCCGCTTCAACTGCAACAAATGCCACGACCACCCCTTCGAGCGTTGGACCCTGGACCAGTACTACGAGACCGCCGCCTTCTTCGCGCAGATCGATCTCAAGAGCGACCCCGCCAGCGCAGGCAAGACCGTCGGCGGCAGCGCCGTCGAAGGCGCCAAGCCGCTCTATGAGATCGTCAGCGACAAAACCGAGGGCGAAGTCAAGCACCTGCTCACCAGCGCCGCC
Source organism: uncultured Verrucomicrobiaceae bacterium (assembly GCA_964573315.1). GTDB lineage: Bacteria > Verrucomicrobiota > Verrucomicrobiia > Verrucomicrobiales > Verrucomicrobiaceae > JAGRPD01. Next base: position 7,960 of record CAZNKC010000151.1, on the reverse strand, counting down.
GTCGCACCCAAGGTGCCCTATGACGGCGACCTCGTGCAAGCCTCCGCCAGCTCCCGCCGCGAAGCCTTTGCCGACTGGATGACCTCTCCTGAGAACGACTACTTCGCCATGAGCTACGCCAACCGCATCTGGGGCTACCTCACCGGCACCGGCGTCATCGAGCCGCTGGACGACATCCGCGCCGGCAACCCGCCCAGCAACCCCGAGCTGCTGCAATACCTCACCAACGAATTCATCCGCAGCGGCTTCAACGTGCGCCACCTGATGAAAATCATCACCCAAAGCCGCACCTATCAACTCAGCCTCGCCACCAACCAATGGAACGCGGACGACACCATCAACTACTCCCACGCCAAGGCCCGCCGCCTCTCCGCCGAAGCCCTGTTTGACAGCGTCTTCGCCGTCACCGGCTCCACGCCGAAGATCCCCGGCGTCAAACCCGGCACCCGCGCCGCCGCGCTCGCCGACTCCCAGATCAGCCTGCCCGACGGCTTCCTCTCCAACTTCGGCAAACCCACGCGCGAAAGCGTCTGCGAATGCGAGCGCAGCAACGAAATGAACCTCGGCCCCGTCATGGCCCTCATGTCCGGCCCCACCGTCGGCGATGCCATCAGCGACCCCGCCAACGCCATCGCCAAACTCACCGGCGAGATCGCCGAGGATCACAAGCTCGTCGAAGCCATCTTCCTGCGCATCCTCAACCGCAAACCCTCCTCCAAGGAGATCAACGCCGCGCTCGCCAGCATGGCCGGGCTCGACGCCGAGCACGCCGGATTGAAGACCGACTGGACGGCGAAAGAAGAAGAGCAGAAGCCCGTCATCGAGCAGGCCGAAACCGAGCGCCAGCTCGCCATCGCCACCACCAAGAAAGAACTCGACGCCTACGTCAAAGAGCAGGCGCCCATCGTCGCGAAAAAGGAGAAAGACCGCGAAGCCGCCATCGTCAAAGCGCGCGCCGCCTCCAAGCAAGCCGCGGACGACTCCATGCTGCGCCAGGCGCAATGGGAAAGCTACATCGACCTCACCACCGAATGGGTGCCGTTGGACCTCGCAGTCACACGCGCCACCGGCGTGCAAAAACTGGAGAAACAAAAAGACGGCTCGCTTTTCGCCACCCCGCTGCCGGCGGGCCAGACCGCCCAGGGCAATTACCAAGTCAAAGCCGCCACCCCGCTGCACGGCATCACCGCCATCAAGCTCGAAGTGCTGCCCGACGAGCGCCTGCCCAGCAACGGCCCCGGCCTCGCGCCCGACGGCAACTTCGTGCTCAGCGAGTTCACCATCACCCAAAGCCCCGGCGGCGCGAAACGTGGCCAAGCCGCGTCCGTCGGCTTGATCGATGCCTTTGCCGACTTCGAGCAGAAGGATTACAACGTCAAAATCGCGCTCAAAACCGCCAACCGCGACAAAGGCTGGGCCATCTCACCAAACAAAGGCCAGCGGCATGAAGCCGTGTTCCTGCCCGCCAAACCGCTCGGCTTCGAGAAAGGCACGAACCTCACCTTCCAAATGATCCAGGCCTTCCGCGAAGGCACCTACAACCTCGGCCGCTTCCGCCTCTGGGTCACCACCAGCCCCGTCGTCCGCTTCGGCGCGCCGCAGGCCGTGATCACCGCCCTCAAAACTCCCGCCGCCAAACGCAGCGCCGAGCAAAAAGCCGCTCTGCGCGCCCACTTCCTGGAGCAGGACCGCGTCTATCAAACCGCGCAGGGCACCCTCGCCAAAGCCCTGCAACCCCTCCCCGTGGACGCGCATCTCGCCGCCCTGCAAGCCAAGCACACCGACGCCCAAAAGCCCATCCAGCTCGACCCCAAACTCGTCCAATTCCGCCGCGACATCGAACTCAGTACCACCCAGCTCCAAAACCGCCGCCTCACCGCCGCCCAAGACCTAGCCTGGGCGCTCATCAACTCCCCCGCGTTTTTGTTTAATCATTGAGGGGTAGCCCGGGCATCCTGCCTGAGACGAGTCATTCAGGCATCCTGCCTGAATCCGGTGAAGCGGGTATTTTACCCGTGACACTCTGGCAAGCTGTGCCATCATCCGCCCATGCGCCTTTGGGACACGGCAAACACCTTTCTCACCATGCTGGCCGGCGCGCTTGTGGTTGTGGCTGCCGGCGTCATCAGTTTCGGCGCTTGGAAATTCCAGCAGGATCATGGCAGGCTGAAAGAAATCAGCCTGCAACTTTCAGAACCCGCCGCCGCCCCGCTGGTGCGGGCGGATCTGATCGCCCTAAAAGCGGCCACGGCCGGGCAACCCCTGTCGGCAAGCGCCGGCGACTGGCTGGCCTGGGATCGGGTGCCGCCCCGGCTGGCTGCCCTGCGACCGGATTGGATTTACTCCGATGCGGACATCACCATGGCAACCTGGAAAGGTCCGTTGGGAACCAAGCTCGTACTCAGGCTTTCCGAGGATCAACAGGTCATTCTGGACGGGCATGGCGCGCGATGAACGATTCCCTTCACCCGATTCGATGGCTCTCTGCGTCCTCCATGCCGCCTTTCTCACGCTCCTGCCGGGGCGCGACCTTCATCTGTGCTGGTGTTCTGTTTCCTCATCCGGTGGTTTCACCGCCGGCTACCGGCTTTGCCCCCTGCCGGAGGCGCTCAACCCATCTTCCCTGCTGAAACGAGAGCCACTAACGCCCACCCTTCCACCAGTCCGCCGGACGCTCCCAAGCAGCGGCCCCGGAGGCATCATCCGAGATCCCCGCGGCGGGCCGGGCGCTGGCGGCGCGCTCCTCGTCCATCTCCATGATCAGCTTCAAATGCGGCTGCGGACGGCAAGTACGCCGCCAGATGTTCCACGCCGCCCAGCCCAGGCACCCCAGCAGCAAAAAGAAAAAACCCAGGTGCGCCAACACGAAAAACTCACCCGCCGCCGTCCCCTCCACCCGCAGCCCGAAGGAGGAAGCAGCCTCCGCCGGACGCCACACCGGGAAGACCTCCGGTACCGGCGCATTTTCTGTGAAAAAAGCGGTCCCCATGGACGGAATCAGATCAGGCGTTTTCGACAAAGACGAGCCGCATCGGAATCATGCTGGAAAACTTGAAGCCGTGCTGCTGGAAAAAGCTCTGGCTCTCGGCGCTGATGCGGTCCGTCAGCAGGGTGATGCGCTTAAAGCCCTTTTCTCTCGAAAAATCAATCACATGCCGCAGCAGCCGCCCCCCGTAACCCTGCCCGCGATGCTGCGGATGCACGATCACATCCTCCAGCAGCACCACCGGGCCGCCCTCCGCCGTGCTGATCGTGAAGAGCAGATTGGCCATGCCCACGGCCATGTGGTCGGTCCGCAAAACGAAAATACGCCCCCGGTTCGGCTGCTCCAGGATCATGCGCACGCCGTGCTCCTGCTTGCGCGGATCCGGCACGAAGTCCTCCTCCTCCTCGAACAAAGCGCTGAGCAGCTCCACCAACTGCGGCAAGTCCTCCGGCATCGCCGCTTCGATTCTCGGCTGATGGGGATTCGGTGCTTCGGATAGTGTCTCGCTCATGTCCCGCCACCATAGCCGCTCCTGAGCCAGGGCAAAGAAAAATCCAGGGATGCCTCCTGGAATATCTCTTCAAGTTTGAGCGTGACGGCGGGAGTCCATGCCTTAATTTGCCCAGCCGCCCCGAGCGGAGCCAGACCCGCGCCCGATGCCGCCCCCAGACCCAGCCGCCCCACCTTTGCAAAAGCCGCCCTTCATCCTGTGGCGGCCTTTCGTGGCCGTCTGGCGCTGGCTGGCGCCGGCTGACAAAGCCGGCCAGGACCGGCAATCCCGCTCCTCCCGGCTCACCGGCGCGGCTATCGTCATCGTCCTGTGCCTCGGTCTGTCCGCCCTCGCCATCCGTCATGCCCGTCCGATTTACAATGCCATCCAGGACTGGTACGCCACCCGTCTCGTCGCCAAGGCGCGTTCCCTGGCCGAGGAAGGCGATGTCTATCAAGCCATCCTCAAAGCGCAATCCGCCTACAACATGTCCCCGGAGAACCCCGGAGCCGTGCGCCTCAACGCGGAATTTCTCACCCGCATGAAACGCGGCGAGGCTCTCTATTTTTGGGACAAGCTCGCCACGCTCGGCGACCTCACCCCGGCCGACGAACAATTCCGCGTGCGCGCCCTGCTCTATGCCGACCGCGACAAGGAAGCGCGCGAGGAACTCGAAAAACTCGTCGCCAAATACTCCGCCGATGACGGCACGTTGAGCCTGGCCCAGGAAGTGTTCGGACACGGCTCCCTGAATGCCGTCTTGCTGCCCCGGCTCAAGGAATACGTCGCCAATAATCAGGACGACCGGACCAGCCGGTTGCGCTTGGCCCGCATGCAGTTGGAGTCCGGCTCGCCGGACGAAATCACCCAAGCCCTCGCCGCACTCTGGCGCTTGGCGGACGACGACGACCCGGCCAGCCTCGACGCCCTCGCCCTCCTCAATGAATTTCCCGACCTCCCGCCCGAGTACCTGCCCCGCCTGGCCGAGCGCCTGAGCGACCACCCACGCGCCACTCCCTACCTGGGCGTGCAAGCCGCCAAACGCCAGATTCAACTCCATCCCGCACGCCGTGCCGTCATCATCGTCGAAACCATCGAAAAATACCGCGACAGCAAGCGCGAGGATCTGCTGCCGCTGGCCAGATGGCTGGTGGAGGAGCGCGAATACCAGCAACTGCTCGGCCTTTTGAATGAGGAAGAAATCGTTACCTATCAGCCGCTGCTGGAGAATTACCTCACCTGCCTCACCGCCCTGAACCGCCTGGACGACCTCGAACGCCTCATCAGCGACCCGCGCGTCACCCACCTCCTGCCCCGCTCGGTCACCGCCTTTTATCAACTGCACCTCGCCTCCCTCATGCGCCTGCCGCTGGAGGAGCTGCGCGCCCGCATGAAGACCGCCACCCTGCACGCCGAACAGGAAGGCCGCGTCGAAATGCTGCTGGCCATCGGCCATTACGGCGAGCAACGCGCCATGCCCGATCTCGCCGTTGCCGCCTACCGCGGCGCCATGCGCTCGCGCCGCACCTTTGCCCCCGCCCTGGAGAGCCTGCTGCGCGCCACCCTCCTCAGCGGCAGCAGCGCCGGCCACATCGACGCCCTGCGCAACGCCCTCGACCGCTGGCCGGACAACCAGGACTACCAGGAACGTCTCATCTACATGCGCCTGCTCACCGGCGTGGAAATCGAAACCGCCGCGCATCAGGCCGAAGCCCTTTTCGACATCCGGCCCGCCGACGACGTGACCCGGCTGCTCGCCGTCATGAGCGGCTGGCGGCTGCGCCAGCCGGAGCAAGCGCGCCGCCATCTCTCCGGCATCAATTCCGCCTCCCTCACCCACGGCCAGCGCATCGTCCTGGCCGCCATCGCCCGCGCCAGCGGCCTCGACGACGAAGCGCGGCGGCTCACCGCCACCATCCCCTCCGACGCCGCGCTCTTCCCGGAGGAACGCGCCCTGTTCGCCTCCGCCACGCATTGACAAGCCCCCGCCCTCCACGACTCTCACTCCCCGCCAACTCGACACCCTTATGAAACTCCTTCCCGCCATCCTCCTGGCCCTCAGCCTCCTTCTCTCCCCCTTCGCCAGCGCCGCGGAGGATGACGCCATCCCCTCCGGCTCCGGCCCGGATGTCTGGGCCGTCGAATTTCACACCAGCGCCCTGTGGAGCGTCGGCGGCAACGCCTCCCACCTGAACTACGTCCTCCTGCCGCAGCTCATCGTATTGAAAGCCCCCAGCATGTGGCAGTGGCACATCGGCTCCGCGGAAATCTCCATCCGCCCCCGCACCACCTTGGAAATCAGCCCCATCGTCAAAGGCCCCGAGTCCTGGTTCGGAGGCATCACCTTCGCTCCCTCCATCGAGTACTGGAACCAAGCACGCACGTTCTCCGCCTTCCTCAGCGCCGGCGGCGGCTTCGGCTGGATGGACTCACAAGGCCACCGCGTGCCCGGCGGCCAGGGGCAGGACTTCAACGCCACTTGGTTCATCCACAGCGGCCTCTGCTGGCAGCTCACCGACCGCCTCTCCGCCACCCTCGGCGCGCGCTACCAACACATCTCCAACCGCGGACGGAACGACATCAACCCCGGCATCGACGCCCTCGGCCCCACACTTGGTGTTTCCTGGGTTTGGTAAAGCAGAGCCGGTGGACGACGCTTCGTCCTCGTCCTCGTCCTCGTCCTCCTACTCGTCCTCGAAAATAAGCGCCCGTCATTCGTCATTCGTCATTCTGCATTCGACATTCGTCATTTACCCCCACCCCCTCCATGTCCGCCCCCCTCACCGATTTCATCCCCAGCCTCGACGCTCTTCCTCGCCGGAAGTCGCCGCTGCTGGAGCGCTTCGCCGCGCTGCTGGAGCCGAAATCGCCTGCGCAGTTGGAGGCCATGGCACGCGAATCCCGCTCCCTCACGCGGCGGAATTTCGGCCGCACCATGCGCCTTTTCGCGCCGCTTTACCTCTCCAACGAATGCGTCAACAACTGCCAATACTGCGGCTTCTCGCGCGGCAACCCCATCCTCCGCGTCACCCTCACCATCGACCAAGTCGTGAGCGAAGCGCGCCATCTCGTCGCCCAGGGATTTCGCAACATCCTGCTCGTCGCCGGCGAGCACCCGCGTTTTGTCAGCGAAGGCTACCTGGAGGACTGCATCCGCGCCATCCGCGACTTCGTGCCCGCCATCGGCATCGAAGTCGGCCCCATGGAAGCGCCGGAATACGAGCGCATGGTGAAAGCGGGAGCCGAGAGCCTCGTCGTCTATCAAGAAACCTATGACCGCGAAGTCTATGCCGAGATGCACACCGCCGGACCGAAGAAAGACTTCGACTGGCGGCTCGCCTGCCCGGAGCGCGGTTATCGCGGCGGCTTCCGCCGCATCGGCATCGGCGCCTTGTTCGGGTTGAGCGATTGGCGACTGGAGGCTCTGCGTCTCGCCGCCCATCTTGAGCATTTGTACAAGCACTGCTGGAAAGCCGTCTTCACCGTCGCCTTCCCGCGCCTGCGCCCCGCCGCCGGCGGTTTCCAACCGCGCACCGCGTTTCCCGACCACGCCCTGGTGCAGACGATCTGCGCCTTCCGCCTCACCTTCCCGGAGGTGGGCATCGTCATGAGCACGCGCGAGTCCGCCGCGTTTCGCGATGCCGTGGCCCCGCTCGGCGTCACCCTGATGAGCGCCGGCAGCCACACCGAGCCGGGAGGCTACACCGGCGCCGGCGCGGACGACCTCCACCTCACCGTGCGCGGCCGCCGTGTCGATCTCCACGACAAACCGGAGCAAGCCCGCGCCGAGGGCCAGTTCGGCATCGCCGACACCCGCGACCCCGGCGCCGTCGCCGCCCGCCTGCGCGCCCTCGGCCTCGATCCCGTCTGGAAGGATTGGGATCCCGCCATCCTCGCCGCTTGACAGTAAGGCGGACGTGTCGTCCGCCCTGTCTGGCGGGCTTCCCAGCCCGCCGACTCAACGGAACAGCGAGCGGCAGAGGGACTCAAATCAGTGGTGGGGCAGCGGGTTGCAAGCCCGCTTGACGAGGCGGACGACACGTCCGCCTTACCTTGGCGCCTTTGCGTGAGACTTTTTGGGGGTTCCATTCGCGTTGAAAATAGGATAGAGATTCATTCTACCACCCCATGACCATCACCCTCAACGGCCAGCCCCGCGAACTCGACGGCACACAAACCGTCGCCGGCCTCCTCGCCGTGCTCGACCTCGCCGGCAAGCCCGTCGTCGTCGAGCGCAACCAGCAAGCCCTCCTGCCCCGCGAACTCGACACCGCCCCCGTCACCGACGGAGATGTCATCGAGATCGTCCAAATCACCGCCGGAGGGTAATGTGGCGCGACCGGCTCGGTCGCACTCCCCCGCACGGCGAGCCAGCGGCTCGCCCCACGCCCCAAGGAGCGGCGCTTTGTAAGCGCCCGTCCCGGAGGGCGGGGCTCTGTTCCCGCCCACTTTTCCGCGGGCGGAGGCGGCGCGGAGCCCGTGGA
>CAZNKC010000150.1:11021-13638 GCA_964573315.1 uncultured Verrucomicrobiaceae bacterium | reverse complement strand
CGAGTGCCCCACCGAGATCCTATAATGGAGGGCGGGGCTCTGTTCCCGCCCACTTTTTCGCGGGCGGAGGCGGCGCGGAGCGGGAAAGGCAAAGCGCAGAGAGCAGAGCGCAGGGCGCAAAGCGAAAGCCCTCGAGGGCGAGGACGAGTAGGAGGACGAAAAATCGCTTTGCTCCCTGCCCTCTGCCCAATCGGCTAAAGTCTGGAAACCAACCCGCCCAGCAGTGGTCGCAGCAGCGCCTGTTCCGTCACCACCCCGCTGGGCGAACCGTCCTGTCCCAGCGCCAGCGCCACCGTGCGGCCGCGTTTGCGCAGGCGTTGCAGCGCCCGCAGCGCCGGCTCATCCTCGCGCGCCTGATCCAGCGTGCGCATGTGCTGGCGCACCAAGCGATCCTCCGGCAGATGCGGCGCGCACAGCGCCGGCTCGAACACGCCGATGAAGCTGCCGTTGTCCCCCAGCACCGGCACCGCCTCCAGACCGTGACCACGCGCCAATTCCACCGCCACATGCACCGGCACCTCCGGCGCCAGCGCCACGCTGCGCCGCAGCGGCACCATCAACTCCCTCACCGTCAGCCGCCGGTAATCCAGCACCCGGCCGATCAACGCCTGGGCCGCCGCCGAAATCCGCCCCCGCTCCACCAGCCGCGCCCCCATCGCCCGCAAATCCTCGCGCGCCACCGGCGAGACCGGCGCTGCACCGCCCGCCGCCGCTTTCCCGCGCCGCAACAGCCCGCCGAACAGGGGATTGAAAATCCCCACCACCCGCAGCAGCGGCAGCGCCCGCCGCAGCATCCGGAACGGATAACGCCGGCACAGCGTCTTCGGCAGGATTTCCAGCCCCACGAGAAACACCGGCAACCCCAGCAAAAACGCCACCCCGTAGCCCGCCAACCCGCAACAGCCCACCAGCTTCCAAGCCACTGCCAAAAAAACCGTCAGCGCCACGACATGGTTCGCCACCGTCACTGCGCCGAGCATCGCATCCCGCTCCTCGATCAACGGCAGCAACCGCCGCGCCCGCTCGTCCCCCTCCGACGCCGCATGACGCACCCGCACCCGGCTCACCGCCAGCAGCGCCGCCTCGCAGCCCGCCAGCACAAAGGCCAGCGCCATCCCCAGCAGCACCAGCAGCGTCATCATGGCGTCGTGTCCTCCCCTTCCCTTCCGGCGGCGACGGTCCGCGGCGCGCGCAGTTCCACCTGCCGCACCCGCGCCCGCGCCATGCGCCGCACTTTGAGTTGCGCCTCCCCCACCCGCAGCCATTCCCCCGCCTTCGGCACATGACCCAATCGCTGGAAAACCAGCCCGCCCACCGTGTCGATCCCCTCCGCCCCGTCCGGCGCCAGATTCACCTCCAGCGTGTCAGCGATGTGATCCAGCCGCGTCCCGCCGTCCAGCAACCAGCGCCCCGGCTCCAGCTCCCGGATTTCCGCATCCTCGCCCAGCCACGGCGCGGCCTCATGCAGCAGCCAGTCCGCGATCTCCTCCTGACTCACCAGCCCCTCCAGCCCGCCATACTCATCCACCACCAGCACCGCCGCCGAATCCTCCGCCAGATGCCGGTCCAACGCATCCAGCAGCGGCATCGTCTCCGGCACGAACACCGGCGGACGCAGCATCTGCCGCCACGGCGGACGCCCCTCCAGCTTCCATGCCAGCGTGTCCACCACTCCTTCCACCACGTCCGGTGTCTCCCCATGTACCACCGCGAAACGCCCCTCCGCCTTTTCCAAATCCACCCGCACCGCCGCCTCCGGCTGGCCTGAAAAAATCAGCGGCAGGTCCACCCGCGGCACCATCGCATCCCGCACGTTCAGCTCCTCCAAATCCAGCACCTCCCGGATCATCATCCCCTCTTCCGCCGACAGCGCCCCCTGCTCCTCACGCATCTCCACCAGCGTCTCGAACTCCCCCCGCGTCATTCCCGGCCGCACCCGCATCCCGCGCGGCACCAGCCGCCGCAGCGCCGCCTCCGCCGCTCTCTCCGCCGCCTTTGCCAGCGGATCCAGCACCAGCCGCACCGGCAGCAGCAGCCGGCTGCCGATCACCAGCAGTTCCGGTCCCCGCCGCGCCGCGTAGAGTTTCGGCAGCACATCACCCGCCAGCACCGTCCCGGCGAACAAGACACCGCCCGCCAGCCACGGATTCCAACCCAGCTCCCGCAGCGGCCCCGTCACCAAATAAAGCCCCAGCAGCGCCAGCGCCAAATTCAACGCCGCCGACAGCAGCAACGTCTGCTGCAACTGCGAAAACGGATTTTGCCGGATCTTGCGCAGCCGCCGTTCCAGGCTGGACTCCCGCACCCCGCCGCCCCCTTCATCGGCCCGGCCGCCACCGCCCTCCACCTCCCGCGCCGAATGGATCGCCGTCTCCATCGCCGACACCACTGCCAGCAGCAGCAACAACGAAATGAAAAGCAGGCCCAAGCCGATCAGCGTCATGATCCGAATCCGGGAACGCCTGACGCACAAAACGGGCCAACAACACCCCGCCGCCCGTCAACCGTCCCACCCCTCATCATTTCCACACCGCCCGTCAGGTCAAGACGCATTCTCGACACCCGGCCGGAGAGCGGGTGCCCTCACCCGCCGGAAAGCGGACGCCCTCGTCCGCTG
>CAZNKC010000150.1:2197-10921 GCA_964573315.1 uncultured Verrucomicrobiaceae bacterium | reverse complement strand
CAAAAACTTCACTTTTCCAGATTATTAGCCTTGTAAATTTAATTATAAGTTTTAGATTTGTCGTAATTTCCCATGAATTTCCTCCTCAACGTGCCGTCCTTCGCATCCAAGCCCCGGCTGGCCGCGCTGTTCTGCCTGCTGACGGCGGTCCATGGACCCGCCCAGCAACTGCCGCCCCCCGCCGGCACCGCAGGCAGCGCGCCCGCCACAGCTCCCGCGGCTCCCGCCACAGTGACCGGCTTTTCCCCCATCGGCAACGACGCCAACATCAAGGTCAACTTCCCCAACACACCGATCCAGGCCATCATCCCCTTTTACATCCAGCTCACCGGCAAAAAAATGATCCTCGACTCCTCACTGCAGGGTGAGGCGCTCAAAATGATCGCCCCCGAGCCGCTGACCAAGCAGGGAGCCATCAACTTCATCCACTCCACCCTGCTGCTCAACGGCTACGTCATCATCCCCGTGGATGACGGCACGGTAAAGCTCATCCACCACAGCGGCGGCAAAAGCCCGCAATCCGAGCGGCTCCCCGTTTTCACCTCCGTCCGTGACCTGCCGGAGGACGAGCAAATCGTCCACTACGTCCTCTCCCTCCAGCACATCTCCGCCGACGAGGCCTCCAAAGCCTTCAAGGAAGTGGTGAAACTGCACTCTTACGGCGCCATCACCCCCGTCACCAACTCCTCCGCCGTCATCATCACCGAAAACAGCGCCACCATCCGCAGCTTGCATGAGATCGCCCAGATCATCGACGTACCACCCGCCGAAGTCGCCAACGAACTCATCACCCTGGAGCGGTCCGACGCCGAGCGCATCGCCGAGATCATCAACGAAATTTACCAGCAGCAAAAGGAAGATTCCACCGCCGTGGCCGCGCAGCAGCCCGCCGCCCAGCCGCCGCCCGCGCCCGGCAGCCCGCTGAACCCCGCCCCGGCCGTCAATCCCGCCGCCGCAGCCGCCAACACCGCCAATACCAACCCCACCGCCGCCAAAGTCCGCGTCATCCCCGACAGCCGCACCAACAGCCTGCTCGTCATCGCCCGCCCCGTCGATATCACCTACATCCGCGGCCTCATCGCCAAGCTCGACCAGCAGAGCAGCGGCACCACCTTCATGAAGCGCAAGCTCAGCTTCATGAATGTCGGCGACTTCCTCCCCGTCGCCTACAACGCCCTCGCCCGCGACACCGACATCCAGACCGAAGGCGGCATGTCCATCCTCGGCGGCAGTGGCGGCGGCTCCGCCAAACCGAGCAACACCATCAACACCCCCTCCACCGTCGCCAACCGCGGCGGCGGCGGCGGCTTCAACGCCGGGCTTGCCGGCGATGGTTTCGGCGGCGGCCCGGGCGGCGGCACCGGCTTCGGCGGCAACTCCAACCGCAGCCTGCTCGACGACCCCGCCCAGCAGGCCGCCCCGCAGTCCCTCGTCGTCGGCCGCACCCTGCTCATCGCCGACAGCCAGTCCAACAGCCTCATCGTCTCCGGCTCGCCCGAGCACCTCGACATCATCGACCGCCTCCTCACCGAGATCGACATCCGCCCCCAGCAAATCTACATCTCCACCGTCATCGGCCAGCTCTCCCTTGGCGAGGATCTCCGCTACGGCTTCGACTTCCTCAACATGCTGGACGACTTCACCCTGCAACAAAACATCACCACCAACACCGCCAGCCTCGTCGGCACCGCCACCAGCGCGTTCAACACCGACATCGACGCCTTTGGCCGCGCCACCACCACCGGCACACGCAGCGGCGAGCGCACCGCCACCTTCAACTCCGAAACCGTTCCCGGCGAGCCCGGCAACGTTGTCCTCCCTTTCGACGTCACCAAATTCAACTGGAACAGCCTCAACCTCTACGGCCAGATCGGCTCCCTCAGCCGTTACGTCAACCTCCTCGACTCCCAGCGCAACTTCAAAGTCCTCTCCCGCCCCAGCATCTATACCACCAACAACGGCAAAGCCGTCATCTCCTCCGGCCAGCGCATCGCCGTGCCCACCCAAATCCTCGCCAACGGCGCCGGCCTCGGCGGCATCGCCTCCACCAGCGCCAGCATCGACTACCGCGATGTCGTCCTCAAACTCGAAGTCGTCCCCCTCATCAACTCCGACGACGAAGTCACCCTGCGCATCGCCCAGATCAACGACAACATCATCGGCCAGCAGGAAATCTCCGGCAACACCGTCCCCATCATCAGCACCCAAGAGCTCGTCACCACCATCACCGTCAAAAACGGCGCCACCGTCGTCCTCGGCGGCCTCATCACCGAGCGCGATGGCGACGCCGGCCGCGGCGTCATCTTCCTCCGCCGCATCCCCCTCATCAAGCACCTCTTCGGCACCACCACCAAGGACCGCAAGCGCGAAGAACTCCTCATCTTCATCCAGCCCAACATCATCACCCGCCACTCCCCCCCGGACGCCCCCAACCACATCGAGCGCGGCCGCTCCCGCCTCATGGACGAAACCCTCCAGTTCGGCGTCCCCCGCGCCATGCCCTACCAAGGCGGCGAATGATGTGGCGCGAGCCGCTGGCTCGCCGTGTGCAAGCAGAGTGCGACCGAGCCGGTCGCGCCACGCAGCCCGCGCCCCAAAAATCAAAAGTTTTTCACAAATCCGAATTTCCTGCTTGCCATGCTCCGCTTATTTTGAGTAATTGTGGGGCGATCATGAAAAAACGCTTTCAAATCACTCTTCTCGTCGGCGCCCTCATCGGCGGTTTTGCCTGGGCTGACATTCAGTCCCCTCCCGGCCACCACTTCAACTGGAGCCGCAAGCTCAGCCGCGGGCTGGCCAACTTGGCCTACGGCGCCTCGGAATTTTTCAATGTCTGGGATCGCAGCAACCGCAGTGACGGCGCCCACGCCGCCGCCTCCGACTTCGTCGTCGAAGGCACCAAGCGCACCATCGTGCGCCTCGGCTACGGCGTTTATGAGGTTGTGACCTTCCCCTTCCCCACCTACAAATGCACTTACCGCCCGCCTTACTACCGGAAGGAACAGCTTGACCCCTGGTGGGGTTATTCGGAGTTTTCCCCGCAAGTCGGTTTTATCTCGCAAGTGGATTACAGCCGCACGCAGGGTTGGTGATCGGTCTGGTTCGTTCGATCTAGGGTTCGCCCGCTCGGAGGCGCAGGTTGCCCGCAACCTGCGCTTCTTTTTTGGGGATTGGCATGGGGAACAAGCATCCAACCCTGTCCGCGCAGGCAAGATGCCCGCGCTCCATGCCCCGCTCCAACGCGGGAAAAATCATAAGTTGAGTTGACGACGCGCGTCCGCAGTCCGTTATCTAGGGCAAAACCGTTTCACGCAACCTTCACTTCCGCGCCATGACCCCGCTCCCGCTGGCTTCCGGCCTCAGCTTCGGCCTGAAAAACTCCTCCGCCTCCGGCCTCGTCATCTGCGTCCTGCTGGTGCTGCTTTCCATCGCCACCTGGGTGGCCATGACCCGCAAATTCAGCCTGCTCAAGCACGCCCGCCTGGCCAACGCCGCCTTCTGCGACGACCTGCGCCGCAGCCCGCATCCGCTCTCGCTTTATCAGGCCGGTGAGCGCTTCGCCGCCGCGCCCATGTTTCACGTCTATCATGACGCCTGCCGGGAGCTGTCCTTCTACCTGCTCGGCACGGACGTGGTGGACGCCGGCTTCAACCGCCGCCTCCAAGCCGCCGGCCGCATCTCCGCCAGCGAGATGCACGCCGTCCGCGAGACCATGGACCGCGCCGTCAGCGAGACCTCGCTGCGCCTGGAGAGCGGCCTCGGCGTCGTGGCCACCGCGCTCAGCGGCGCCCCCGTGCTGGGGCTGCTCGGCACCGTCTGGGGCGTCATGGACAGCTTCGCCGGACTCACCGCCGCCGCCGACGGCGCCGGCCTGCGCGCGCTCGCTCCCGGCCTCTCCGCCGCCATGCTCACCACCGTGGCCGGCCTCCTGGTCGCCATCCCCAGCATCTTCGGTTACAACTACCTCGTCTCCCGCATCCGCCACCAGATCGCGCGCATCGAGCATTTCTCCGTGGATTTCGCCAGCATCCTCGACCGCCATTTCGTGGACCACCGCGCCGCCGCGCCGGATCACGCGGACCTCGGCGACGAACTGGAACCGGCGGGCTTGGAGGCGCTGACAGGCGCTCCCTCCCTGTCCACGCCGCCCGTCACCACCTGATCTTGATCTGCCCCGACCGCCACACACCGGATGCGCCACACCCGCCAGCATCATCGCAAACTCGTCGCTGAAATCAGCGTCACCCCGATGCTCGACCTCGTGTTCATCCTGCTCTTCGCCTTCATGGTGGCCCTGCCCCTCGTCTCCAACAGCGACGCCCTGCTCCGCCCCGCCGCCGCCAGGCTGGAATCCGCCGCGCCCGCGCCGGAGAATGTCCTCACCCTGCGCGTGTCCGGCCCGGACACGCTCGTAGCGGACAGCAGCCCGGCGGAACCCTTGACCTTGGCCGCCGCGGAAGCGCGGCTCCGCGAGGAATGGCTGCCCGCCCGCCCCGGCCTCGGCGTGCGCGTCGAGATCGCCCCCGATCAACCCGTCTCCACCCTGGCCGAAGTCATGGCCATGCTCACCCGCGCCGGCGTGCAGCGGACAGCTTTCCAAGTCGAGGAAGAAGCGCGCTAATTCGTCATTCCACATTCGTCATTCATGCCCCGCACCACGACTCTCGAACCCATCCGGCCCGTGCTGGTGGTGGTTTCGTTGATCCACTTGGGCATCGCCGCGTTTGTCGCTTGGTTCGCTTGGCGGCTGCCGCCGGAGAGATCGGAGTTTCCCGCCGCCGAGGCCACGACGCCCATGGAAGCAAAAACCACGAGCCTTCTCCAAGACCACGCCGGCCACTGGTTTGATCCCGCGGATTTCACCATGCCCGCCGTCACAGCAGCCGCGCCGGAGCCGCCGCCAACTCCCCCCGCCGAACCCGCCGCCAACTCCCCCGCGCCGGACATCCCCGCCGCCACCAGCGCGCGTTACATCACCCTTTCCCGCCTCAACACCGCTGCAAGCGCCGGGCAGGAAACCTCAACGGCGCGGCATGATCTCACCGCCCTGGACCGTCTCGACGAAGCGCTTTACGAGGCCTTCATGCGCGCTTGGCAGCCGCCAAACCCGCGCCTGCTGGCCGCCGCGCGCCGCACTGTCCGCCTTGATGTCAGCCTCGGTCCCGGCGTCACCTTGGAAAAAGCCGACCTCGCCGCTCCGTCCGGCTCGCCGGAACTGGACCTCTCCGTGCTCGACGCCGCCGAAAAAGTGAAGGAAGTGCTGCGCAGCCGCCCGGACGAACGCCGCGCGTTAAAGTTTCCGCAGAGCCTCCCTTCCCCTTTTCAAAATTCGCGCTACGATTGCCGTATCCAGTTTCAAGTCGAATGATGAAAGCCTCCACGCTCGCGCGCCTCCTGCTTGTCCTGCTGCTTTGGCAGCCGTGCGCGTCCCATGGTTTTTTGCCTTTCCTTAAAAAAGACAAAGACCGCCAAGCCGCCGCCGCGCCGGCGGCGACGGAGACTCCCCTGCCCGGCATCCGCGTCGGCGCCTTCAGCGGCAGCTCCGGCGCCAGCGCCCGCAACGCCCTGCTCGCCGAACTGCGGCGCTCCCGCGCTTTTGATGTGCTCGAATCCGGCGAGACCAAGGAAAAAACCGCCTTCGAAATCTCCGGCGACTCCGTGGGCGGGCGCGTCACCGGCAGGCTGCGGGACGCCTCCGGCAAGCTGCTCTTCGAGCGCACCTATGCCGCGCCCGGCCTCGATGAAAACCTCCAGGCGCTTTCCGACGACCTCATTTACAGCATCACCGGCAAGCCCGGCCTCGCCACCAGCCGCATCGTTTTTGTCAGCAACCACTCCGGCGCCAAGCAAATCTATCTCTGCGACGCCGAGGGCGGCAACATCCAGCAAGTCACCCGCCACCGTCACGGCGCGGTCGGCCCCACGCTCTCCGCGGACGCCTCCCTGCTCGCCTTCACCAGCTACCGCGGCGGCTTCCCCGCCGTCATGCTCATGGACCTCGGCGGCGGCATGGAGCGCACCGTCACCGACACCCCCGGCACCAGCTTCGGCGCGGCTTTCGGCCCGGACGGACGCCACCTCGCCCTCGTCATGAGTTTCCTCGGCAATCCCGAAATTTTTGTCACCGATCTCGCCACGAACTCCGCCGGCTGCCTCACCGAGTCCATCGGCGTCCCGTGCAGCCCCTCCTGGAGTCCGGAAGGCAACCGCCTTGTTTTTTCCAGCGACGAAGGCAGCGGGCAGCAACTTTACATCGCTGATTTCGGCTCGGAAAAATCTGCCGGCGGCGTCGAGAGGTGGAACACCGGCTACCGCTTCGCCACCGATCCCGCTTGGTCGCCCGACGGCGATCAAATCGCCTTCGCCGCCCGCGGACGCGCCGGCTCCGGCTGGGTGGTCGCCATCAAGAGCTACCCCAGCGGCCCCGCGCGCATCATCCAGCGCGGCGCCCGCCATCCCTCCTGGAGCCCGAATGGCCGCCATCTCATCTACGTGCAAAATGGCGACCTCTACCGTCAAGACCTCGCCACCGGCGCCCGCAAAGTCCTCATCAGCGGTTTCGGAGAAGTCTCCGAACCCCGCTGGACCAACTGATTTCCCCCTCCCTCCGTCCGTCTCCCCGTCCCTCCGTCCCCCCGTCCCAATGCCCCCCCCCGCCTCCCACCATCGCCTCTGCCAGTTCGGCGCGCTCGCGACCGCCGCGCTGCTGCTGAGCGGCTGCGGCGGCATCCCGCTGCTGCCGGCGGAAAGCACGGCGGTCGTTTATGCACTCGGCTCCCGGGAAGGCTTCCCCTCGCCGCTGGGCCGCCAACTCACCCCCGCCTGCCCCGCCCTCGCTTTCACCGGAGACGGCTTCAACACCAGCGGCCGCCACCGCCTTGGCCTCCAGCAATTCGCCGAGTCCGCCAAGGCCTCGGAGACGCGTTATCTCATCGTCGGCTACACCTCGCCCGGCATCCCGGAGGATCACGCCCGCTCCCTCTCCGAGCGCCGCGCCCAGGCCGTACGCCAGACCCTCATCGAACTCGGCATCGAAGCCGCGCGCCTCCAGACCGTCGGACTCGGCAACGACTTCGCGCCTTCCGGCCCGTCCTCCGACGTTGTCGTCATCTATCACACCACCCCGCAAAATCCGCAAACCCCGCCGCCACCACCGGACGCAGCAACGCAGAACGAAGAAGGCTCGGCGACGGATGCCCCGCCAGAAAACGAAAAAGGCAAGCCGCGCTCCGGCGGCGGGCGCTCGCGCGGGTCGGCGACGGCTTGACGGCAAAAAAGGCCTCCAGTCCCAGTTGAGGGTAGAGCAAGCCCACTTCCCGGATGATCCGATCTTTCCGCCTGTTCCGGTTATTCCGTAGGCACTCATTTTCAGGACAAACTCTTGGTCAAATTTCAATAATAAATGGAAACCTTATATTTTTAGTTGATTTTACACTTTTCTGACTGTTATTATAGAGTCGGCTGATATTTTGCGCCGACCCACCGTGTCTCTGACTTCCACTCCCGACTTGGTCTTTGCCAAAGAACTCTTCTCTGGCGCTGCGAAATCATCACTGTCTCCGGGCAGGTCTGTGCGGAACGCCAATGGCCTGCCTCCCCGGATGGAGATCGTGCGTGACGAGGCGGGGTTTGCCGCGCTGGAGCCGCACTGGGATGCGCTGGCCGAGGCCTCCGCCACCTGCTCGCCTTTCCTGCGCTGGGACTGGGCGCGGTTGTGGTGGGAATGCTTCGGCGCGGATTACCGGCTGGCCCTGGTGGTGGCGCGGGACGCCTTCGGTGTGCCGGAGGCCATCGCGCCACTGGTGCTGGGTTATTCCACGGACGGCGTGCGGCGGTATTTGCGGCAGTTGTGCTGGCTGGGCGGGGTTGGGTTGGTCGAGGGTGAAGTGCTGGATTTTCTAGTCCCTGCCGGGCGCGAACCGGAACTGGCACCGCTGCTGTGCCAGGGCATCCGGGCCTTGGCCTCTGAATGGCAGGGCGTGCGGCTGAACAAGATCCCGGCGGAATCCCCCAATTTCCCGATCCTGCTCGACAGCCTGCGCTCCTACGCGATGGGCGCAGGCGTCGTCAACATCCACGCCGGTTGGTTCACGCCGCTGCCGGAGGATTGGGAGAGCGTGGCAGCACGGCATTCGAGTCGCTGGCAGCGCAACCTGCGCAACCGCTGGCAGACACTGACGCGCGAGCACGGCGCGGAAACCGGGCTGGCCGGACTGACCATGAAACCCGGCGCGGCCATGGACGAACTGGCCTCCCTGCATTGCGGGCGTTGGAACGCGGGTGAAAGCACCTTTGTCAAAGGCCGCGCTTGGCAGTTCCACCGCCGGCTGGCCGTGCGATGGCTCGCCGCGGGAAAAGCGATCCTGCCCTATCTGGCGGCTCAAGGGCGCATGATCGCAGGTTGTTACGGCTTCATCGAGGGCGACCGCTTTTTCCATTACCAGCTCGGCTGGGACACCCGTTACGCGGACCTTTCCCCCGGCAATCTGGCGGTGAAAAACACCATCCTGCATTGCCAGCGGCTCGGCCTGCGTTACTACGACATGCTCTCCGGCGACTACCGCTACAAAACGGAATGGTGCCCGGCGGGACGGGATTTGGTCGATGTCGAGGGTTATTCGTCCTCCAGCCCGGCGGCGGTCTGCTTCCGTAGTCTGCGCTCCCTCAAACGCATGGTCTGCCAGCCGCCAAAACGCGGGGAGCGCGTGCTGAAAAAAGGATGAG
>CAZNKC010000150.1:0-2097 GCA_964573315.1 uncultured Verrucomicrobiaceae bacterium | reverse complement strand
CCGGCGTTTGATTGAACCTCACCCACTCCAACCTATTTTTTTGATCCGATGAAACGCTCCACCTTCCTCTCCCTGCTGCTTTTGACCACCGTGCTCGGCGCGAAGACCGCGCTGCATGTCGCCACCACGCCGGTGGAGCGCCCGGAGGAACGCTGCCAGGAACGGCACGCGCGCTTCAACGAAATCTCCAAGCAGGGCGAGGCCGAACTCGTCTTCCTCGGCGACTCCATCACCCAAGGCTGGGAAGGCAAAGGCAAGGCCATGTGGGACCAGCACTTCGCCCCCCTCAAAGCCGCCAACTTCGGCACCGGCGGCGACCGCACCGAGCATGTGTTGTGGCGCCTGCACAACGGCAATTTCGACGGCCTGAAGCCCAAACTCGTCGTGCTCATGATCGGCACCAACAACACCGGCCACACCGGGCGCAACGGCTACGAATGCTCCGCGCAGCAGACCGCCGACGGCGTGCGCGAGATCCTCAACGTGCTGGCCCAAAAATGCCCGGACACCAAAGTGCTGCTGCTCGCCATCTTCCCGCGCGGCGAAAACGCGGAGGATCCCCTCCGCAAACAGAACGAGGAAACCAACGCGCTGATCAAGGAGTTCGCCGACGGACAGCGGGTGCATTGGCGCGACCTGGGGCCGAAATTCCTGAACGCCGACGGCACCCTGTCCCGCGAGATCATGCCGGACGTGCTGCATCTCTCCGAGCAAGGCTACCAAATCTGGGCGGAAGCCATCCTGCCCGACGTGCAAGCGCTGCTGCGCTGACGCTTGCGGAAACCCCCGTCGTATCGAGACCGTCCAAGTTTCGCGGAAGAAGAAATCCCCATCGGGCAGCCCCCTTCCCGCTCGAAGTTCTTGGACGCGCAGCCCGTTTTAATGTAGATTGAAAACATGAAACGAAGAGCAGCAGTGATTCTGGCCGGGCTCGCGGCGGCGGTTTGCTGCCACGCGGAGTTGGTGCTGGACTCGCCCATGGTGGAAGTGAAGCCGAAACCGGAGGATGAAGTGGTGGAAGTAGCGTTCACCTTCCGCAACAAGGGAGACAAGCCGGTGACGATCCTGAACCTGGAGAGCGGATGCAGTTGCCTGAGCGCATCCCTCGATGCGCGCACCTACGCGCCGGGCGCCAGCGGCACGGGGAAAGCGGAATTCAAAGTATCCAGCTTCGTGGGCCGGCATGAAAAATCGGTCACGGTGGCCACGGACGATCCGGCGCAGCCGAAATGGGACATCCCGTTCGTGCTCGACGTGCCGGCGGTGGTGGAGATCGAGCCGAAGACGCTGCAATGGTGGCTCGGCGAGGAAGCCGTGGAGAAATCCTGCGTGGTGAAGATGCTGGGCGATCAACCGCTGCGCATCACCGGCGTGACCAGCACGCGCGAAAGCGTCGAGTTCAAAAGCGAGGAGATCAAACCGGGGCGCGAATACCGCATCACCGTGAAACCCAAATCCACGGACGAGCCACTCATGGGCGCGCTCAAGATCGAAACGGACAGCGCCATCCCCAAATACCAGCGGCAGCTCGCCTTTTTCAGCGTGTTCCGCAAACCCGCCTCGGCGGCGGCGAAGGAATGAAGATGCGGCCCGCGCGCAAAGCTTTGATGCAGGCGGTCATCCTGGTGGCGTTGAGCGCGGCAGCGGCAGTAGCCGCGCATTTTTTCCATCCGCTGGCGCCGGCTTGGTATCTGGTGGACGCTCCGCCGCGTGAGGATGAGGTAACCGTAACCGAGGTGCGCAACCGCTTCGGCGGCGAAACGCTCTGGCTGGACGCCCGACCGTCGGATCAGTTCGCCGCAGCGCACATCCCCGGCGCGCATTCGCTCAACGAGCAGGATTTCGACAACCAGCTTTTTCAACTGCTCGACACGCTGCAAACCAACACCCTGCCCGTGGTGATCTACTGCGACGGAGAACGCTGCGAGGCGAGCCGCAAGATCAAAGAGCGGCTGCTCGACACGCTGCCGCTGGAAAACGTGTGGATTCTCAAAGGCGGCTTGAAAGCTTGGCGGGAAGCCGGTGGCGCAGTGGAGTAGCATTCGCCAAAATCGGAGGGCGCGGACTCTGTTCCCGCCCATTTGTTCGCGGGGGGCG
>CAZNKC010000149.1:0-13680 GCA_964573315.1 uncultured Verrucomicrobiaceae bacterium | reverse complement strand
TGCTGCGTTCGGCGTCCCGCCGAACGCATTGCGGCGGGAGCCGCACACGGGGGTGAGTGCCATCCGCCGAGAACACCTTTTTTGTTCACCCGTTTGATTAGGATTTATTTTCAAGGTGCGTCCGCGCGCCCCCCGGTGTTCGCTGCGCTCAATCTTTTCGGCGGGACGCCGAAAAGAGCACGCGGGACGCGTGCGCTCCAGGGATGGATTCAAGCGAGTCATGGGTGTTGCAGAGTTTCGCCCAGCAGGGCGGCGGTGCGTTCGATCATTTGGGGGACGGTGAAGTGGGTTTCGATGTGTTCGCGGGCTTGGAGCGACCGGCTCGGTCGCTGGGTGGGGGGCAGCGAGCCAGCGGCTCGCTCCACGAGGAAGCGGCTCATGGCTTCGGCGAGCGCGGCGGGGTCGCGGGGCGGGCAGAGGAAACCGGTTTCGCCGAGCACGACTGCGGCGTCGCCGACGTCGGTGGCTATGCAGGGCACGCCGCAGGCCATGGCTTCACCGAGCACGTTGGAGAAACCTTCGCCGTAGGCTGATGAGGAGACGAGAGCGCTGAGGCGGGGATAGACGTTTTCCAGATCGGGTTGCGCGGGCGACCAGGTGACGGAGTCCGCCAAGCCGAGATCGCGCGCCAGCCGTTTCAACTCCGCCACGAAAGGCTCCGGCCCGTCGCCGATGATTTCAAACCGCGCTTCGGGATGCCGCTCTGACACGATAGCCGCCGCACGCAAAAAAGTGGCGTGATCCTTCATCGGGTTGAGGCGGCCGACGATGCCGAAAACGATGTCCTCAGGAGCGAGTTCCGATTTGGGTTGGAAGCGCTCCACGTCGATGCCGTTCGGCACGACGCTAAAACGCGCGTCGTCGCGCGGAAAACCACGCGCTTGGTACCAGTCCCGCCCGGCTTGCGAGTTGGCGATGATTTGGTTGGGGAAGGGGGCGAGCAGGCAGTTCAGGCGGAAGCTGGCCTTGCCGAGCACGCCCCATTGGCGCGCGTCGCTCTCCGAGTCGCGCACGGCCCACACGACTTTGGGCCGGTCGCAGAAGGGTTTCAGCAGCAGCGCCATGAGGTTGGATTCCGCCAGATAACCGTGCAGCACATCCGGTCGCAGCGCGCGCAAGGTTCGCGCCAATCGGAGGATGAATCCGGCGAGATCCCAGCGGTTTTTTTTTCCGACCGCGACATGCGGCACGCCGTGCGCTTCCAAATCAGCCGCCAGCGGCCCGCCGTAAAACGACACCACGGTGACCGCGAACTCCCGCCCATGCAGCCCGCGCGCCAGCGCCACAAGCTGCCGCTGCGCGCCGCCGAAGCCGAGGTCGCGGATGAGCAGCACCAGAGATGGCAGGTATTCGGTCATGGACGCACGGGGGCCGCGGCGCTTGGAACGGACGGGCTTTGCAGGAGAATGGAGAACCGTTGCGGCCACAGAACGTGCGCGATGGTCAGCAGCGAGAGATAAAAATGCGGGTCCAGCACGCGCTCCTGGGCGATCGGTGTGTAGGCCAGATAACCGAGCACCGCGAACCAAGCCTGCCCTTTAGACAGCAGGCTGCGCAGCGCCAGCCCCCAGACGATGGACAGATAAAGCAGGAGTCCTGGAACGCCCAGCTCCAGCCACATGGCGACGTATTCGTTGTGCGGCGCCCAGCGGGTGGATGCCGAGCCGACTCCGTGCCCCCAGGCGGGTTCTTGCATCACCCCCTCCCAGGCGTCGGCGAGATCCTTGGCGCGTTCCGGAGATTTCAGCTTTTCAAAATCGAGTTCGTAAATCGCCTGGAGACGGCCGGCGGTGTTTTTGTCCTGTCTCACCCCGCTCCCCGTGGCCTGTTGCATGAAGGTGAAGCCGATCACCAGCAGCGGCAGCAGCGCGTAGGAGCACAGGATCAGAAAACCTATGTTGCGCCGGGCGTTGACCAGAATGTACCAACCGGTGAGAAAGGCGAAGATGACCATGCCGCTGCGTCCGTAGGTGAGGGCGACTCCTGGGATGCCCACAGCGATCAGGGCCATGTTCCAGCGGAAGTTTTTGTTCAAGGCAAACACCAACCCCAAGGCTTGGCAAATGATGATCGGCGGCGAGTTGGGATGGCCGTTGAAACCGGCGGCACGTCCCGGGATGCTGCTGAAGCGCACCAGCCCGGCAAACTCCGCCAGTACCGACCCCGAAGTGAGCAGGATGGCCAGGATGGCGGCCCAGCGCGCGGCTTTCAGGCCGGAAGGGGTGGACAGCACGGCGATCATGGAAACGGCCACCAGCAGGATGCGCAGGCAGGACATGGTGACCTCTCCAGAGCCGGAAAAAGCGAAGCGGCCCAGCAGGCCCGTGTCGATGAACCGTACCAGCGGCAGCAGGAGAATCCAGAAAGCCGCAGGACAGAAGCGCGGCTTGCTGACGACAGCGATGCTCAGGCAAAACAAAGCTGTGCCAAAGGTGAACAGGCTTGGCTTCAAGGGAGATATGCCGGCGTTGTACGACCCGAGTACCACGTCGGAGGCGAGCATCCCCAGAAGGGAGCCGCAGCCCCAAACGGTGATGCGCTCGAGATAACGCTGAAACTGGGAAGTCATGAACAAGCCAAAATAATCGCAATAATCCTTGAAATTACAATAATTATATTTTAACTTTCATTAAATGTCACCCCATCCTTCGATTGCCCTCATCATTCCCGCCTATAACGAGGCGCTGACGATTGCCGAAGTGATCCACCGCTTCCATGCAGCCCTGCCAGAAGCGGAAATCGTAGTGGTGAACAACCGTTCCACGGATGACACGCGAAGCATCGCGCAGCGGACGCTGGCGGAGTGTGGAGCGAGAGGGCAGGTGCTGGACGAGCCGCGCCCGGGCAAGGGCTACGCGGTGCGCCGGGCGTTCCACGACGTGGTGGCGGATGTTTATGTGATGATCGATGCGGACATGACTTATCACCCCGAAGACCTGCCGCAAATGCTCGCCCCGGTGCTGGCGGGAGAGGCGGACTTGGTCGTTGGCGACCGGCTGTCCACGGGTGACTACCGCAAGGAAAACAAGCGCCCCTTCCACAACCTCGGCAACGCGCTGGTCATCGGCCTCATCAACCGTCTTTTCAAAGTCAAACTCCGCGACGTGATGTCCGGTTACCGGGTGATGACGCGACGCTTCATCGAGCATACGCCGATTCTGCGGGCGGGCTTCGAACTGGAAACGGAAAGCACCATCTTTGCGCTCGACAACCGCTTTCGCATCGTGGAGGTGCCGATCCGCTACACGGACCGGCCCGCCGGGTCGTTTTCGAAGCTGAACACCTTTCAAGACGGCCTGCGTGTGTTGGCCACGATCTTCCGCATTTTGCGCGACTACCGGCCAAGCGCGTTTTTCGGCACGCTTGCCGCCGTATTTTTCGTCCTCGGCCTGATTGCCGGATCCCTGCCGATTTACGATTACATCCGCTTTCAATACGTGTACCGCGTACCGATGGCGATTTTGGCGACGGGGCTGGTGCTGCTCTCCATGCTGTTCGTCGGGGTGTCCACGATCTTGACCACGATCAACAATTATTTCCGCGCGCTGTTTGAAATGCAAATGATGCGCCGGTCCTTGCCGGCATTGGGAAACGGAAGCGGGCGGACAAACGACGAAATGAAGGAGGGCGTTCATGAAACGGTTGGCGGTTGACTGGCTGGCTTCTTGGAAGAGAGACCCGTGCCTGGGGCGCGTGGCCCTGATTCTGGGCGCCGGGCATCTGTTGTTCTTCGTGGCGCTGGCCCTGGCAGGCCGCGCGGCGCCCTTGGTCATCAGCCTGGACGCGGGAGAGTATTTGGATTTGGCGGCCTACCCCTTGACCCACGATCTCTATTCCCTGGACGGTGTCCAGCCTTCGGCGAAGCGCGAGCCGGGTTATTCGGGTTTTATCATGGCGTTCATGGCGGCGGGCTTGGTCAAGCCGCATGTGTGGACGGTGGGCAACCTGTGGCCGGTCATCGTCGCGCAAATCGCTTTGTATGGCTGGGTGTGCTGGCTGATCGCCAAACAAGCGGCGCGGACGCGGGGAGACCTGACGGCTTTGGCGGCTCTCCTTTTGATGCAGGCCACGCCGATGGCCGTCTATCAGCACATGATCCGCAACGAATGCCTGACGATGGTGCTGCTCGGTCTGCTGTGGATAGAGCTGGCCTCGCGCTGGAAGAAGGGCGCCTCCTGGGGCGCGGTGCTGCGTTCGGCGCTGTGGTTCGGCTTGCTCGGCCTCACCAAGTCCCTCAACGTGCTCTTCGTCCCCGTGCTGGGGTTGCTGGCTTGGTGGCGCACGCCGGTGAAATGGCCGAAAGCGGCGGTGTTCGTTTTGGTTTCCTTGCTGCCCGCCGCAGCTTGGACGGCCCGCAACAAGGCCGTGTTCGGGCTGCCGATTATGGGGTCGATGGACGGCGTGAGTTCCCTCTATCGGGGCAACATTCTGCCCTATTTCCAAATCTCCTCGCCCGATCATCCAGCCATGCCGGAGGAGGCCCGGCGCGTCCTGGCCGCCTGCAAGGACGACGGTGAAAAGTACCTGTGGTATAAAGCCGCGGCTCTGGAATGGCTCAAGGCAAACCCGGTACAATACGTGAAGCAATGCGTGCATCGCACCGCCGCCATGTTCATTGATCTGTACCGCGCCGACGACATCCCGTGGTGGAAGTATCCTTTCCGGCTCCTGATCGGGAACGACCAGTTGTTTTTGACGATCCTGCTTGTGGTTTCAGTGGTGCCGCTGTGGAACCTGCGCGATTTTTGGGTGGAGTCGTCCGTGGTATTTTTCGCGTTCAACACCGCCATGTATGGAGCCGTTTATGGCGAGGAACGTTACCTTTATCCCTCCCTCTTCCTGCTGGCTCCGGTTTATGCCTGGTGCTTGGTGGAGGTGTGGTGGCCCAGACTCGCGCGTAGAAGCGGAACCTCCGCAGGCATAACCCAAGCCAGCCAGTTCGCGCAGCGAGATGCTGATAAGGCAAGGGGTTGAGAGTTTTCAGGGAGAGATTTTTGGCACTGCCATTCAGCGCGCCCTTTTCCAAATGCCCAGCTTGGCGGCGCGGGCTTCGTCGCCGAGTTTTTTCAGGCCGAGCAGGTAGTCGGTCTCGTTGCGGCTGTCATTGGGCAGGGAAGTGGTGACGCCGGAGATGCGGGCGTAACCGGCGCGCATGAGCAGGTCGGCCAGATAGACGTGGCGGCCAGGCTCGATCTCGACGCGGATGAGAGCGTAGTAACGGGTGGAATTGGGCACGCGCTCCCAGCGGGTGAGCACCAGGAAAGGCAGGCGGGCGAGCAGGTCATGCACATAGGCCAGCGCCTCGGCGCCGGCCTCGACGATCTCAGGGTCGGTGACGTTGCCAAACCAACGCGCCTGCTCTCTGATGCGTTGCGAATGAGTCAGGGTGGTTTCCACGGCATCGATGAAATAGAGCGTGAAGACATGCTCTTCCTGGCCGATGCGAAAGCGGAGGGTGTCGGCCTCATTGGCGCGGCTTTCGATGAGTTCCGCCCGGTCGAGCGCTTCGAAGATTTCCAGCACGGGCCGCGCGCCGCGATCGTAAGCGGGCGCGTCGGCTGGATTCACGGGGATGGCCTTGGGCGCCGGCGGGCGGCTGCGCTTGAGCACGAGCGCGACGAGCACGATGACGAGCACCAGGACGGCGGTGATGGCCAGGTTCAGGAGGGCGTCGCGCAATTTCATGGGAGAATGTCAAAGAAACCCCGGGATGCGGGGTTGCGCAACCCGGAGCGCGAGTGCCCTCACTCGCACCGGAGCTTGCGTATGAAAATCCGGTTCTCAAAAGGTCTCACGCAAAGGCGCAAAGAGGCAAAGAAACCGATTTTTGCGCCTTTGCGTGCCCTTCCTTGGCCGCCAGCCTGTTTGAGCCAGAGTCCCCTTTTCACGTTTTGAATGACAACGGGGTTTGTTGCTTGGTTTCATGTGTGGCGCTTCACCCGCGCCGACGCCGGCACGCTGGAGCGGCGGGTGAAGGCACCCGCGCTCCGGGCGAGTGAGGGCACTCGCGCTCCGGCGGGCGGGGCGGCCGCGCTCCGCATCAAGCCAGCAAACCGCTGACGAGATTCTCCAGCTTGACGATGTCCTTGGCGAAGTTGCGGATGCCTTCGGCGGTCTTCTCCGTGGCCATGGCGTCTTCGTTGAGCAGCCAGCGGAAGCTTTTTTCATCGACCGGCACGCGGTCGATCTGGAGCGACTTGGCGTTGGCGGCGTTGAGTTTGGGCTCGATGGGATCGGTGGCGTTTTGCAACTCGCCGAGCAGCGCGGGGCTGATGGTGAGCAGGTCGCAGCCGCAGAGTTCGGTGATCTCGCCCTTGTTGCGGAAGCTGGCGCCCATGACCTCGGTGGTGTGGCCGAAGTGCTTGTAGTAGTTGTAAATGGTGGTGACGGATTGCACGCCGGGGTCTTCGGCGGCGGCGTAGTCCTTGCCGGTGCTCTTTTTGTGCCAGTCGAGGATGCGGCCGACGAAGGGGGAAATGAGCCGGATGCCGCCCTCGGCGCAGGCCACGGCTTGGACGAGGCTGAAGAGCAGGGTGAGGTTGCAGTTGATGCCCTCTTTTTGCAGCACCTCGGCGGCGCGAATGCCCTCCCAGGTGGAGGCGATCTTGATGAGGATGCGCTCGCGGGCGACGCCCTCTTTTTCATAGAGGCTGATGATCTGGCGCGCTTTGGCGATGGTGCCTTCGGTGTCGAAGGAAAGGCGGGCATCGACTTCGGTAGAGACACGGCCGGGGACGATGTTGAGGATTTCCAGCCCGAACAAAATGAGGATGCGGTCGAGCACGGAGTCCACCAGGGCTTGCCCGGAGAGCGCGGAGGCTTTGCCTTCGGCGACGGCTTTTTCGACGAGGGATTTGTATTCGTCCTTCTGCGAGGCTTGCAGGATGAGGGAGGGATTGGTGGTGGCGTCCTGCGGCTTGTAGGCCTTCATGGCCTCGAAGTCACCCGTGTCGGCGACGACGACGGTGTGTTGCTTGAGCTGTTCCAGTTGGTTCATGAGTGGGCTGGGTTTTGGGGTTTTAGGGGAGGCGAAGATAGGATGGGATCGGGCGGACGCAAGTTGAACCCTGATTGTCATCATCTGGTAGGGACGCGCTGTGCCGCGTCCCTACCATGCCCGGAAATTGAAAGATGCCCGCCCGGGGTGGCGATTTCTTTGTCCAAAGCGGACTCCGTTACGACTTTTCCCGTCATGCCCGCCCTGCAACGCGTCATCCTGCTCAGCCTCGGAACCTGCCTCGCGGCGGGCGCCGCGGAGGATGGGGTCGTGTTTTTTGAAAACGAGGTCCGCCCGCTGCTGGTGAAGCATTGTTACGAGTGTCACTCGCAGGAGTCCGGCAAGCAAAAGGGCGGCCTGCTGCTGGACCGGCGCGAGGGCTGGCAGACGGGCGGCGACGCCGGGCCGGCCATCGTTCCGGGGGACGTGGAAAAGAGCCTGCTCATTCACAGCCTGCGCTATCTGGACGAGGATCTGCAAATGCCGCCGAAGTCGCGGCTGCCGGATGAAGCCATCGCGGTGTTTGAAAAATGGATCGCGCTGGGTGCGCCCGATCCGCGCGACGTCGCGCTGGCGGACGCCATGCGCAAGGGCGAGATCGACTTCACCGCCGCGCGCCAAGGCTGGGCTTTCCGGCCGCTGCAAAACCCGCCCGTCCCGGCGGTGCAAAACACGGACTGGCCGCGCTCGGACATCGACAACTTCATCCTCGCGCGGCTGGAGGCGGAAAAGCTGGAGCCCGCGCCGGACGCCGCCCCGGCGGCGCTGTTGCGGCGGTTGCATTACGATCTCACCGGGCTGCCGCCGTCCGCCGCGGATTTGGCGAAGTTTGAAAACCCAACCGCGCCGCTCGCGGCGGAAGTGGAAACGCTGGTCGAGCGCCTGCTGGCCAGTCCTGCCTTCGGCGAAAAATTCGGCCGCCACTGGCTCGACCTCGTGCGTTACGCGGACTCCAACGGCGGCGATCGCAACTACACTTTCTATCAAGCTTGGCGCTACCGGAACCACGTCATCGACGCATTTAATCGCGACCAGCCTTACTATGACTTCATCGCCGAGCAGCTCGCCGGCGATCTCATGGAGGCGCGGGACGAAGAAGAGCGGCGCTCGAAGCTGATCGCCGCCACTTTCCTCGCGCTTGGTCCGAAGATGCTCACGGAGCGCGACAAGGAAAAGCTGAACCTCGACACCGTGGACGAACAGATGGACACGATGGGCAAGGCCTTCCTCGGCCTCACCATCGGCTGCGCGCGCTGCCACGACCACAAGTTCGATCCCTTCAGCCAGCGCGACTACTACGCCTTGGCGGGTTTTTTCCGCTCCACGCAGGTCGTCATGGGCACGCGCAACGGCTGCGTGAACGTGGCCAGTTGGGTGGAGCGTCCGCTGCCGCAGCCGGAGCCGGAACTGGCCGAACTCACCCGCCGCGTCGAGCGCCTGGAGCTGGCCATGCGCCTGAAAGTGGAGCGCGAATTCATGCGCAAGGTCGGCGGCAAATCCGCCCTGAAAAAACTGCCGCTCGCCGGCGTGCTTTACGACGAGGAGGACGCCGAGCTTGTCGGTGAGTGGAAAGTGTCCGAACTCTCCCGCAACCGCTTCGGCGCGTTCTACATTCACGACGACCGCAAGGAGCGCGGCCACAAGCGCGCGATCTTCCGCGGCAGCCTGCCGGAGACGGGCCGCTACGAGGTGCGCCTGGCCTTCCCCGGCAAAGCCGGCGCCGCCACCCGCGTCCGCGTCCAGGTGGAGGCTTTCGATGCCGTGCATGAGGTGTTGGTAGATCAAAGCCAGCAGCCGGCCGTCGGCGGTTTGTTCCAGCCCATCGGCCAGTTCCGCTTTGAAAAAGGCGGGCGCTCGAACGTCATCATCCACAATGAAGGCGCGGACGGTTATGTCTTCGCCGACGCCGTCCAGTTCATCTCCGTCAACGATCTGGAGCGCGAAGCCGCCGCCTTTGCGATGGCTGAAAACGGCGCGTCCGGCGATCCGCTGCTGATGATGGACAGCGCGGAACTCACCAAGGAACTGACCAAACAAATCGACGAACTGAAGGACGCCGAACTGGCGATGGCGCCCCGCGATGCCGCCGACGCTGGCGACGTTCACCTGCGCGTGCGTGGCGAGCCCGGGCAGCTCGGCCCGCTCATCCCGCGCGGCTTCCCCGCGGTGCTTTACGAAGGCGCCGCGCCGGCCATCCAGCCCGGCTCCAGCGGGCGCCTGCAACTGGCCGACTGGATCGTCAGCGAGGAAAACGCGCTGCTCGACCGCGTCATCGTCAATCGCGTCTGGGCTTGGCTGTTTGGCCGCGGCATCGTCGCCACCGTGGACAACTTCGGCGGCCAAGCGGTGCCGCCCAGTCATCCGGAACTGCTCGATTACCTCGCCGCCCGCTTCCGCGCCGGCGGCGGCTCCATCAAAACCCTGGTCAAAGAAATCGTGCTCAGCCGCGCCTATCAACTGGCCGCCGCGGGGGATTCGCCGCTGGTTGAGGCCGACCCGGAAAACAAGTTGTTTGGCCGCCGCTCCTACCGCCGCCTCACCGCCGAGGAAATCCGCGACAGCCTGCTGCATTTGGCCGGGCAGTTGAACCGGGAACCCGCCACCGCCACCGCGCTCGACTACGGCCAGGATCTCGACAAACCGATGAATCTCGATGACGAGAAACGCCGCGCCGTGTACCTGCCCGTCGCCCGCAACAACGTCCTGCCCGACCTGGAAATCTTCGACGTGGCCAACCCGGAAATGGTGGCCGGCGACCGCCCGCTGACCACAGTGCCCACGCAGGCGCTCTACCTCCTCAACAGCGACTTCATGCAAACCCAGGCCCGCGAACTCGGCGCGCAAAGCTACGCCCAACCGGAACCCACCGTCTGGCTCTACCAAACCATCCTCGGCCGCCACCCCGCCGCGCGCGACCTCGACCGCGCCCAAGCCTTCATCGAATCCTTCTCCGACCGCGCGGACGGCTTGAACGATCTCGCTCACGTCCTGCTGGCTTCCACGGAGTTTTTGTTTTTGGAATGATATTATGAACACGCTCCTCCCCACACGTCGTGACACCCTCAAAGCCGCCGCCTGCGGCTTTGGTTCTCTCGCCATGTCCGGCATCGCTACGGCGGCGTCCTTGCCGCGCGGGTTGCATCACATGCCGCGGGCGAAGCGGGTCATCTTTTTGTTCATGCACGGCGGCCCTTCGCATGTGGACACGTTCGACTACAAGCCGCGCCTCCAGGCCGATGACGGCAAGCGCCTGCCTTTCGCGCCTGCCAAAAATCTCGACCCCAGTTCCACCAGTCAGGCCAAGCTGCTCGGCTCGCCCTGGAAGTTCCAGCAGCACGGGCAGTCCGGCTTGTGGGGCAGCGAGTTGTTCCCCGAGGTCTGCCGCCATCTCGATGACATTTGCGTCATCCGCTCCATGCAGAGCAAGGGCCAGTCCCACGGCCAGGCGGTCTGCATGATCCACACCGGCGCGGACAATTTCGTGCGTCCCTCCATCGGCGCCTGGGTCAGTTACGGGCTGGGCACGGAGAACGCGGACTTGCCCGCCTTTGTCAGCATCAGCCCGCCCGCCACCCACGGCGGCCCGCGCAATTACGGCTCCGCCTTCCTGCCCGCCGCGAACCAGGGCACCACCGTGGGCCGCGGCGGCAAGCTGCCCCAGGACGCCAGCTTTCGCTTTCTCAACGGCTCCGGCTCGGCGGCGGAGCAGGCGCGCAAGATCGATCTCCTGCAAGCGATGAACCGCGAGCACTTGGAGCGCACCCGGCACGCGCCGGTGGAGGGCATGATCCAGTCCATGGAACTGGCCTTTCGCATGCAGCGGGAAGCGCCCGGCGTCATGGACTTGAGCGGCGAGCCGCAGCACATCCTCGACCTCTACGGCATCGGCAAGCAGCCGACCGACAACTATGGCCGCCAATGCCTGCTGGCGCGCCGTTTCGCCGAGGCCGGCGTGCGCTACATCCAAGTCTCCACGCCGAACGTGTGGGATCAGCACTCCAACCTCGTCAAAGGCCACACCGCCAACGCCGCCGCCGCGGACCGGCCCATCGCCGGCCTGCTGGCCGACCTCAAGCAGCGCGGCCTGCTGGAGGATACGCTGGTGGTGTGGGGCGGCGAGTTTGGCCGCACTCCCATCGTGCAGGGCAGCAATGGTCGCGACCACAACCCGCAGGGCTTCACCATGTGGCTGGCCGGCGGCGGCGTGAAAGGCGGCCTCGCCTACGGGGAGACTGACGAGTTCGGTTACTACGCGGTGAAGGACAAAGTCCACATGCACGATCTGCACGCCACCGTCCTGCACCTGCTCGGCATCGACCACCTGCGCCTCACCTACCGCCACGCCGGTCGTGACTTCCGCCTCACCGATGTGTACGGCGAGGTCGCGCATGGCATTTTTGCGTGACACCCGGTAGGGACGCGCTGTGCCGCGTCCCTGATATTCGCGGGGGGCGGAGGCGGTGGGTGGCGCGCCACGAGGCTCCGCACCGCCTCCGCCCGCGGAAAAGTGGGCGGGAACAGAGTCCCGCCCTCCGCAAAAAATGGGACGCGCCCAGCACGTCCCTACCATCGCATCGACAGGGACGCGTCTCTGCCTCATCAAAGCGTCCGCAGGAAAGCCGTCAGATCGGTCTTCTCCTCCGAGGTCAGCTTGACGCCGAGCACGAGGTTGAAGAACTCGACGGTGTCCTCCAGCGTCATGAGGCGGTCGTCATGCAGGTAGGGCGGCGAGTCCTTGATGCCGCGCAGCGGGAAGGTCTTGATGGGGCCGTCGGCGCTGGCTTTGCGGCCGTTGATCATTTTTTCCTCGAAGAAACGCTCGGCCTTGAGGTCGTGCATCAGGCCGTCGCCGAAGTAGGGGCCGGTGTGGCAGATACTGCACTGGGCCTTGCCGTGGAAGAGCGTCTCGCCGCGCAGCTCGGACTCGGTGGCCAGGGAAGGGTCGAGCTTGCCGGTCGGCGTCAGCTTCGGCGCGGGCGGGAAACCGAGGAGGTTTTCGAACTCGGCCATGGCGTGAACTTGGCTGCCGCGCTCGAGAACGTTCACGCCCTTGCGCGCGGCTTGATCGGGCTCGCCGTCGAAGTAGGCGGCGCGCTGCTCGAACTCGGTGAAGTCCTCCAGCGTTTTCATGGCGCGCTGGGAGCCGAAGGTGTTGGTGATGTTCATGCCGCGCAGCGTCGGCGTGCCGATGCGGTGGCGGTGCTCGTTTGGGCGGATGTCGCCGACGGTGTGCGTGGCGCCGTTGCTGTGGCCGTTCGAGTGACAGTCGAAGCAGGACACGCCCTGGTGCGCCAGCAGCGCGCGCCGGTCATGCGTGGCGTTGAACTGCGCCTGCGGGAAAGGCGTGACGAGAAGGCGCAGCCCATCAAGCTGCTTCGTGTTGAGGATGTCTTTGAACACATCGTAAAAGTTGCCCAAGGTGATGAGCTTGCCCTGGGAGACGTCACCGAGATCCGGGCGGGTGTTGAGATAAATCGGCGCGGGAAACTCCGGCAGCATGTGGTCGGGCAGGTCGTAGTCGAGGTCGAAGCGCGTGAGGTCACGCCCGGTCTGCTCTTTCACACCGTCGATCTGCTTCTTCGGAAATACCATGCCGCCCGCTTCGTGATGCGGATGCGGCAGCGGGTAAAAACCGGCGGGCCACAGGTTTTGCGCCTTGATCTCGGCGGGAGTCAGGGACGCGAGTTGGTCCCACGTCGCGCCGTCCGGCAGCTTGACGCGCACGCCGCCCTGCACGGGTTTGCCGCGCGGCATGGTCACACCATCCGCGGGTTTGTCGGAGAGATCGTAGCGTTCGTTCAAGAGGTCTTGATGACGCTGGGCGAACTTGGGCTTGTCGGCTTCAAGACGTTTTACCAAGCTGGCGAAATCCTCATCCTGCGCCTGAAGCGCGGCTGAGGGGAGGGAACAAAGGCCGGCGACCGCCAGGGCGGCGCGCCAGTTGAATTTTGCTGTCAACGGTTTCATGGCTTTGGAGAGTTGAGTTGTGGCTTTGGGTGTCTGAACAGGAAATGTTTTCGACAAGGAGATGCTAATGTCCGCGGCCTGTTGATGTCGAAACATTTATAGCAATGCCAAGCATAGGCGGAGCCTATTGAAGCCCATCGTCAATTTTGTTCTGGCTCTGGCCGCCGGAGTTGATAAAATCACAACACCCATGTCAACAACAACCCCGCCCCGCATCCTCGTCTGTGACGACTACCCGGAGTTTTGCGATGAGATTCGTGATCCGCTGGCGGCAATGGGGCTGGACGTGACGGTTTGCCTCAGCCCGCGCCGCGCCATCGAGATGCTGGACACGGAACCTTTTGACCTGCTCATCACCGGGCTGGTGATCGCCGAGATGGGCGGCATGGAGATCATCCGGCGCGTGCGCGGCGCGGGGTTGCGGCTGCCGATCCTCATCATCACCGGCTACGGCAGCCCCACCACGGCGCTGGGCGCGGTGCGCATCGGCGCGTCGGATTACATGGACAAGCCGGTGCATCCCGAGGAACTCAAGGCGCGCGTCCGCAAACTGCTCAAGCAGCACCAAGGGAACGACCCCGCGCCCGGCTCGCGCTTCAAGCTGGCCGACCTCGTCTCCCACGATCCGGCGATGAAGGCCATCTTCGACATGGTGGAGGCCATCGCGGTGAGCAACAGCCGTGTACTCATCCTCGGCGAGACCGGTACCGGCAAGC
>CAZNKC010000148.1:0-13726 GCA_964573315.1 uncultured Verrucomicrobiaceae bacterium | reverse complement strand
CGTAGAGTTTTTTGTCGCCGATCTCGCCGTCGATCTTGAGCACGCCGTCGTAGTGTTTGAACATGTGCTCGGCGATGGGGCGGGTGAAGGCGTATTGGGTGTCGGTGTCGATGTTCATCTTGATGACGCCGTAGCCGAGGGTTTCGCGGATTTCCTCCAGCGGCGTGCCGCTGCCGCCGTGGAAGACGAGGTCCATCTCCGCCGCGGCGCCGTATTTGTCCGTCACCGCTTTTTGGCCGTCGCGCAGGATGGTGGGCTTGAGCTTGACCGCGCCGGGTTTGTAGGAGCCGTGGACGTTGCCGAAGGTGGCGGCGAACATGAAGCGGCCGATGCCGTTGAGGGTTTCATACACGGCCACCATGTCTTCCGGCGTGGTGTAGAGCTTGTCGGCGGGGACGCCGGAGGTGTCGTGGCCGTCCTCCTCGCCACCGACGACGCCGGCTTCGACTTCGAGGATGATGTCCAGTTCCGCGCACTGTTGCAGGAGTTCCTTGGAGGTTTTCATGTTCTCATCCAGCGGCAGTTCGGAGCCGTCGAACATGTGGCTGTTGAAGAGGTTGCCCTTGCCCGCCGCGCGGCGCTCGGCGGTGGCGGTGAGCAGGGGTTGCAAAAATTTGTCCACCTTGTTCGGGTGGCAGTGGTCGGTGTGCAGGGCGACGAGCACGCCGTAACGCTCCGCCAGCCGATGCACGGCCTCCGCCAGCACCACCGCGCCCAGCGCCATGTCCTTCACCGAGGTGCCGGAGGCGAACTCGCCGCCGCCGGTGGAGACCTGGATAATGCCGTCGGACTTGGCGTCCGCGAAGGCCTTCAACGCGCCGTTGATCGTCGGCAGGGAGGTGACGTTGATGGCGGGGTAGGCGTAGCCGCCTTTTTGGGCGGCGTCGAGCATGGCACGGTATTGGACGGGAGTGGCGACGGGCATGTTGCGTGGGGAAGGGGGGCTTCAGGGGTAGCAGGATTCATGCCCTTGCCCGTCCCTGTCGTCAATGCTGGAACCCCGCGAAGGGAAAGCTTCCAAAATAATCAAGAAAACCGAAAAAGAGTATTGCCAGATGAGGCCTGGCAAATTATAATAATTAGAATGAAAACGGCTGCTTCTTGCCCCCCTGATGCCGCGCCTGATGCTGCTCCGGTCCGGCAGCGTCGCGCCCGCCACCACCCGCGCACTCCGGCGGTGGTTTACGGCGCTTTGCTTTTGTTCACCGCTTTCGTGGCCTTCATCGGATTTGCCTGGTTCGCGGGCGAACTGCTGCTGACCGGGGAGCGGATGTGCGGTTTTTTGGCGCTGGGGTCGCTCGGCGTCTTCGGCAGCGCCCGCGTGCTGGCGTTTTTGAACAACCGCCACCTCACCTGCACGCTGTGCCACGGCACGCTGCTGCATGAAAAGCGCTGCCGGAAACACGCTGGCGCCACCCGCATCCCCGGCTTGTCCTACCGCGCAGCCACCGTCGTGAAGACTCTGTTCACCGGCGGCTTCCGTTGCATGTATTGCGGCACGCATTACCGGCTGAAAAAATAGCGCGCTTGCGGGCGCGGCTTTTTCCCGGCAATGATGGGGGCACTCATGACCCCGTCCCCGTCTTGGCACATCGCATACGTTTTCGAGCGATTTCCCTCGTTCACGCAGACTTTTTGCGCGCGGGAGATTCTTGATCTGGAGCGCCAGGGTGTGCGCCCGCTGATTTTTTCCATCCGCGATACCCGCGATGAGGCCATCCGCCATTTCCCGCCCGATCTCATCGAGCGCGTCCGTTTTCTGCCGCAGCGCGACGAGATCACCGCCGAGGTGCGCGCCTGGAAGGACGAGCACAGCCTGCCGCGCGCCGCCGCGCTCACGCTGCGCCACTGGACCGATCAACCGGACAAGGCGCGCGTTTATGAGGCGGCCTGGATCGCCAAACAACTCGCCGCACTCGGCCCCGCCGCGCCGCGCCACGTCCACTCCCACTTTGCCGGCATCGGCGCGCGCGCCTGCTGGTGGCTGCGGAAATTCACCGGTGTCAGCACCAGCTTCACCGCCCATGCCAACGACATTTTTTGCAAACCGGAGCCGCAGAGTCCGGCCTTCGAGCGGCTTTTCCTCGACGCCGCGCTCGTCGTCACCGTCAGCGACTTCACCGCCCGCCAGCTTCGCGGCCAGCATCCCGCCGCCGCCGGGCGCGTTCACCGCGTCTATAACGGTCTCGATCTCCAGCCGCTCATCGATGCGCGCGCGCGCGCGGACCGCTCCCGAGCTCCCGGCGGCATTCTCAGCGTGGGCCGGTTGATCGAGAAAAAGGGGTACCCCGACCTCATCACCGCCTGCGGCATCCTGCGCGACCAGGGCATCGCTTTCCGCTGCCGCATCGTCGGCGAAGGCCCGCTGGAGGACGATTTGCGCCGCCGGATCGCCGGACTCTGCCTCGAAGACCGGGTGCAACTCACCGGGCCG
This sequence comes from uncultured Verrucomicrobiaceae bacterium, assembly GCA_964573315.1. Taxonomy (GTDB): domain Bacteria; phylum Verrucomicrobiota; class Verrucomicrobiia; order Verrucomicrobiales; family Verrucomicrobiaceae; genus JAGRPD01. Next base: position 11,292 of record CAZNKC010000148.1, on the reverse strand, counting down.
CTCGGCATGGATGAAATCATCCGCCTGCTCGCCGAGGAGACGCAAATTTTTGCCCTCGCTTGCGCCACCGAGAGCGACGGCGGCAAGGACAATCTGCCCACCGTGCTGATGGAAGCGATGGCGGCTTCGCTGCCTTGCGTCTCCACGCGGCTCGCCGGTGTGCCGGAGATGGTGATCGACGGGCAGACCGGTTTTTTGTCCGGGGAAAAAGACCCCGCCGCGTTTGCCTCGCACCTCGCCACTCTGCTGCGCGATCCCGCGCTCTGCGAAACGATGGGCCGCGCCGGGCTGGAGCACGCCCGTGAGCACTTCGCCCAGGCCACCACCGGCCGCGCCCTGCTGGGCGCCTTCGCCGCCCACGGGGGGCTGCGCACCGACGCTGCGCTGCGCGCCCGCCATCCCTGGCTGCGGCCTTTGCTCGCGCGCCGCTGGTTGAAAAAACTCACTACGTCGCAACTCCGCCACCGCCCCGCGAAGGTGAGCGGCAAGACGTTCGATCTGGCGCGGTTCATGGGGGGTGAGTGAAGCCTTCAGCGCTCAAGCACCCCCGTAACTGTCCGGCCATGTATCAAAGAAAACGTAAAGTCTCCGCCCAGCGCCAGAAGCTGCCGGATATATTGTACCCTGTCGTATGAAGCTCCCTGACAACACCTTCATCGCGCGTTCCAAAGTGACGCACTATCTGCTCGTGCCGCAGGCGAAAGGGGACAAGTCTCGCTTCCTCGCCCAGGCAGGTTACGATATCGCTCATGCTGACCAGCTCCTTGCCGATCTCCGCCAGCAAGCTCTTGCTTGCGAAGCGCAGCCTTTGGAAAGCACCGAACACGGCGAGTTTTACCAAATCATCGCCCCTCTCATCGGCCCGAATGGACGCACTCTTCATGTTTGCACAATTTGGATGAAAGAGCATTTGTCTCAGCGGACGAAGTTCATTACATTGATCCCCGAAAAAAGCTGAGATTATGAACTTTGAGCTTTACACTGAAGCTGTCCTTACCCGCGACTTGCCTGCCCAAGGCTTGTGTGCCGGTGATGTGGTTAAAGTGGTGGATCACCATCCTGTTCCCGACGGCGAAGACGGTTATTCCATCGAGGTCTTTAATGCCCTTGGCGGTACTATCGCCGTCACCTCGGTTGGAGAGTCTTCCTTGGAGCCTTTACGAGCGAACGAAGTCTTCAGCGTTCGTCGGCTGGTCCACACGGTCTGAGTGACCTCGCAAGTGCCGGACCGCAGCGTCAGGGGCGGTGTTGCTGGAGGCGCGTCAAACCACGCGCTTTTCCGGCTCCGGTTCCGGGGTGAGGGCTTGGAGTTCCTGAATGTCCTTTTTGAGGCGCGCGGCTTCCTCGTAGCGCTCGTCTTTGACGGCTTGCTGCAGCGCCTCCCGGAGTTCGGCGAGGCTGGCGTGGCGGCGGGAGTCGGCGATGGAGCGGCTGGGGATTTTGCCGACGTGGCGGGTGCCTTTGTGCATGGAGGTGAGGATCTGGTCCAGGCCATCCTGAAAGGCATTGTAACAGTCCGGGCAGCCCATGCGGCCGATTTTTTTGAACTGCGCGGAGGTGAAACCGCAGGTGGGGCAGGTGACCGCCTCGCCGCGCGGCAGGGTGGCGGCGGTGTTGCCTAGAAAGGCGTCGGCCAGGCCGAAGCCGAATTCGTCGGTGACGCCTTTGGCTTTCGAGCAGGGTTCGCACAGGTTCACCGTGTTCATCTGCCCGTTGATGATCTGGGTCAGAAAAACGGTGGCTTCGTTGCTGCAAGCGTCACATTTCATGCTGGGTGGTGGCGGATTTTTTTTCACATAACATACGCTTCGCCGGGATGCAAAGCGCGCGTTTTGTCAATAGGGCGAGGAAGGCGCGGCGGCGGACAACCAGCGGCCGAGCGCGGCATCGAGTTCGGCGTGGCGGTGGGGGTCGTAGTGGTGGGCGGCAAACCCCAGCGCGCGCGCGGTTTCGATGTTGGCGTTCAGGTCGTCGATGTAGAATGTTTGTGCGGGGTCGAGCTGGAACCGTTCAATCGCAATCTCGAAAATCCGGCGGTCCGGTTTGGAGCAGCGGGCGGAGTAGGAGTACACGCCGTCCCGAAACAGTCCGAAGACCGGATGGGTGGCGAAGAGGTGGTCCTTGTGCAGGCCGCTGGTGTTGGAGAGGAGATAAAGCGGCAGCGCGGAGGCGGCGCGTTCGAGGGTGGCGTTCATGGGGGCGTTCGGCGCGAAAATCTCACACCAAGCGCTTTCAAATTCGGCGGCGGAACCGCGGAAGCCGATCTCTTCCATCGCCCGCGCGACGAATTCCGTGTCGGTCATGCGGCCGTCTTCAAAGGGCAGCTTGAGATGGTGCAGGCGGTCGAGCACGGTCTCCGCCGGGTTGCCGGAGAGCGCGGCGAGCCGGGCGGCGGCAATGCTGAAATCAAAGGTGACGATGACGTTACCGATGTCGCAAAGCAGGGCGGGGGGCATGTTTACGTTTGTTCGTTTTTTAGTTTTCCGTGTGCGGGGTGGCGCGACCGGCTCGGTCGCGCGGCGAGCCAGCGGCTCGCCCCACGGGCGGAACGGCTGTGCTACGGCGGCTCTAACCGGAACACGGAAAACGAGCAAACGGAAAACGCATCCTTATTCCCAAAACGGGAATGAAAACCACAGAGGGCACAGAGGAACACAGAGAAAGTGAGAACCGCGGATGGCACGGATATCACGGATGTTTGGCGGCTGGCATCAAGGAGTGCGTTCACCTGGAAAGTGAAAGGGCCAGGTTCCGCCATTCATGGATGATCTGTGTCATCCGTGTGATCCGCGGTTCTTTCAGGCTTATTCGTGTCGCAGAGCTTCCACGGGATTCATGCGGGCGGCGCGGCGGGCTGGGTAGATGCCGAAGGCGATGCCGGTGAACACGGAGATGGAGAAAGCGAGGGTGGGCGCCCAAAATTGCACGACGGTGGTGACGCCGGCGGCATGACTGACGATGACGGGTATGGTGATGCCGAGCACGACGCCCATGATGCCGCCGATGCCGGAGAGCAGCACGGTCTCGATGAGGAACTGCACGACGATGTCCGACTGGCGCGCGCCGAGCGCGCGGCGGATGCCGATCTCCCGGGTGCGCTCGGTGACGGAGGCGAGCATGATGTTCATGATGCCGATGCCGCCGACGAGCAGGGAGATAGCGGCGATGGAGCCGAGGACGATGGAGAAGATGCGCTTGGTGCGCTCGGCTTGCTTGAGCAGCTCGACGGGGACGACGATGCGCCAGTCCTCTTTTTTGTGGTTGGTGGAAAGGATCTGGCGGATGGCGGCGGCGCGGGTCTCGACTTGGTCCGGTTCCTGGACGCGGACGATGGCTTCGTGGAACTCGACTTTCTCGGCTTCGAAGCCGCCGGTCTTGTAGCGGAAAAAGGTCTCACCGAACTGGTCGAGCAGCGTGGTGAAGGGGATCAGTATTTGCGCGGTGGTCTCGCTGCCGCTGGCGGCGGGGTCGGTGTTGCCGTTTTCATCGGCGACGACGCCGATGATCTTGTAGTAGAAGCCGCGGACGCGGATGGATTTGCCGATGGGGGTGGAGAGCGGGAAGAGCCGGGCCTGGGTGGCGACGGTGACGACGCAGACGGGGAGGTGCTCGTTGAGTTCGAGGTCGGAGAAAAAGCGGCCCTGGACGATCTGGCGGTTGCGCATCTGCGGATAGGCGGGCAGGGCGCCGATGATCTGGCCCTCGGCCTTTTTCTCCATGTGCCACATGGTTTCGGTGATGTGGCGGCTGGGGACGACGATTTCGATGCCGGGCACGGTGCCGCGGATTTGCTGGAGATCCTTTTTGGTCAGCCCGTATTCGATGACCATGCTGCGGGCTTCGGCGGCGGCGCCTTGATTGTCCGGCGGTTTGACGCTCTCCAGGATGATGTTCTGGCTGCCGAGCTTGCGGATCTGCTCCTGCGCCTCATGGCTGGCGCCCTCGCCGATGGCAAGCATGGCGACCACGGAGGCGACGCCGAAGACGACGCCGAGGGCGGTGAGCATGGAGCGCAGCTTGTGCAGCCAGAGGCTCTTCATCCCCAACGAGACGGTCCGCCACAGGTGTTGCGGCGAGGCCAGCAGGCGGAGGATGGGGTGGTGGGTGAGCATGGGGGGGAAATGACGAATGAGGAATGACGAATGACGAATGATGAATTTCGGGCTTCGGAATTCGGATTTTTTACGCCGCTGCGGCGACAGTGCCGGGGTGCCGGTAGCGGTGGGCTTGGGCGCCGGGCTGGTCGCTGTCGAGGAGGCCGTCGCGGAGGCGGACGACGCGGGTGCAGCGCGCGACCATGCGTTCGTCGTGGGTGACGAAGACGAGGGTCTTGCCTTGGCGGTTGAGGTCGTCAAAAAGGTCGAGGATTTCCTTGCCGGATTTGGAGTCGAGGTTGCCGGTGGCTTCGTCGGCGAGGATGACGAGGGGGCTGTTGGAGAGGGCGCGGGCGATGGCGACGCGCTGCTGCTGGCCGCCGGAGAGCTGGTTGGGCCGGTGGTCCATGCGGTGGTCGAGCCCGACTTGGGTGGCGAGCCGGGTGGCGACCTCTTTCATGCGCTCGTCGGTGGCGCCGCCGTAGTACATGGGCACGGCGATGTTTTCGAGCACGGTGAGCTGCTGGATGAGGTTGTAGGACTGGAAGATGAAGCCGAGGTTGCGGTTGCGGGCGGCGGAGAGGTCGTCGTCGTTGAGGGTGGCGACGTTTTGGCCGCCGAGGAAGTAATCGCCGGTGGAGGGCTGGTCGAGGCAGCCGAGGACGTTGAGCAGGGTGGACTTGCCGCAGCCGGAGGGGCCCATGATGCAGACGTATTCGCCGGGGAAAATATCCAGGCTGATGCCGCGCAGCACCTGGGTTTCGATATCGCCGGTGCGATACACTTTGCGGATATCGGTGAGGCGGATGATGGGCGCTGGGGCGCTATCACTCATGGAAAAGGGCGGTTGAAAAGCGGAGGCCGCTTCAGTTGAGCGCGACGTTGTCCTTGGGTTTCGCGGGCGCGCTTGTCTTGGCGGTGTTGCTGCTTTCGGCGGCGGTCGCCGGCGCGGCTTCCGCGGGCGCGGCTGGGCCGATGACGGTGCGCTTGGGCAGGGAGAGGGCGACGAGGTCACCGGGGGTCAGGCCTTGGCGGACTTCGATGAAGTCGTCGTTGAAAGCGCCGGTGGAGACTTCCCGCCGTTCCAGTTTGCCGCCGGCCTCGACGTAGCAGAAGTGGTGGTCGTTTTCCACTTCGATGGACTGCACGGGGACGTAGATGACATCGGCAAGCTGCTGCACGATGATTTCGACTTTGGCGTTCATGCCCGGCTTGAGCCAGGGATGAGTGCCGTCGATGTGGATGGTGCAGGGATAGACCTTCAGGCTGGGGGTGAAACGGGAGCTGGAGGAGTCCGGCAGCACGGCGAGTTCGGCGACTTTGCCTTGCAGCACCTTGCCGGGTTCGGCGTCCACCTGGACGAGCACGGGCTGGCCGATGCGGACTTTTTTGACCTGGGATTCATGCACGTTGACGCCGACGCCCATGTGGGTCATGTCGGGGATGGTGAGAATGGTCTGGCGCAGGCGGATGGTGGCGCCTTCCTCGATGTTTTCATTGTAATTTCTGTTGCCGGAGCTGATGTCTCCGTAGGCGACCAAGCCGGAGGTGGTGGCGGAGATCGTGCAGGCACTAAGCTGGCGCTCCAAATCTTCCTTCTTGGCCAGCTCCATTTCGTAACGACGCTTGGCGGTTTGGAATCTGGACTCGGCCTGGGCCATCTTGGAGCGGTTGGCGCGCACGATGCGGCGCAGTTTGTTCAAGGCTTCACGATAGGCGGAGAGAAAGGTCTCGCACTGCTTGGGGAACTCGTATTTCCTGAAAAGGTCAAGCTGGGTCTCGGCGGTCTTGACCAGCAGGACGGCTTTTTCGAGGTTGAGCTGGTCGTTTTCGAGCTGGGCCTTGGAGATGAAATTCTTGACGGCGAGGCGCTCGGAGGATTCGACTTTTTGCTTGGACACGGCCAGTTCGGACTTGTTGACGAGCAGTTCGTCCTCAAGCTGCCGCAGGCGCTGCTGGGCTTCGCCGTCGCTTTTGGAGTCGGTGGCAAGGAAGACGCTGAAGTCGATGCGCTCCGCCACGGTGTCGGTATTGAGCGAGTCGGTGACGGCGCGCTCCTCACGGGCTTTGGTGGCGTTGGGGTCGAAGGTGTTTTCCTCCTCCAGGGCGCCGGCAACGGTGTCGAAGGAATCCGCGGAGTCGGGCAGCTTGACGGTGGCCAGCAGGTCGGAGGCGATGACTTTGCCGAGGTACTTTTCAAAGTCCATCAGGGCGAAAAGCGCGGTCTGGCGCTGCTCGCGGGCGAGGCTGAGATTTTCGCTGCGCTGGATCTCGCGGGCTTCGTCGGCCTCGATGTAGGAGGCGACGGTGCCTTGGAACTGGATTTCGTGATCCTGGATGCGGGTCTTGATCTCGGAGTTGTCGAGTTCGACGAGCACTTTTTGCTGTTGGATGTCCTTCTCGGTGACGAGGTAGCCCTCGGGGATGATGCTGATGATCTTGGTGCTGCTTTCGATTTCAGATTTGATCTGGTCGTTGCGCAGGGCGCGGATTTCACCGCCCTGAAGGACGTTGATTTGCAGGTTGCCCTGCTGGACCTGGAAGGTGGGCACGTTGGCGCTGTCCTCGCCGTCGCCGGCGAGCCACCACCAAGCTCCGGCGCCGAGCAGAAGCACGGCGGCGCCAGCGGCCCAGATTTTTTTCTTGGGATTCTTGAAAGTCATGATCCTTTTGGGGTTTCCTTGTTCAATACGCTCGCCCAACTGCCGTCTTTCCTGATAAAAAGAACGCCCATGTCCCGCCAGAGCTGGAGCCGGGCGATGGTGTGGTTGATGCGGGTGGCGATGACGCCGTTGCGGGCGTCGATGAGGTCGCGCTGGGCTTCGACGAAGTCACGGGCGGTGCCCTGGCCTTCCTGGAGCAGTTCGGTCTCCAGTTTCACGCGTTCATCGCTGATGGCCAGGACTTGCTCGGCGATCTCGAACTGCTTGCGGGCCAGATCCAGTTCCCGCCAGGCGGCGCGGATCTGGCTGCGGACGTTTTCCTCGGCGAGATCGAGTTCGCGGCGGGCGCGCTGCTCGGCGATCTGGGCGGCGCGCAGGGCGTTGCGCACGGGTTTGCGGTTGAGGTTGAGATCGACGTCCACTTGGGCGGTGAGGTTGCGGCGGCGGGCGTCGAGCTTGAGGCGGTCGGTATCGGCGGCGGCGCCGTTGACTTTGTAGCCGATGAGGGTGTTGACGGTGGGCAGCAGGTCCTGGGTGGCGATCTTCACCCGGCGGGCGGCGTCCTCCACTTGGTCGCGCTGGTTCCATACGTCGAGCCGGGTGACGAGGGCGGTGGACATGGCTTCATCCAGGGTGCCGGGCGGGTCGATGATTTCGAGGTCGTCCAGATCGGAAGTGTTGAGCAGCAGGGGTTCCTCCACGGGCAGGCCGAGCTGCACCTTCAGATTGTCCAGCTCCTGCTCGTAGATGCGGATGGCGGCGCGCCAGCGGAAGTCGCCGGACAACTGCTGCTGGCGGACCTGGAAATAAAAGGAGCGGGTAGGGCGGACGCCGGTCTCGGCCATGAGCTGCTCGCGCTCGACGGAGTCGTTGAAGGCTTGGTAGGCGAGGAAGGCGTTGCGGGCGGCTTCACGAGCCTGGAGCACGCGGAAGTACTGGGCGGCGATATCGACGGTGAAGGATTTGCGGAACTGGGTGAAGCTGCGGATGTCGTAAAGCACGTCCCGCTCGGCCTGGGTGAGAAACTCGGAGGCGGCGAGGTAGCCGGCGCCGCGCAGCAGGGGCTGGGCGACGGTGAGGGCGAGGCTGGAGTCGCCGATGGAGCGCAGGTCGCCGGTGAAAAATTTGACGAAATCCGTGGTCAAGTCGGCGGCGATGCGGGTGCCGGTGCGTTGCAGGGCGGAGAGGCTGATGCCGCCGTTGGTGGTGAGGGTGGACTCGGTGATGAAGGTGTTCACTCCGGTCTCGATCTGGTGGCTGTTCACCGTGGCGGTGCCGGCGCCGGCGAGGATGGGGCCGAACTGCTGGCGGGCCAGGGTCAGATCCAGGGCGCTGAGATAGACCAACTCTTTTTCGCCCAGATAATTACGGTTGCGGTTGACGGCGAAGCGCAGGCTCTCGGCGAGGTTGATCTTGCGAGCGGCTTTTTCGATGTGGGCGCGGTCGCCGAGAAAGTCCTCGGTGGTGAGGTTTTTTTCCAGTTTCTCCAAGCTCACCGGATCGGGCGGGGTGACGGACAGCAGGTCTGTACCGGAATTCGGCACCTTGCTGGTCTTGCTCTTGAGCAGTCCGAAGACCTCTTTGTCGGCGCGCTTTTTGTTGAATCCGGAGGAGCAGCCCGCTCCCACGACCACCAGGGCGCTCACGACGAGAAACCGGGTGGCGGAGAACAGGATTCGGGATGAAAGCATGGAAGGCGGGGGGTTTTGGCAGCGTGGGCGTCGGCCCGATTCGCTTCGGAAAGATGTAACGTCCCGGGAGAGGCCGTTATATCAGCCAGTTTACCCAATGCCTCAGTGGCATAAAGAAACTGCCTGAATGAGCAACTTGTGCCGCAGGGGGGAACTCAATCCTTCGGGTGAATGGAGGTTTCAGCGTAAGCTGCTGATTTTTAACTATCAACGCTCAACTCCCGACCCTCAACTTCCTTTTCGGTTTACCGCTTGGCGGTCATCCAGACTGCCGGATAAAGGCAGAACGGCGCGGCGTCGCGGCCGGGCTGCAAGGCGCCGGCGATGGCGGTGAGCCGGTGGCGTTCGCCGGCGGCCAGGGCGGGATAAAGAAACTGTTTGCCGCCGATCCGCAGGCTGGGCAGGAGGTTGCCGCCGAGTTTTTCGACACGGAGGCTCAGCAGCAGCGGTTCTTCCTCGTCGTGGAGGTCGAGGCCGAGCGGCCCTTTTTCCAGTTCCCCCAGCAGGCCGCCGTCGTGCAGGGCGTCCCAAACCTCGCCACGCTCCAGGTCCAGGCGCACGGCGAAACCGCTCTCGGGCGTTTGGTCGCGGGAATCGAGCGAGACGAGGCCGAACCAGATCTGGCCGGGGCAGTCGCGCGGGATGATGTCCACTTCGAACGCGAGGTCGCAATCCAGTGCGGGGACATCAAGCTGTCCAAAGAAAGACAAATCGTAGAGACAATCCGTCAATTTGGCGAGAGCGGCGGAGGGAAGAGAATGCGGCATGGACTCGGGAGATGGAGGGGGATTTCCGGCAATTTAATATGGAAATTATTACAGGCAAATGTATTTTTTGAAAACACGGTAAATGAAGGCCGATATTTGAAAATTTTACCCCGAAAAGGAGCGCAATGTAGGCTTCTCAGTCTGGCAGACAGCGGGAAGGCAAAAAATCGGGGAAGGGCAGGGCGTAAGCGTGTCTGCCGGGACGCCGCCCGCCTCCGGCAATGCCCCAGCGGGCCGCCAAAGATGCCCCAAAGAAAGAGAAAGGCGGTCAGCGGGAGTTTGACAGAGCCGCTGCGCCGGGCACTTAACAGCGATGTCGTTGGCCGCTGTTTTTTACCCCGTGCTCAAGCCCTGGCTGTTCAAGCTGGAGCCGGAGATCGCTCATGAATGGACCACGCGCTTGATGCGCCTCGCCCACGGGCTGGGGCTGCTGGCGCGCGAGGCCGCGCCGGACGGGCCGCCGGCGCGGGTTTTGGGGCTGGATTTTCCCAATCGCCTCGGCCTTGCCGCCGGCATGGACAAGTCCGCCAGCGCCGTCGATGCCTGGGCCGCGCTCGGCTTCGGCGCGGTGGAGGTGGGCACGCTGACCCCGCGCCCGCAGCCGGGCAATCCGCGGCCGCGTCTGTTCCGCCTGCCGGAGCACCAAGCGCTCATCAATCGCATGGGCTTCAACAACCCCGGCATCGAGGCCGCCGTGGCCCGCCTGCGGCGGCGGCGCGCGCGGGCTGTGGTGGGGGTGAACATCGGCAAAAATTTCGACACCCCGAACGAACGCGCGGTGGAGGATTACCTCGCGGGTCTGCGCGCCGCCTGGGAGGTGGCGGATTACATCGCCGTCAATATCTCGTCGCCCAACACCAAGGGTCTGCGCGATCTGCAAAGCGAGGAGCCGGTGCGCCAACTGCTGGCCGCGCTTCAGTCGGAGCAGGCGGCGCTGGCCGCCGCGCAGGGGCGGCGCGTCCCGGTGGTGGTCAAAATCGCCCCCGATCTCGACGACGGCCAGATCGAGGCGCTGGCCCGCGTCTTCAACGGCCTCGGCGTGGACGGTGTCATCGCCACCAACACCACCATTGGCCGCGCCGGTGTCCAGGATCATCCGCTGGCCGCGGAGCAGGGCGGGCTCAGTGGCACGCCGGTGCTGGAGCCCGCCAACCGCGTCCTGGCCGCGCTGCGCGGCCTGCTCGACGCGCGCATCCCGCTCATCGGAGTGGGCGGCATCCTCAGCGGCGCCGATGCCGTGGAAAAACGGCGGCTCGGCGCAGAGCTGGTGCAGGTGTACAGCGGGCTCGTCTATCGCGGGCCGGCGCTGGTTGGGGAAGTGGCTGATGCGCTGCGGGAGCAGCTCGGGCATCCTGCCTGAGACCAGTAATTCTGGCTTTCAGCCTGAATCACTTGGCAGAATGCCTGCTAAAAACCGAGTTGATGGTTGGTAGTTGAGTGTTGATAGTCCAAAACCAGCGGCCTACGCCGAAAGCACCACTTGCCCGGAGAGTGAGTCACTAACGCGGCACAAGTCGCTCATTTTCAGTCTATCAACCATCAACCCCGCTTTTAGGCTGAACTGCTTGCTTCACGCCACAACTCGCAGGCGTGCGCGGAAAAGCCCGCGCCGAAAGAAGTCAGCCACAGCCGCCGGTCGTCCACACGGTTCGCGGCCAGCCGCTGCTCCAGCGCGAACAGCACCGAGGGACTGCTCATGTTGCCGTGGCCGCGCAGCACGGCGCGGGTTTCATTGAGAGAAAAAGGCAGCGCCCGCTCCAGCGCCTCGATCACATCCCGCCCGCCGCTGTGCGCGAGCACTTGATCGGGAAGCGCGCCGCGCCGCTCGAACAACGCGGACACCGCCGCCGCGGCCAGCTCCGGTACGTCGCGATGCAGCTTGTTTTTCAAGTGACCGCCCGCGTTGACGAAGCGGATTTTTTCACGGTGCTCCGGCTGGTGCAGCGATTGGAAATGCCCGGCCTGCCAGTCTCCCAGCGCACCCGTGCCGCGCCACAGAGCCGCCGCCGCGCCGTCGCCAAACAGGCACAGACTGATCAACACGCCCGGATCGTCATCGATATAAAACGCCGCCGAA
>CAZNKC010000147.1:0-13803 GCA_964573315.1 uncultured Verrucomicrobiaceae bacterium | reverse complement strand
GCGTCCTCGCCGGAAAGATTGAGCGCAGCGAACACGCAGGGTTGGCGCAGCCCGCAAACGCAAAGCTGGGGTGCTCTGGACGGGAGAGCGGAAGAATGATTCCAGGCGGGCGACACGGGTGACCGTGTGCGGCTGCCGCCGCAATGCGTTCGGCGGGACGCCGAACGCAGCACGCGGGACGCGTGCGCTCCAGGTCTCACGCTTCTGCGTGTCAACACCGCGTCAGGAACGTGCGATTCACGCTGAAGATTGAACAACGCTCGCCTCTCCGCAGCCACGAACGCTGGAATTTGGAATCTCCATCAATGCTTGCGTGAAGAAGGTCTATTCCCGCTTGGCAGGCGGGCGGCCCCGGCCATTTTGACGGATGCCCGATTCACCCGACCCTCTCGAAACGCTCCGCCAAAACGCTTGGATCGGTGATGCGGTGCTGGAACTGTACGCGCGCTCCTGGGTGCTGCGGCGGCAGGGCGCGGTGGATGCGGAGATGAAGACGCGCTTCACCTGCAACCAGTTCCTCAACTGCATCGGCAATCCGACGAAGGTGGAAGCGGACATCGGCGCCATTTACCGGCGCGAGGGGCTGGAGGCGGCCTTTGCCTGGATTCAAGAGCATCTGGAGCCGCTCTTTGCGTGGCAGGAGGCGCGCCGCGGTCCGCGGCGGCATTGAAGCGCGGGCCGTCAAATGAGCACCGGTTCATGAAATCGAGCCGGAGGCTCGTGAGCCGGTAGCCAGGGATGGAGCGCAGCGGAATCCCTGGTTCAGGGACGCCGCACCACCCCTCTACCCTTCGCGCCCTGGAAGGGCGCGAGAAATCTTCATGCGTCTCTCGCGCCCCTGCCGGGGCGCAGCCTTGACCTGGGAACGATGTGTGCCGCCGCTGATCCGGTGGTTTCACCACCGGCTACCAGCTTTGCCCCCTGCCGGGGGCGGTCATCTCATCATCCGTGTTGGAGCGAACCACGGGCCTGCTTGACGAGGGCGGACGGAACGTTCGCCTTGCAGCGACGAATTACCTCAAAAAGGAAATGAGGAAGGCAGGAAATCAAGAAAAGGAGTGGGAATACCAGCGCTGGCGAACTTGCGAGCCTTCACTCAAAGGAGGAGCCAGCCACTCTGCCAGAGAAGTCCCTTCCCTATCCCTTTTCCTGCCTTCCTTATTCACGAATCTAGGATTAAATATCCTCGCCCACCGCGTAGCGGATGAAGCGGCGGATGACGATGTTCTCGCCGAGTTCGGCGATCTTGCCTTTGACGATGTCGGTGATGGTCTTGCTGTCGTCTTTGATATAAGCCTGCTCCAGGAGGCAGAGGTCGGCGTAGATCTTCTCCAGCTTGCCCTGGACGATCTTGTCCACGATGTTCTCGGGCTTGCCTTTGACCTGCTCGGCGGCGATTTCCCGCTCCTTGGCGATGAGGGCCTCGGGCACGTCCTCGCGGGAGAGGTATTTGGGGCTGGCGGCGGCGATGTGCAGGGTAACGTCCTTGACGAAGGCCTGGAAGTTCTCGTTCTTCGCCACGAAGTCGGTCTCGCAGTTGACCTCGATGAGCACGCCGACGCGGCCGCCGAGGTGGATGTAGGAGGCGACGATGCCTTCCTTGGCCTGGCGGTCGGCTTTTTTCTCGGCCTTGGCGATGCCTTTTTTGCGGAGGATGGTCTCGGCGGCTTCGAGGTCGCCGTTGGCTTCGCTGAGCGCGGCTTTGCACTCCATCATGCCGACGTTGGTTTTTTCACGGAGGGTTTTGACGAGTTGGGCGGTGATTTCAGCCATGATTGGGAAGGGGAATGGGTGGGTTGGAGAGGTGGGAGGTGCAGGTTGGCGCGCGCCGGTCCGCCTGCAAGGGTGCGTTGGGTGACGATCCAGCCAGAGACAGGCAGGTGCGCCGGCGCGCTGTGAACGGCCTAGCGTTTGGCTTCGGCGGAGGAGGCGATGACGGGGTCGATCAGCTTTTGCAGGATGACGCGGATGGAGCGGATGGCGTCGTCGTTGGCGGCGATGGGGTAGTCCACGATGTCCGGGTCGGCGTTGGTATCGACGAGGGCGACGATGGGGATTTTCAACCGGCGGGCCTCGGCCACGGCGATGTGCTCGCGGGCGGAATCGACGATAACGAGGGCGTCCGGCAGGTTATCCATGCCGCGCACGCCGCGCAGGTTGCGCTCCAGCTTCATGCGCTCGCGGTTGAGGCTGGCCAGCTCCTTTTTGGACATGGCCTTGAACTCCGGCTTTTTCTCGATCTCCTCCAGGTAATTGAGGCGGGCGATGCTTTTGCGGATGGTCTCGACGTTGGTGAGCATGCCGCCCAGCCAGCGGTGGTTGACGTAATACTGGCCGCAGGCTTCGGCGGCTTCGCGCACGGCTTCCTGGGCTTGACGCTTGCAGCCGACGAAGAGGATGTTCTTCTTCTTGCCGGCCAGTCCGCTGAGGAACTCGGAGGCGGTTTCGATCTGCTTGATGGTTTCCTCGATGTTGAGGACGTGGATCTGGTTGCGCGATTCCAGGATGAAGGGCTTCATCTTGGGATTCCAGCGGCGGGTTTGGTGGCCGAAGTGGACTCCGGCTTCGACGAGTTCGGCGAGGACTTGATCTGACATGAGGTGGTATGAGACGCCTGTTTCCCGCACGTCCCGCACGGGTGGCGGGTCGCTCGGCCGGGGAGGGCCGATCCGGAAGGTCAGGCTGGTTTGTGTTTGTGACGAATCTCCACGACGCCGGACACCGGTCCGGGGCGGAGGGGCGGGAAGACTACGGGGAAATGCGCCCCTGGCAAGGATTTTCTGGCGTTTTTCCAAGCCGTCCCGCGTGGCCGTGACGGTGGCTTTGACTCAAAGGTTGCATGGCCGCCAATATTCTCCTACCTCGTGCGCCGGCGCGCGCCGGCAACGATGACCCACGACACCCCTGACACTCCCTCCGCAGTTCAACCCCGCTCCCCGGCGCGCGGCTGGCGGGCGTGGCTGCCGGCGGAGCCGCCGCCGCATCCGCGCCGCCGGAGCTGGCGGGACGAGGGCGTGGGCGGGTGGTTTTCTTTCCTGCTGATCGTGCTGCAACTGGCCCTGGTGGTGGCGGCGGCGCAATGGCTGGAGCTGGAAAAGGAACGCGATTTCACCCGGCCCGCGGAGCGCTGGGTCGAGTGGTTCGACCCGACTCGCGGCGGCGTGCTGCCACTGCTGGCGGCGGCTTTTCTCGTTCATGCCTTCCTGCCTTGGCGCTGGATGACGCCGTTTTTCCTTGCGGTGTCGTTCGCGGGTTATTTCGTGGTCATGGGATGGCTGGACGGCGGGCTGTTGATCGCTTTCGGTCTGGCGCTGGTGGGCATCTGCCATCTGCCGCTGCCGCATGTCTGGCGGGTGGTGCTGGTGCTCGCCGCCGGGGTGGCGCTGGGGTTGTTCCGCAGCGGCGTGCTGCCGTCGCCGTTCGCGGCCACGGTGCTGCCGATTCTCGGCTCTTTGTTCATGTTCCGGCTGATCGTTTATCTTTACGACATCCGGAACGAGAAACGGCCCGCCGGGCCGTGGCGGCGGCTGGCGTATTTTTTCCTCGCGCCGAACGTGTGCTTTCCGCTGTTTCCGGTGGTCGATTATTCCACCTTTCTGCGCACTTGGTTCGATGACCGCGACCTGAAAATTTACCAGAAGGGCGTCCACTGGATAGCGCGCGGCATCGTGCAACTGGTGCTCTACCGGCTGGTTTACCGGCATTTTTCGCCCGCTCCGGAGGATGTGACGGACTTGGCCGGGGTGGCCACTTTCGTGGTGTCGAGCTACCTGCTCTACATGCGGATCTCCGGCCAGTTTCACATCATCGTGGGCCTGCTCTGCCTGTTCGGTTTCAACCTGCCGGAGACCCATCACCGCTACCTGCTGGCGAGCGGGTTCAGCGACTACTGGCGGCGCATCAATATTTATTGGAAGGATTTCATGATGAAGCTGGTCTTCTATCCGTGTTATGTCCGCTTCAAAAAGCTCGGTCATCTGACGGCCATCGTGCTGGGCACGGCGGTGGTGTTCACGGTGACTTGGTTCCTGCACGCCTATCAATGGTTCTGGCTGCGCGGGGCTTTTCATTTCTCCCTGGTGGACGGTTTGTTCTGGGCCTTCTTCGCGCTGCTCGTCATCATCAACGCGGTTTATGAAGCCGGCAAACCGCCGCGCGCGGTGAAGCCGGCGGATGGCTTCGATTTCCGGACGGCGGCGCGGCGCTCCTTGCAGACGGGCGCGATGTTTCTGTTGATCTGCCTGCTATTCTCCTTCTGGCAAAGCAACTCGATCGGCGATTATTTCTCCCTGCTCGCCCAGGCGCGGCATGGCGGCGTCCGGCAGGCGCTCATCCTCGCCGCGCTGCCGCTGGCGGCCCTCGGCGCCGGGGTGCTGCTGCCGTGGCTGGGCCACTGGTGGCGCGCGCGCCGTCCCGTCGCGAAAAAGGAGCAACCCGCGTGGGCGCCCATCGCCGCCACGGCTCTGCCGCTGCTGCTCATCGTGGCGCTGACGGTGGGAGACGGAGCGGCGGCCGTGTTCGGCTCCAAGGCGGGAGAAGTCGCCCATTCCATCCGCGGCGCCGGCCTCAACGAACGCGACCAGCGCCGGCTTGAGCGCGGTTATTACGAGGGGCTGCTCCAGCGGGAGACCTTCGGCTCGCAGCTTTGGGAGGTGCGGCTGCATCAGCAGCCCGGCTGGCAGCCATTGGAGCGCTCCGGTCTCTCGCGGAAAACGGGCGACATCCTCGGCAACGAACTCAATCCCAATGTCACCTCCACCATTCGCGGCGTGCCCTGGCGGACCAACGAGTGGGCCATGCACGACCACGATTACACGCTGGAGAAACCGGAGGGCGTCTATCGCATCGCCCTGCTCGGCGCGTCCTACTGCGTGGGCCAAGGCATCCCGCTTGAGGGCACGTTCGAGAACCTTGTGGAGGAGGCGCTCAACCGGCATCCCGGCAAGACCGTGGAACGCATCGAGATCCTCAACTGCGCCGTGCCGGGTTACACGCTGATCGAATTCGTGGCCTTCATGGAAACCCGCATCGCGCGCTTCAAGCCGGACGCTTTTTATCTGGTGACCCACATCAAGGAGGGGCCGCGCACCCTGGGCACGCTGGCCCGGCGCATCAAGGAGGATCGCGTGCCGCTCACCTACGATTACCTGGAGGAACTCAAAAAACGCGCCGAAATTCCCGACGATCCGACCGATGCGGACATGAAACGCCTGCAACCGTTCCGCGATGAAATCGTGGACTGGGGTTACGGACGCATGACCGATTTTTGCCGCGCCCATCGCATGAAACCGGTGTGGCTTTTCCTGCCTGTCACCGACGAGCTCGTGGTCGATCAAAAACTGCTCGCCGCCCAGCGGCAGGCCGCGCGAGACAAAGGCTTCCTCACCCTGTCGCTGGAAGGAGCCTACGGCGCGGGCGATGCCTCCGACATCTGGATCTCCCAGGACGACCGCCACCCGAACTCCGAAGGGCATCATCGCATCGCCACCCGGATGCTGGCCGAACTGCTGGCCAACGCCAACGAACTCGGCCTGCCGCTCTCCGGCGACGCCGGCGGCCTGCAAATCCGTCCGCTGGAAGCAAGTCCTTGAAGGCGGCCTCTTTTTGCGGAACCCTCCACCCTCCTCATCGACTCATGCAACTCCCGGAAATTCAAGACCGCGTCCGCGCCTTCATCCTCGCCGAAATCCTCGACAACCCCGCCGGCGGCCATCCGGACGACGGGCCGCTCATTTCCAGCGGCCTGATGAACTCGCTCTCCACCCTCAAGCTGGTGGCCTTTCTCGAAGAAACCTTCGGCATCGAACTCGCCGCGCATGAGATCAGCGTGGATTGTCTTGATTCCATCGAGGCGGTGGCGTCGTTGGTTGCGGAAAAGCTCGCTTAATCCACTCGCTTGCCATGCAAAATCAATCGTCCTCGTCCTCCTACTCGTCCTCGAACCCTTCGAGAACGAGGACGAGGACGAGGACGAGCAGGAGGACGAGGAAATGACGACACTGCCCCCTATGACCCTCCAAGCCGCCTTCGCCGCCCGCCTCGACCGCTCGCCCGACGCCCGCGCGCTCGCGTTCGTCGATGCGCGGGGAGACTTTGACTGGATCACCTTCGGCGACCTCCATCAACAAGCCGCGCGCCGCGCCCATCTGCTCGCGGAGCAGGGATTGCGCCCCGGTGATGTCTGCTTGTTCGTGCTGCCCTCGAATCGCCCCTGCGCCCTGGCTTTGCTGGGCTGCCTGCTGGTCGGCGGCGTGCCCGTGCTGGTGGCTCCGCCCATCGTGCGCGGCCTGCATTCCAACCTCCCCGGGATCATGCGCCATGTCGCGCGCAAGACCGCCGCACGGCTGGCCGTGGTGGAGGACGGCGAGGAATCCACCGTGCCCGCCGACGGTCCGCGCGCCCTGCCCATTTCCTCGCTCGACCAGGGCGGTGACGCGGCGGCAGCGCCGCTTTTCCAGCCGGACGCGGACGCCATCGCCGCCATGCAACTGACCTCCGGCACCACCGGCCTGCCGCGCGTCTGCGTGTGGAAGCAGCGCGGCGTCCTCGCCTCGCTCGACGGCATGGAGCGCGCCATGCGCTTGGGCGCGGACGACGTCTGCGTGAACTGGACGCCGCTCTATCATGACATGGGCTTGGTGAACAATTTTTTCCTCTGCCTAACCAAGTCCGTGCTGCTGGTCTGGCTGCAGGCCACGGACTTCGTCAAAAAACCCGCGCGCTGGCTCGCCGCGTTGCACGCCACCGGCGGCACCGTCACTTGGTCGCCCAACTTCGGTTTCACGATGGCCGCCTCGCGGATCACCGACGCGGAAATGGCGGGCGTCAGCCTCGCCGGAGTGAAGGCGTTTTGGAATGCCGCCGAACGCATCCACGCGGAGACGCTGCGGCAGTTTCAGGAGCGCTTCGCGCCTTTCGGCCTGCGCCCGGAAGCGTTGAAAACGAACTTCGGCTGCGCGGAAAACGTCGGCGGAGCCACCTTCAGCCCGCCCGACGGCGCGCCCAAGATCGAGCGCGTGGAGCGCGCCGCGTTGCACGACGAAGGCATCGCCCGCCCGGCGGCTCCGGGCGCACTGGACGCGGACACCGTGGCGGTCGTCAGCACCGGCCAGCCTTTTCCCGGCATGACCCTCCGCATCGTGGGCGAGGACGGCCAACCGCTGCCGGAGGGCCACATCGGCGAAGTGGCGCTGAACACTCCGTCACGCATGTTAGGCTATCTGGACGAGCCGGAGGAAACCGCCGCCGCCCTCCGCGGCGACTGGCTGCACACCGGCGACGTGGGTTATGCGCGCGACGGCGAGTTGTTCTGGACCGGCCGCCTGCGCGAACGCATGAACCTCAACGGCAAAAAATTCGATCCCAGCGACTTCGAGCGCGTCCTGCTCGCCGTGGACGGCCTGCGCGAGGGCTGCTTCGCCGCCTTCGGCATCGACGACGAACGGCGCGGCTCGCAGCGGCTCGTGATCGTCAGCGAGATACGCGACGGCGCGGCCCGTCCGCCGGAGGACATCATGGCCGACATCCGCCGCCAGATCGCGGGCACGATGGGCCTGAGCGTTAGCGAGATTTTGCTGCTGCCGCAGGGCGTCATGTCCAAGACCTCCAGCGGCAAGCGCCGCCATCGTTTTTATCGCGAACTGTTCGTGCAGGGCGGGCTGGAGCCGGTGGCCAGTTGGAGGGAAGCGTGAGATGGAGAGGCGACGAGTCGTCGCCTGTCCACGGTAAAGCCGGCGACTCACCGGCGCTCCACGGATCGCCCTCGTTCATTCGGATTTCGGATTTCGGATTTCGGATTTTCGAGGACGAGGACGAGGACGAGGACGAGGACGAGGACGAGGACGAGGACGAGGACGATCAAGAGTTGCGAATTTCCTTCCGGCGAAATCCTGCTAAAGTATGGCATGACCCTGATCCATTGCGGGCGGGAGCACTTGGATGCCATCCGCGCCATCTTCAACGAAGCCATCGTGAACTCGACGGCGCTCTACGACTACGAGCCGCGTTCGATGGAGACGATGGAGGCTTGGTGGACGGCAAAGGAAAGCAACGGGCTGCCGGTCCTCGGCGTGCTCAGCGGCGCGGGCGAGCTGATGGGTTTTGCCAGTTACGGGCCGTTCCGCGCTTTCCCGGCCTACAAGTACACCGTGGAGCACTCCGTCTATGTGGACGGACGGTTTCGCGGACGCGGCCTGGGCCGGCTGCTGCTGGAACGCGTGATCGAAGCGGCGGAGGTGGGCGGGCATCGCACCATGATCGGAGTCATCGACGCCGAAAACGCAGCGAGCATCGCGCTGCATGAGCGGCTCGGCTTCAGCCGCTGCGGAGAAATCAGCCATGCCGGCTTCAAGTTTGGCCGCTGGCTGGACTTGGTTTTTTATCAACGGCTGCTGAGCGGGCCGGAGCATCCGGTGGACGGGTGATGAAAGGGAAACCACGCGCCGTTGCTCACTTGATATCCTTGAGCACGCCGGTTTTCACGCCGGCGGCCAGTTCCAGGATTTCCTCCTCCTTGAGGTCGCTGCCTTGGATCTGGATGAGGAAGCGGTTGTCCACCACGATCTGGCCCATGCCGGCGTCTTTCTGAATGGTGACGGTGTTGTCGCCAGCTTTTTTCATCTTCAACCCGGCGAGTCCGGCGATGGCGGGATTCGCCATCAGGCCCATGACTTGGCCGATCATCGGAGAGTCGGCAATGATCGTGATGCTGGCGTTGCGATCCGTCTTGGAGTACTTGCGCGCCACCGTGGTGCCGCCGCCGAGGATGCCCAGGGCGTTGGTGTTGTCCACCTCGCCGCCCTTCCATTCGCCGATCTTGTCCGGCAGCGCGCTGGAGATGGTGCCGCCCTTTTTCTCGTTGATGCCGTTGAGGGCGATCTGCAGGCTGGTGGAAGCCTCGCTGTACTTGCCCTCCTTGTAGAGCTTCATCGCCTCGTTGATGGCGTCCTCCACTTCATCGGCAAAGGCGGCGAAAGGCAGGGCGAGGCAAGCGGCGGCAAACAGAGCAGCGGATTTTTTCATGATGCCACATTCAATCCGCAAACCCGCCGAGGTCAACCTCCGCCCGGCAATAAATTCGTCATGTTCCGGCACGCGCCGACGGCGGACAGGCGCAAAGATTCCCCGCGGCTTCGCGTATCGGTAAAATGAAAGTTCTCCCTCTGCTGCCGGCCTGTTGTTTCATCGCTTGTTCGTTTGCGGCGGCGGACATCCCGCCCCTGCGCGGTCTGAGCCGGACGGACCTGCTGGAATACCGCGACGCCGCCGGCGCGATCAAAAAAGCAGTCACAGCGGCGGAATGGGAAGCGCGTCGCCTGGAGGCGTTGGAAGGATTTCAAAGCATCGCGGGACCGCTGCCGGGGCCGGAGATGCGTTGCGACCTGGAAATGGAAACGCACGAGGAAGCGGACTGCGGGAGCTACGTGCGGCGGCTGGTCAGCTACCAATCCTCGCCGGGCGGCCGGGTCCCCGCTTATTTGTGCATTCCCAAAACGGCGCTGGCGGGCGAACCCGCTCCGGCGGTGCTGTGCCTGCACCCGACGGAAAACCTCATCGGCCACAAAGTGGTCGTGGGCCTGGGCGGCAAACCGAACCGGCAATACGCGGCGGAGTTGGCGGAGCGCGGACTGGTGACACTGTCGCCGAGTTACCCCCTGCTGGCGCAGTATCAGCCCAACTTGAAAGCCCTCGGCTTCAGCAGCGGCACGATGAAGGCCGTGTGGGACAACATCCGCGGGCTGGACCTGCTGGAGACGCTGCCGTTCGTGAAAAAGGAAGCCGGGTTTGCCGCCATCGGTCACTCGCTCGGCGGGCACAACAGCATCTTCACCGCCGTGTTTGACGAGCGCATCAAGGCAGTGGTCACCAGTTGCGGCTTCGACTCCCTGCTCGATTACAAGGACGGCAACATCAAAGGCTGGGTGCAGGAGCGTTACATGTTGAAGATGGGCGAATTTCTCGACCGGCCGCAGGACGCGCCTTTCGACCACTATGAACTGATCGCCTGCCTGGCGCCGCGCCACGTCTTCGTCAACGCGCCGCTGCACGACAGCAATTTCAAGTGGGACAGCGTCGATCGCATCGCCGCCGCCGCGCGCCCGGTCTTTGCCCTGCACAACGCAGCGGAGCGCCTGCAAATCTTCCACCCCGACTGCGACCATGACTTCCCTGAAAAAGAAAGGTTCGCGTCTTATGATCTGATTCAGCGGGTGCTGGGGAAGGGGGAATGATTCAAATTAATGGTGAGCGCAAGGATGGCGCGGCGTGAGACAGGGATCACGCTTGGGCGAGTGCGAGCACGGTTTCCACGACGAGAGAACACTCCACGATCATTGAGGACTCGTGATCGAGGCGGCTGACCTGACGGGCGAGTTCGCCGCCATCCAGGTAACCGGCCCGGACGAGGGCGGCGAGGGTGTTGATGTCCTTCATGCCGCGATCCGCCGCACGGCGGCCAAAGCGCTTGTCGATGCGCGAGTTGGCCGTGGCGATGACTTTCGAGACGGCCATGTCCATCGGGTGCAGCGCAAAGACATTGTCAAAGCCGGGCATCGGCACCAGCCGCTCCCGCCACCCCTTCGGGAAACCCTCCGCCATGCGAAGGTCCACAAAGTCACCGTAGAAGCCGTGGGTGGTGTGATAACTCTGCTCTTTGCCGAGTTCAGCCAGCAAAGCGGCGCGAGAACTCTCATCGTCGGGTTCGAGGAAAAAGTCCGCGTCAATGGTGGTCTCGACTCCGATCCGTTCCGGCGCATCCTCCGGGAAAGAAGCGAGGAGTGAAGATGAGCCAAAAAGAAGAACACGGCGGCCGGTCACCTGCCGCGTTACTTCCTGGAGAAGGCATTTTAGTGACTGGAGGTCCATGACAGGCGCGCCAGCTCCTCCTTGCTCAGGATGCCTGGAAAGGGGGAGAAGCCCTTCCACATCATCGACTCCCATTCCTCGTCACGCAGGATGAAGAGGAGTTTTTCCATCCCTTCACGGGAAGTCTGGGCGGCGTGGATCATGCTGCGCCAGCCTTCCAGGCGCTTCACCGCGCTGTGCCCCTGGGATAGCCAGCGCGCGATGTTGGCCAGCGGGATTTCCAGCAGCGTGGGATCTGCCTCGATCTTGTCGGCCATCAGCCGGTAGCGCTCGGCGGAAACCTCGTCGCCAGTGCGCTCGCGAGTGGGGGATGCTGGAAGCGTGCTCATGGTGGAAAGGTTAATCGGATTGATTCGATTTTCAAGATGCACTTGCCACGCATTGGAGTACGCATCACAGCAACGCATCCCTCTGACAGCCCAAGGAAGTCTCGCTTGGCGATGATCGAATCCTCGTTCTCGATGGCGATTGAACCGAAATCACCGCCATCGGAAGGAGGAAAGCCGTTGCCAAAAAAACTTGGCACCGCGAACAGGAGGACTATTCTTACGGCATTGGAAAATCCACCATGAATTTTGCACCCACTTCCGCCACCACCCAAAATCAGGACTGCGGCGCCCGCATCAATCATTCCCTCATCAAGCCATGACATCCCATCTCCATTCTCTGCTGGCGCGTTTGTGTCTGGCGGCCGCGGCGGTCATCAGCGGCTGGCTGGGCTGGCGCAGCCTGTCGCATCAGGCGCTGCCCGGTTGCGGAGCGGACTCCGCCTGTGACAGCGTCCTGCACAGTTCCTGGGCATGGATCGGGCTCGTGCCGCTGGCGCTGGTGGGCGCGCTGGTTTATCTGGGCAGCCTGCTGACGGCGGGCCATGTGGTGGCCCGGCCCGGGCATGTTCTCGCCCGGCTGGGGTGGGGCCTGCTGGGCATGCAGGTGGCGGCGGCCCTGTGTTTGCTGGGCGTGCAGTCCTGGGTGCTGGGGCGCTGGTGCCCCTGGTGTTGCGCTGTGCATGGCCTCGCCCTGGCCTCCGTCTTGTTGTTGTGCGCGGCAGTGCGGGCACGGAGGTTGCGGGTGGGCGGCCTGGATTCTGGGCGTTCCGGCATGGCCGTGGGAGCACGCTCCTTCGCCGGCGGGTTGATGGCGGCCCTGGCCTCGCTGGCCATCGCCGCCCTGGCCCTGCCCGTGCGCCAGGGGCAGGCGCAGAGCATTGTGGGACCGCAGACCCCCGCCAAAGTCACGCCATCCGGCGATGGGCGGCAGATCAGCCTGCATGAGGGCAGGTTCACCTTCTCCCTGGACGAATTGCCCGTGGAAGGCGATCCCGCGGCCAGGCATGTGCTGGTGGTCATCACCGACCCCACCTGCCCCCATTGCCGCCGGAGCGCGATCACCCTGCGGGAAGCCTTGAAAAATTACGCCCCCGGAGAGCTGGCAGTGCTTTTCCTGCCCGGCACGCGCGATGCGCTGCTTGGCCCCGCCTTGCAGCAGATGCTCCTCGTCCTGTGGAAGGAAAAGCCCGATGCCTGGAAAGCCTTGAGCCAGAAACTCGACGCCGGGGAGCTGCCCGCCGGGTTTGAATCCGTCCGTTCCGCCGTCGCTGACGCCCTGGGAGGGCGGGCCAGGCTGGATGAGCGGGTGAAGACGCATCAGGAATGGGCGCTGCGGCAGATTCACCAGACCTCCCGGTTGATGGAGGCCAACGCGGCCTCCGCCGGAAAGGACGTGATCCTGCCGCAGTTCATGGCCGGAGCCAGCCAGATCCTGGGCGGCCTGGAAGAGGCGCAGCTTCAGGATTGGCTGAAAGCAGAGCTTGCCCTCCAGCCCCTGGTGCCTGTCATCGCCACCGCTCCGTCACGGCGGGATCCGTGCGACCTCTCGCAGCGATCCGTGTGCGGGCGGCTGGTGATTTCCATTCTTGGAGCGGGAGAGTATTCTACTGATCCCAATGCTCCGATGAATGAACCGGTTGAAAATGACAAGCATGCTGCAGAGTCAGCTTCTCATTTGATGCAGTTTTCAAGAACGCCTAAAGCCAAGCTCCCCGTGGAGCACATCGTGGTTTCAAGTGATCCTCACTACAATGCGTGGCTGAAAAAACAAAAGCTCTATGGTGGATCATCAGTTGGAATAACAGAGGCTACTCTTCCTTCTTTCGAAGACTTGATTGACCCCAATTCAAAAACCTCGCCTTTGAATGCCGCTTTAAAGAAATTGGCCGCTGATCCGAATTGCCAGGGATTGATGAATGGGGCCAAGTCGCCTCAAGAGCTTTTGAATTACTTGAAGGTAGATATTCTAATTGATGGAGAATTAACGAGTGCGAACCATGGTGGTTTTGAATATGGGATTTCCGCGTTTAGGCAAAATGGCACGGTGGGAACTCTCGACAGATGGAATCAGGATGGCACTGTTATAGGGCAAAGCCATATTGATGGGCTGATGGATCGCTTGTCGGGAGCCGTGGTCCAAGCTTTTGTTAAAACCTGTAAATCAGGGATCATCGGCAATCTCCTGGATAAGGCTATTGCTAAAAAATCGACTTGTGGATGTTACCTTTCCACATCCGACGAAAAACAAAATGATTATTCGGGTGCGGCGGGCGCTCCTTTTACTTTTGCTATGCCAGGTGGCGGAAAAGGTCATCTTACAGAACCTGGCCTTTGGAGGGGAGGTGCTCCCAATGTAATGAGCATGGAACCATCTCTTTTGAATAAGCACCTCAAGATTATCATGAATCCAGAGTTAAACGATATGGGGATTAAAGAGATAGTCTCGGGGATTGTATATCGGAATCCGCTGCATGGCTTCGTCTATAATTCGGCTGATGCCATAGCGAATGAAGCATTAGAATTTTTGGCACAAAACAGCGAAGATGCGGTTGCCGTAAAACAACTTAGAGATGCTGAATTTGTGTCTGAGCTTCCGGCGATTGATCCGCTT
>CAZNKC010000146.1:0-13946 GCA_964573315.1 uncultured Verrucomicrobiaceae bacterium | reverse complement strand
GGGCGTCTAAAGTCGCCCTGAAATTTCCTCCCGACGGTCATGATGGAGTTCATCCGAGAAGCCTTCAGCGCGCATCAACTCCCAGCCACACTGGTGCTGGGGCTGGTGCTGTTTTATTGGCTGCTGGTGGTTCTGGGCGGGGCGGATTTTGACAGCAGCATCCTGGACAGTGCGGACCTGCCGGACGCACCCGACGCGCATCATCACGGGCCTTCCGCCCTGGGCGGGGCGTGGGTGGCGGCGGGCAGGCTGCTGGGGTTTGCCAAGGTGCCCATTGCGGTGTGGGGGAGTTTTGCGGTGCTCTTCACCTGGACTGCCGCGCTGATCCTCAATTACATGTACAACGGCGAGCCGGGCAGCCGCGACATGGGGCGCGCGGTGCTGTTGTTCGTCCCTGCGTCGGCGATCGGGCTGGTGATTACCAAGCTCGTGACACTGCCCGTCGGCAGGTTGTTTGCCGCGATGGCGGATGCCGACACGGAGGCCGTCAGCGTCATCGGACAGACCGGTACGGTGACGACTTCGACGGTGGACGAGCGCCACGGGCAGTTGCAACTCCCCGGCAAGGGAGCGCCGGTGCTGCTCAATGTCCGCGTGGCGCCCGGCGCGCCGCCTCTGCAAAAAGGCGAAGCTGCGCGCGTCGTCAGCGCCTCGGCGGACGGCGTTTGGTATTATATCGAGCCGGCTTCCGCTTCCGAATCTGACACCGACTGATTTTTTCCTCAACACCATAACACCCTCCACCCCGCCATGCACACTCTATTCCCTCTCGCTTTGCTTCCCGATATGCTCTCCTCTCTCAGCGTTTTTGTGGTCGTCATCATCATTGCGATCTTCGCGGGCATTCTCGTTTTATTCTCGCGCTTCTTCCGCAAGGTGCAGCAGGGACAGGCCATCGTGCGCAACGGCATCGGCAATACCAAGGTTTCATTCAATGGTATTTTGGTGATCCCGGTGGCGCATCAGGCGGAGTACATGGACATCTCCGTCAAACGCATTGAGATCGAGCGCCGCGCCAACGAGGGCCTGATCTGCAAGGACAACCTGCGCGCCGACATCAAGGTGGCCTTTTTCGTCCGCATCAACAAGGTGGAAGAGGATGTGAAACGCGTCGCCCAGTCCATCGGCTGCGCCCGCGCTTCCGCTTTGGACACTCTGCGCACTCTTTTCGACGCCAAGTTCTCCGAGGCTCTTAAAACCGTCGGCAAACGCTTCGACTTCGTGCAACTTTACAATGAGCGCGACCACTTCAAAGAGGAAATCCTGAAGGTCATCGGCACCGACCTGAACGGCTTCACCCTGGACGATTGCGCCATCGACTTCCTGGAGCAGACTCAACTCGAAAACCTCGATCCCGACAATATTCTGGACGCCGAAGGCATCAAAAAAATCACCGAACTCACCGCCACCCAGGCGAAGCTGGCCAACCACATCCAGCGCGACAAAGAAAAAGTCATCAAGCAGCAGGACGTGCAGGCGCGTGAGGCGATTCTGGAGTTGGAGCGCCAGCTTTCCGAAACCGAAGCGAAGCAGAAGCGCGACGTCGAAAGCGTGCAAGCGCGCGAGCAGGCAGAGACGGTCAAAGTGCAGGAGGAAGAGCGCATGAAGGCGGAACGCGCCCGCATCGCGGCGGAGGAAGACATCGCGGTGGCCACCGAGAACAAGGACCGCCAAATCCTCGTCGCCATGCGCAACAAGGAGCGCACCGACGGCATCGAACTGGAGCGTGTGGAGCGTGACCGGATGCTGGAGCAGATCGAACGCGAGCGCGTCACCGCCATCAAGGGCATCGAGAAGGAAAAGGCGGTCGAAATCGAGAAGAAGAACATCCAGGAGGTCATCAAAGAGCGCGTGGCGCTGGAAAAAACCGTGGTCATCGAGCAGCAGAAGATCAAGGACACCGAGGCCTTCGCCACCGCCGACCGCGAGAAGCAGGTCGCCGTCACCCTGGCGGAAAAAGCCGCGCAGGAGCAGCTCATTCAGAAGATCAAGGAAGCCGAGGCCGCCAAGGAATCCGCGAAGCTGAAGGCGGAAGAAGATGCCTTCAACCAGACCAAGGCCGCCGAAGCCGCCAAGGAAGCCGCCGAGTTGCACGCTCAGGAGATCCTGACCCTGGCCGAGGCCAAGCAGGAAGCCGCCGCCCGCGAAAGCCAGGCGGAAAAACTCATGGCCGAAGCCACCTCCGCCACCACCGCCGCTCCAGGCTTGGGCGAGGCCAAGGTGCAACTGGCGAAAGCCGAGGCTTCACAGAAGCAAGGGCAGGTCGATGCCGAAGTGCTGCAACTCAAGCTGGCCTCCGAAGCCGATGGCATCCGCAACAAGGCGGAGGCCATGAAGCTGCTGGAGGAAGCCGGTCGCGAGCACGAGGAGTTCAAGCTCAACCTGGACAAGCAGAAGGCCGTGGAACTGGCGCAGATCCACATCCAGAAGGACATCGCCGAAGCCCAGGCCGGCGTGCTGGGCGAGGCCATGAAGTCCGCGAAGATCGAGATCGTCGGCGGCGAGAGCCAGTTCTTCGACAAGATCACGCAGGCCATCGGCAACGGCCGCGCCGTGGACCGCTTGGTGGCGAACAGCCAGGTGCTGTCCGACGTGAAGGAAACCTTCTTCAACGGCGACCCCGAATACTTCAAAGGCCAGCTCCGCGGCTTGGTGGATCAGTTCGGCGTGTCGAGCGAGGACGTGAAAAACGTCACCGTCGCGGCGCTGCTGGGCCGGCTCATGGGCCTGGGGCCGGACACGGCGACGCTGAACAAGCTGCAAAGCCTGGTCGGCGCGGCATCGCGGTTCAATCTGGCGGATCAGCCCGCGGCGGCGGTGCTGGGTGGGAAGAAGAAGTGAGCTTGTCGGTTTGTAGCGGTGTGTCCAGGACACGCCGCTACAGCATCAACTGGCTGAGCCAGGCAAAACGAGACACGAAGTCAACCCTGAACGCCAACCATGCCTCTCGATTTCCAATCATCCCCAATGGCCTTTCCCGTGTTTCTCGCGAATGTCGGGACAACTTTGGTGTGGGCGGAGATGCTGCATCTTGTCTTGGGGAATGCCGTCATTGGCTTGTTTGAGGCATGGCTTCTATCGCGGTTTTTTGGCGCGAAAATCAAAACCGCCGCTCCTTTGATCATCCTTGCGAATTATGTTTCGGCCTGGGTTGGTTTCACATTGCTTCCTGTGATGACTCCCAGCTTTGTGACCATTGAAAACCTCCGAAGCTGGTTTGTGGTGATGCTGTTTGGCGCATTCGTCATTACACTCGCGATTGAATTGCCGTTTTTCCGGGTCGTATTACGTCGAGCAAACCGGGTGACGTCTGCCCTAAAAGCCACGGTGCTGGTGCATCTGGCGAGTTATTTGGTCTTGGTCGCCGGGTATGTGTTCCTGAGTTCGGCGAGCCTTGTAACCGAGCTTCAAATGGTCGATGCGCATGAGATCGCGCCGGAGTCTCCGCATGAGATTTATTTTATCTCAAAGAAAGGCGATGAAGTATTGCGCATCGGCCTTGACGGCGGCGATGCACAACTTGTCGTGGCTATTGGTGACAAACGGAAAGCCAGTTGGCTCTTTCCTGTTGCCCGCAAGGACGGACGTTTTGACCTTGGAGTTTACTTTGATGAACGGTCATCGGGCGGAAGTAGGGAAAAGATATTGGTGGAAGATTTTGCATCCCTAGTTGCCGATTCAACCTCCCAGGATAGCGCAAGACCGATTCGTTCAGGAGCTGGACTGACTGGCGAAGCTCCTCGATTCAATCCAGCTACTCCTTGGGTTTACCGGGCAGGATTTATGGCGGTAGAGGGAATTTCAGGGAGGAATCTGTTGGATGAATCTCGCTTTCGATTCTCTATCGAGACTCCCTTTACAGCTTGGCGGGTCAGAAATGCCACTCATTTGGAGAATGACTCGGTGGTGTTTCAACTTGGGAGCAGCCAGATTTGCATTCTTCAGCCGCAGCAAAAAAAGATCGCGTTGATCGCGCGCGGCCGGGAGCCGGTGGTGGCTATTCCTCACTCTGAATCTGCGACGCCACCCGTGAAATGATCGGCTAAAGCCTTGACTCCAACTCCCGCCACTCTCCCCAATCCTGTTCATCCTGTGAATCCTGTCTAAAAAATCGTTGCCGCTACCAATCATGTCCGACATCCTCCCAGAAGCCAAACTTGAAGCCGGCGCTTATGAAGTGATTCGCAAGCGGCTGGACGCGCAGGGGGCGGAGTTGCGGGCGCGGCTGGAGAAGCTGAACGAGGATCGCAAGGCGATCTTTGGCGGCATCGAGACGAGCCTGCTGTCCACGGCGCGGCTGACGACGGAGCACAACTGCGTGCCGCGGGACATGTCGGGCATCGGGCCGAAGCGGTTTGTGTTCGGTTACAACGTAGTGCTGGGGTTGAAGTCGCAGCTTCATCCCGAGGATCTGTTTGCGGTCTATGATTACGATCCCTCCGATCACAGTTTCCATCCGAACAAGGAGGGGCTGCTGGAGGACAAGGCGTTTACGGAGGATTTTGATTATCTGTTCCGCTACTACAAGGCGGCGAGCTTTTTGAAGTTTCATCGCACGCTGAACTCGCTCTACATGGTGTTCCAGGTGGGACGGGACGTGACGGAGGTGAA
This sequence comes from uncultured Verrucomicrobiaceae bacterium, assembly GCA_964573315.1. Lineage (GTDB taxonomy): Bacteria > Verrucomicrobiota > Verrucomicrobiia > Verrucomicrobiales > Verrucomicrobiaceae > JAGRPD01. The sequence goes on along the minus strand of CAZNKC010000146.1, from coordinate 9,335 downwards.
GGCGTTCAAGTGGCGGGTGGACACGGACAAGGGGACGCTGGAGTACCTGGGCAACCGTTTCGATCACGAGTTCGTCTATCCGCCGTCGCACGAGTTCGAGTGGAAGCGGGCGCGGCCCGAGGCTTACCGCCACGGCACGCATCCGCATGTGTCGATCGAGGACCGGGTGTTTGTGGAGACGGTGGGCGGCGATCTGACGGTGAAGGTGGAGGACAACACCAGCACGGGCGCGGGCATTTACTCGGAGCCGGTGGACAACAGGGATCAAATTCTCGACGACGCGGAGTATCATTACGCGATCCTGGGCAATCTGATCCTGCTCAAAATCCTGCCGTATCAGGAGAAGACGTGGCGTTATCTGGTCTTCAACCAGCGCACGCAGGAGGTGACGCGGCTGGATGGCATCGCGGAGAGTTGCGTGTTGCTGCCGGACGGGCACGGCATTTTGTTTCCGCGTGGTTATGTGCTGCAAACCGGCGAGGTGCGGACGTTTGACACCGGCCTGCCGCCGCTGCGGTTCGAGCGCAAGATCACCTCGGCGAACGGCGAGGACACGCTCTATGCGTTCGATCATTTGGAAAGCGGCACCTATCTGCTGCTGTCCTACAATCTGGTGGAGCAAAAGCTGGCGACGCCGATCATCAGCCACGGGTTTGCCTTGTTTCAAAACGGCGAGCTGGTGGTGCTCAACGGCGAGAACGAGCCGCGCAAGCATCACGCGGTGCAGGCCTGGCAGACGCCGTTCGTGGCGGATCAGCAGGCGGCGGGGGAGCACGCGGACAGCCTGCTGGGGAAGATCGGCAACGCGGAGATCGTGCGCTGCATGGCGGAGTGCCGCGGGGTGCTGACGCTGTTGGGCAAGGATGACAGTTACTCGGGGCTGTACGTGGAGCTGGCGCGGATCACCGGGGACATCACGGACAGTTATTTCTGGCTGGACAAGGCGGAGGCGCGCGGGCTGCGCGAGACGCTGCTTTTGATCAAGGGCGCGGCGGAGTCGGCGCTCGGGGAGTTTGAAAAGGTGCGGCGGCTGCGCGCGGCGGCGGCGGAGCAGGTGGCGGGCTTGACGGAGGAGACGCGGCGCGCGGTGCGGGAGGCGGATTCGGCGCGGCATGGGGAAATTCAGGGATTTGTCAAAGGGCTGGCGGTGCTGCGCGAGTTGCGCGGGAAGATCATCGCGGCGCGGGAGACGCGCTATGTGGATGAGGCGGCGCTGACGGCGCTGGACGCGGAAGTGGCTGAGGCAACGGACGCGCTGGGCGGGCGTTGCACGGAGTTCCTGCTGCAAGCGGAGTCGCTGGCGCCGTATGAAAAGCAGATCGCGGAGCAGCAAGGGCGGCTGGCGGCGGTGGCGAAGGTCACCGAGGCGGACGAACTGGACACGGCGTTGCGGGAGACCAGCACGGATTTGGAATTGCTCATCAGCGTGGTGAGTTCCTTGACGATTCGAGACGCCACGGAGACGACGCGCATCACGGAAAACATCTCGGCTTTATTCGCGCGCTTGAACCAGGCGCGGTCGCTGGTGAAAGCGCGGCGTGACGAAATGGCGAAGAGCGAGGGCGCGGCGGAGTTTCACGCGCAGTTGAATCTGCTCAAGCAGGCGGTGGTGAGCCAGATCGAGCTGTGCGACACGCCGGACAAGTGCGATGAGGCGATGACTCGCATGATGGTGCGCATCGAGGAGTTGGAGGGTCGGTTTGGGGATTTCGAGGGCTTTGCCGAGGAATTGATTCGGCGTCGCGAGGAGACGCAGGCGGCGTTTGACGCGCGGCGGCAATCACTGGTGGAGGCGCGCAACCGGCGCAGCCAGGCGCTGGCGCAGGCGGCGGAGCGCGTGCTGGCCAGCGTGCGAAATCGTCTGGCCACGCTATCCACGGCAGAGGAGGCGCATTCCTATCTGGCCACGGACGCGATGGCGGTGAAGGCGCGGGATTTGATCGAGGACTTGCGCGCGCTGGGCGACAGCGTGCGCGCGGACGAGATCGCCACGCGCTTCAAGACGCTGCGCGAGGAAGCGGTGAAGCAGATTCGCGACAAAGCGGAGTTGTTTGTGGAGGGCGGCGATCTCATCCAGCTTGGACAGCATCGGTTCACGGTGAACCGGCAGCCGTTGGAGTTGACGATGCTGACGCGCGAGGGCGGCTTGTGGTTTCACCTGACGGGCACACGCTTTTACGAGAAGGTGGAGGACACGGAACTCGACGCGCTGCGGGATGTGTGGGAGCTGGAGTCGGTGGCGGAGACGCGGGAGGTGTATCGCGCGGAGTATCTGGCGTATCGCTGGGTGGAAAGCTTGGCGGCGCAGGGCATGGAGGCTTTGCGCGGGTTTGCGGATGCCGATGAAGCGGCGCGGCTGGAGGCCATTCAGAAGTTCATGGCGGAGCGGTTTCACGAGGGCTACACCAAGGGCGTTCACGATCACGACGCGGCGCTGCTGGCGCAGCCGCTGGCGGAGATGCGGGTCTATTTGGGCTTGTTGCGTCATGCGCCGCTGGCGCGCGGGCTGGCGTTGATTTGCTGGCAGGCTTGGGAGGATGGACCGGAGAAACAAGCGGTGGCGGCGCGGATGCGGGCGCGCGGGCGGCTGGCGCGGCTGGTTGACGGTGGTGGGGTGGAGGTGGATGCGGTGCTTGTTGGGGAGATCCGACGAGTCGTCGGAATTCATTGTGGCAATGCCGACGAATCGTCGGCGCTCCATGCGGCCGCCTGCCTCTCTGATGAACTGATGCAGCTTGACGCGAAGCATCCGTCGTTGCCGTTTTCGCGTTCGCACGCGGCGGCGGAATTGGTGCGGGCGTTTCGGAAGGAACTGACGGTGAAACGGGCGGCGTCTGATTTTGAGGAGACTTTGCGCTCGCTGGAAAAGCAGCCCTGGCTGGCGTTCGAGATCGCGCTGGAATGGCTGCTGCGTTTGCACCCGGAGACGGAGAGCGGCACGCGGGCGGAGGCCGCGGCGCTGCTGGTGCTGCATGACGATCCGCCGCTGAACCTGCCGCATGAAGCGCCGTCGCGGATGGAGATTAAAGGCTTCACGGGCGCGCATTCGCGCATCGAACAGGGTGGGATGACACTGGATTATCACGAGTTCATGCTGCGCTTGTCGCGGCATGTGACGCAGGTGGCGCCGCGTTATGAGGCGTTTATCAAGCGCAAGCACGAGGTGCTGGTGAAACGGCGCGCGGAGCTGCGGCTGGAGGAGTTCAGGGCCGGGTTGCTGAGTTCCTTTGTGCGCAACCGATTGATCGACCAAGTGTACCTGCCGATCATCGGGGCCAATCTGGCGAAACAGATCGGCGCGGTGGGCGCGGACACGCGCACGGATCGCATGGGCCTCTTAATGTTGATCTCGCCGCCCGGTTACGGCAAGACCACGCTGATGGAATACGTGGCGAACCGGCTCGGCATCACGTTGGTGAAAATCAACGGCCCGGCCATCGGGCATCTGGTGACCTCGCTCGATCCGGCGGAAGCGCCGAACCTCAGCGCGCGCCAGGAGATCGAGAAGCTGAACCTGTCCCTGGAGATGGGGGACAACGTGATGATTTATCTGGACGACATCCAGCACTGCAATCCCGAGTTCTTGCAGAAGTTCATCCCACTCTGCGACGGTCAGCGGCGCATCGAGGGCGTGTTTCGCGGCGTGGCGCGTACTTATGACCTGCGCGGGCGCAAGGTGGCGGTGGTGATGGCGGGCAACCCTTATACCGAAGTGGGCGGCAAGTTCCAGGTGCCGGACATGCTGGCGAACCGTGCCGACACCTACAATCTGGGCGACATCCTCGGCGGCCACGAGGAGGCGTTCAAGGACAGCTACATCGAGAACTGCCTCACCAGCAACAGCGCGCTGTCGCGCATCGCCGCGCGCAGCCACAAGGACGCGCTCACCGCTTTGAAGATCGCCGTGACCGGCAGCCAGGAGGACACGGAATTCGAGGCCAACCACGGCGCGGACGAAATGCAGGAGGCCATCGAGGTGATGGAGCGCCTGCTCAAGGTGCGGGAGGTCATTCTGCGCGTGAATCAGGAGTACATCCGCAGCGCCGCCACCGAGGACGCCTATCGCACCGAGCCGCCGTTCAAGCTGCAAGGCTCCTATCGTAACATGAACCGCATTGCGGAAAAAGTGCGGCCGCTGATGACGATGCAGGAGGTGGATGGTCTGATCGAAGATCACTATCGCGGCGAAAGCCAGACGCTGAGCCAAGCCGCGGAGGCGAACCTGCTCAAGTGGCGCGAGATCACGAACCGCCTGACCGCGGAGGACGCCGGGCGCTGGGAAAACATCCGCAAGACTTTCGGTCGCAACCTGCTCACCGGCGGCGCGGGCGAGGACGACCCGGTGGCGCGCATCGGCGGCCACCTGAGCGCGTTCACGGTGGGGCTGGAGCGCATTCAGGAAACCCTGGAAGCGGCGAGAGCGCAGCAGGCCCAGCCCGCGACGCTGGCGGATGTGACGGTGGAGCGATTGAGCGCGATCATCGACGGCCTGCGCGCAGTGCCGGTGAACGTGGAGATCAAGGTGATGCCGGTGGAGGAAAGTTCGGAAGCCCGAAGCCCGAAATCCGAAAAAGAGGAATTACCGGTGGCGGTGGAGTCGAAGGTGGAGCAACCGACGTTGAAGCGGAAGTAGAGTGGAGGGAGGAATTATATTTTCTCCCATTTTTTTCGAGGGCGGTAGGCGGCGCGGAGCAAAAGGTGGGGCAAGCTTCCAGCTTGCCCGCGCAACCAAGATGGTTGCGCCACTATCCAAGCCGCGAGCGCCGGATGCGCGCAGAGCGCCGTCAGTAAACCCAGGGCGCCGGGGGGAAGGGCCTCGCGGTGCAGCATCGGAAATCCTCTCGTTTAAGGTTGAAGGCCACGCAACACAAGCTCACCGCCCGCGGGCTGAGATCGCGCAAAGTGGTGACTGCCTGGATCATGCGGGCATCTCCGTAATGGCGGCGTACTGTGTGCCAAGCCGCGAGGGAGCCGCGCTCCACCACCCGCCCGATGATTTGGGCGGCGTGGGTGTCCGCATCGAGCATCTCCGGGTTTACGTCCCAGAAAAGCTCGCGGGGCAATCCCAGCGGCGTGGTCATGGTGGCGGCATTCATCGTGTTCAGGAGAAAATGCCATGTTTTTCTCCCGTCCAATGCTCATCGATGGAACCCGGCGGGCATTCTGCGGGATGGCTGTTCCTCAGCCATGAACGGGTTTGGCGCGTTCAAATCGGGATTTCACGGGCAATCTGAATGATCCCCAGCAGGGAGCGGTTCATCGTTTCTCAGGAAGCGGAAGGCTCCTCAAAAATCCCGCATGAAGACGCGCATCTGAGCCTTCAACCACGCGCCCTGCCATTCCTTGGACTCAAGGCGTCCGAACAAGAGTTTCCCGGCATCCATCAGGCGGGCGACGGCTTCGTTTTTGGCGCGCGGGATGTAGCCCAGATGATGCCCGGCCTCGGTGAAAATCATGATCGCCAGCGCGTCGTGCGGGTTTTGCGGCTCGCGTTTGAGCACCAGCAGCGTGCCGGGCAGCAGCCCCGGCGCCACCTCCGCCAAGTCGAGGTGGCTGGTGCCGGCGATCAGGCATTCGATAAGCATGATCTCCTTGGCAAAGGGCAGCAGCGCCCCATCTCCGCCGAAGCTGCCGTGGATGAGCGCCAGCAGCGCGGGATCAATTGAGACCAAACTGGATTCCTGGGACATGCGGAGGGATGAGGGTTTGCAGGTGCTTCTCTAACGCGGCGGACTGCTCTTGCAACGGCTGTGTCTCTTTTTCCAAGGCGGTACGCCGCATGACCACCCAGGCCTCGTTTTGCAGGTCATCTTCAAAGGTGAAAGGCGGCTCGCTCGCGATTTGCTTGATCCTCGCTTCCAGTTCCGCGATGCGTTTTTCCAGCAATGCGTATTCCGCTTGCAGCTTTTCCAGCGAGTCGGAAATGGCGGCGGTTTTCTCCGGCTCATGCTGCAGGAGCGCGAGCGCGCGCAACCCTTCCAGATCACCCGCATCGTAGGCATCCTGCACTTGCTGCCAGAGATGGCGCGCGGCCTGATCCTGATCAGGGTGCAGGTCCGGGTGCAGTTGCTTCACGAGTTGATGGTAGAGCTTCTTGAACTCCGCGCTGTCCTTGCGGGAAAGCTGGTTTGCCAGAAGATGCTCCGCATTTTGCAGTTTGTCCGCCTTCTCCTTGAGCTTGACCTCCCACAGCACCTGCTCCTCGCGCACCTGCGCTTCGATCTGCCCCATGTCCGGCGGCGCGCCCCGGTTCAGGCTGGCCTGTGCCAGCTCGATCACCCGCTTCAGCCGCGCCACGCGGAACTGCGCTTTCAGCTTCTCCAGCTCCCATGCGCCCAGCTTCGACTGGTAGATCGCCAGCAGGTTTGGACGCACGGTGCGCACGAGATCATGCGCATGGGCCAGCAAGTCAGCCAGCTCGGCGCGCAATTCGGCGTTCAGCTCCATGAGGCGCTGGATTTCAGGATGGGGGATGAGGGACATTGCTTCGTATTTAAAAGTCGTCGTTCCAAGGCATGTAATCGGCAGGGCGATGCTTCATTTCCTCGGTGAGAGAAACCCATTCGAAGAAAGACGGACGCGGTTCCCGGTGCATGAAGGCTTGCAGCAAAGCCAGCACGTCGGAAGGGCAGATTAGCTCGAATTCGTGGGACTGGGTCAGGCGATAAAACCATTTCCCTTTGTAATTCCGAACGATCGGCAGGCCATCTGGAACAAACCGCCGTTGGATAGCCCGGCCTTTCAAGGTTCTGGCGGGTGTCCGATAGCGAAGATGCCAATGCTCAAACGCATCCCACGATTTCATATAGTCGGCGTCCCTCCATTCCACGGTGAATCTTCCACGCAGCGCCGCGATCTGGACATAGTCGTTTTTGTGGTTCATCAGCATGGCATGACCTTTCTCACCAGACGGGCCGAGGTCCTTTATCAAGCGGGGCAAATCCGCCGTGGAAGGATCCCAAACACATGGAGAGCCGCCTCCTGGGAGCCAGACGTTCTGCTTTGGCAGCGAGCCGGCGAAATCCGTGCGCGATTCTCCAGACCAACCAAAAACAACTTGGCGCAAATAGCGGCGTGCCATCCTGTTTTTTTCAGGCTCAGTTGAAGGCGGGGTGGGCAGTGTCACAAACACAAACTTGGCGTGGCGTGGCTCTTGTTCCCATACAATCTGCCAGTCCCACTCCTCGCCCTTCTCCCGACCGCGCGCGGCATCCTTCTGCAACAGCTTCACCAGTGGCGACGGGTCAAAGGGCTGGATGGCCGGGTGCATCCGGCCGCGCAGCAGGCTGGCGTGGACTTCATCCGGACGGCCGGGCAGGTCGTTGTCGGCCCATTTCCAAAAATAGTAGCTGGCGGTCATATTTCGGCATTGATGAGCCGCCAGTGCTCCAGGCGCGGCGGCGGCTCGCCGCGAATGAAGGCTTGAAATGCCTCCACCACCAGCGAGAAAGGCACCAAGTCGGGTTCTTGGTCGTCAGGCACCTCCACCGTATCTGCCCGGCTTCGTTGTTCCGGTGTCAAGGCGGCCAGTCTCTGTTGGTCCATGAGCCGCCAATGGCTGTAGTAACCTTCGTTGGTGTCATCGCAAAGCGGCACATGCCATTGCCGCCACTCCAGTACATAGCGTCGGCGTTTCTCCAGGTAGCACTGCACAAATTCGCCTTTTCGATTTTCCAGGAGGGCAAAGGGGTTTTTCAAGGAGCGTCTCAATGTTAGGAGTAGAATACGGATGTCTTTTTCGTCCACGTCAAATTCCACCACATCTTGTCCGGTTTTGAAATGGTTTCGTTTTAGGTGTGGCCCCATCCAGAGCGATTCGCAGTCTGAATGGATATTCATGTGCCGGGCCAGCAGCAGCGACCACAACTCGCGCGCCATTTGGATTTGATGGCAGTGCAGCCCCTCCGGCGCTTCGCCGGTGAGAAAGACGGTGGCGGCGCGGTTTTTGTCCCGATTGGGGATCACCTGCCATTCCCAATGCTCGCCTTGCGTCCGTCCGGCCTCGGCTCCTTTTTCGAGACAAGCGAGCAATTCCGCCGGGTCAAAGTCCTCAATGGCCGCGTGCATCTTTCCCGCCAGAAGGCGGGAGACGATCTCGTCCGGCGGGCCGGTCGTGTCATTGTCCGCCCATTGCCACAGGTAATAGGAAAGCGTCCGCATCGGCCCGTACGCCGGGCCGGGGTTGGCATGTTCTTGGCGTTTTTGTGGTGGGTTCATGGGACTGCTGTATGCTGAACAGGCGAAACCGGGTTGCTTCAATGCGGTGACACCACAGGGATGGGCTTGCGCCGGTGCCGGCGGTAGATGGAAAAATTGGAATCCAGGGTGACCACGGTGGAGGCCGGGATGATTTCGGAAAGGCGGACCAAACAGGCGTCGGCGAGCGACATGGGAACGTCCTGATAGGTTTGCATCAAGGCCAGAACGGCGGCGGCCTCGCTGTTCATGATGGGATGGCAGATGAGGAGTTCCCGCTCAAAAAGCGCGCCCACCTTGCGGGGGGCGGCGGGATCTCCGCGAAGAAGGAAAAGAGCCTCGGAAAGAGCGGCTTCACAGGTGATGAGTGGCGCGCGCAACTTTCCGACCGTTTTCACGGCCCAGGCGTGATCCCGGTCCGAGGCGTCAAAAAGGGCGACCAACGGCCCGGCATCCAGCAGATGCTCACGAGCCGCCATAACCGCTCAGGTGTTCCGGGTTGGAGGCGATGTCGCCTTTCTCTGACCGGTAGGAACCGATCAGGTCGGCGGCCTTTTCGGCAAAGCTGGCGGAGGCGGTGCGCTTGGCCTTGAAAGAATAGGTGACGCCGCTGGCGTCGGTGACGAGGATTTCCTCGCCGGCCTTGGCCCGTTGCCGGATTTTCCGGAACTGCCTTTGAAATTCGCGAATGGTGGTCGTCATGTCAGTCACTATTGTCTGACAAGTGACCGGCGTCAAGGATGAGCCGCCGCGGCATTTGGCATCTTGCCCGCATCTGGGTAGGGACGCGCTACGTCGCGTCCCATTATGAGAGCGGGCGGAGGCGGTGCGGAGCTTCTTGGGGCATTGCGACTGAGAAAGCTCCGCGCCACCCCACCGCCTCCGCCCCCCACGAGAAAGTGGGACGCGCGCAGTGCGTCCCTACCGGCAGGGGTGCGCTGTGGCGGCGGGTGTAGTTCGGGTTTTCAACCTGAGAGGAGTCATTCAGGCATCTTGCCTGAATACCTTGCGAAACAAATGGGCGGGAATAGAATCCCGCCCTCCGGGGATGATATTCGCCTCGGAGAGGCGGGGTACTTTGGATCACGGAAAATCCGGGTTGCCGAAGGGGTAGTAGTCGGTGACGCGGATGTTTTTGT
>CAZNKC010000145.1:0-13999 GCA_964573315.1 uncultured Verrucomicrobiaceae bacterium | reverse complement strand
TCCCTCGGCTTCACTCTCGCTCCGGCTGCGTAACTCAAGTCAAGTTAGTCGGGAGAATTATTCCTCTCCGGGCACATCCACCGATCCTGTCACGACGGCTTTGCCATTCGCATCCACGCGGACGCTGATGAATTGATGCCACCCGTCTCCCTCGTCCTCCTTCTCGAAGCTGCCGAAGTATTTCACGACCAGCGTGCCGGCGTCCTGCCAATGTTCGGCGTCAACGAGGCGGTCGCGTTCGCGAAAGCCGTGTGAAAGCATGGTTGCCTTCTCCTTTGGATAGAACTCCGGCATGGCGACGGGTTTCCATGCGCCGCCATCCAGCCGGAAAATCAGCGTGCGGGTGAAGCGCGGACCGTCCCCCAGGCGCAGCGCGATCTTGTCGCAGTCCGGCCCCCAGACGATCCAGGCCGGCATGGGGCAGGGATCGTCGTTTTCGTGGCCGAAGAGCGTCACCGGCTCGGAGGATTTGTCGGCGTGCTGGATGGTGACGCGCGTGACCTCCTCGCCGTCGCGGGTGAACTGCACGTTCCAGCGTTCGTCGAGGGAGGGGTGGTTCTCATGTTCACGGCCTCCGCCGGGGAGGATGCCGCGGAGAGATGAGCCGGATTTGAAGGCCCAATCGCCGCCCATGAGGATGTTGTCCAGCAGCCAGCGCCGGTCGCGCTGTTTGAAGACGAGAGTGTCGGTCCAAGTCACCGGTTCTTGGCCTGGCTCGGTGTAAGTTTGACGGACCTTCACGGTCGCATCCACCGTCGGCGCGCTGAACACCTCGCCCAGCTCCCAGGAGGTCACCCCTTCAAAGAGGCTGCTGAAGAGGTCGCCTTCGATCCAGTAAGGTTTCTCGTCAGGGTGCTTGCGTATGCTCTCTTGCTGGAGGACGCGGGCGCGTTGGAAGAGGGAGACTATCTCCGGTGTGAGGTGCGGGGAAAGACGTTGCAACTGCGCATCGTCCGGCAGGCCGCGGATGGGTTCTCGACGCAGTTCGGCGCAGAAGGCGGCGGCGGCCGCGCGGATGGCATCCCGTTCGGCGGCGAGGTTGGTTTCCGTGGCGTTGACGGAGCAGGCGCTGATCAAGTTCAGGACGCAGGACAAAGCGATGAATGGCAGGCAGCGGGATGATTTCATGACTGCTGGGAAAGGGGGGCAACTACTTGACTAATCAGTCATTCGACAAAAGCCGGGGAATGCAATCCGCAGGCGAATTCCGGCGGGTTTTGGTGGTGAAGTCATCGTGAACATTGAAGTGGTTGGATTATAGATGTTGGTTGGATCGCTGGCAACCTCGTCGCTTTTTGTCAAAAATTTGCACCCTGACCCCATTTTCTTGACCCCATTTTCCCTGGCATTGGCACGGTGTCAGCTATGGATCGTCTCTTTTATCGCTTGAGATACCATTTTGGTAATCTCCAAAGATATACATCAATATTATTTGGCAGTCCATTTATGCTTACTTTTATAGGCCGCCCGCTTGCGGCGCGCAACCCATCATATCCTCCAAGGTTTGCGTCATAAATTTCCCTTTTGAGGGTATCGTTTCTGAGCCAGCTTTTTGAGGCGTCTCCGAAATCATCCGGAAACTGCAGAACAATCTCGAAATTCTCAATCTTTACATTAATCTTTCCTCGTAGGGTGCCGATGCCCACCTCATCTGACATGATTATCAAAGTGTCGGCATAGGAACCCGATAGTCCTTTTGCAAAAAAATATTCATTATCTCTCTTTGTGGGTGCAATGGCAATTCCATGCCAAAATAATGAGTGCGAGTTCTCGCACGAGGTCAGCAAAAACGCAAAAGCGAAGATGCTAAATCCAAAGTTATGGAAACAACACATTTTCATTTTTTCAAGAAACGGGGTCAGGGTGCAATTTATTGACAAAACAGTCATTCAGTGAACTGGAGATTGGGAATTGGCATGTGAATTCTGGCGAGCGTTTTGTGATGTCATGATTGTGAGGCATCGAGACGTTTGGATTATAGATTCTTGGCGGATTGTCGGCAACTCGTTCTCTTTTGTCAAGAAATGGCACAAACTCCCATGCGTTGAGCCGCCTCGGTCGGGAAAGTACCCCGCCTCTCCGAGGCGGGAAGGTTTTTCAAAACCCGCCTCGGAGAGGCGGGGTACTTTGGTTTTGTTGCGCGAGGGAGATGGTTTTGGCGTCGTGGGCGGGGGAGAAGCCGAGCATTTGTTTGTGGTCGCCGTCGCGGAGATAGACGAGGTTGATTTGGTCGTCGAACAGCTCGCAGAAGGTGGTTTGTTTGAATTGGAGTTGGGCGGCGGCCGGGGGGACGGGGATTTCGAAGTGGAGGAGCGCGAGGTGATGGAGGGGCTGGTTGTCCTCGCGGGCCAGTTCCTTGCCTATCCATTCCAGGGGCAGGCGGGCACCGGTGGCGTCGTCGTTGACGAGGAAGGTGGCGGCGAGGTAGGTGTGGATGCTTTTGTCCAGCTTGGCGGGTGGTTCTTTCTCGAAGGCGACGGGCTGGCCGGATGCTTTGCTCAGGGCGAGTTCGAGGTCGGCGACGTGTACGCTGAGGGTGACTTCGAGTTTGTTGGTTTCGCGGTTGAGGAATACTTCGGCGACGGAGTCGTGTCCTGGATGGGCGCGTGTCGGGAGCCAGGCGCTGAGCGCGAGGATGGCGAGGAGGAGAAGGCGGGCTGCGGGGTGATTCATCAGGGCTTGGGTTTGTCTGCGGCGGGTTCTTCGCTTTTTTGCAGTTCGCGCATGGGGTTTTTGGCGCGCTCCTCTTTGAAAAGCTGGAAGCGGGTTTTCACGGGGCGGCGCGGCCAGTGGTTGTTTTCGATGTCGCAGTCCACGAGTTCCTGGCGGGGATCGAAGGTGACGGCTTTGAGTTCCTTGGTGGTCATGACGAGCTTGGTGGCTTTGCGGGTGTCGAAGCGCCAGATTTCGACGGGCACTTTCATTTCCTCGCTGCTGCCGTCGGTGTAGTCGAGCTGGAGAATGAGCGGGGTGAGGAGGCCGCCGACGTTGGAGAACTCGACGAGGTAGAAGTTGCGGACGGTTTTGAGCAGATCGGGGTCGATCTTGTCCTCGCGCAGTTCCTTGAGCAGGGCTTCGTATTTTTTGCGGTCGCTGGGGAGCACGGTGGCTTCGTCGTAGTCGTGGTAGAAGTCCTTCAATTCGGGGAAGCTGTCCACGCGTTTAGGCAGGCCGGCGTTGAGGCGGCGGGTGGTGGTTTGCGGCAGTTCGTTTTTTTCCTTTTCGGCCAGGGGTTTTTCGATGGCGGGATCGCGGGTGTCGAGCTGGAGCCATTTGACTTCGTCGATGGAGACATCGACGTGATCGACGCCGTAGAACCAGCCGCGCCAGAACCAGTCGAGATCGACGCCGGAGGCGTCCTCCAGGGTACGGAAGAAATCGGCGGGCGTGGGGCGCTTGAACATCCAGCGCTGGGAGTAGATTTTGAGGGCGTGATCGAAGAGTTCGCGGCCGAGGACGTGCTCGCGCAGGAGGTTGTAGGCGACGGCGGGCTGGGTGTAGGCGTTGTTGCGGAGGTCGGCGATGGACTCGGAGTTGGTCATGATGGGCACGCGGTCGCCGAGGCGCATGTAGGGGATGATGTCGCGCTCGTTGCGGCTTTGCGGGTAGTTTTGCTCCCATTCCTCCTGGGCGAGGTATTGCAGGAAGGAGTTCATGCCTTCGTCCATCCAGGTCCATTGGCGTTCGTCGGAGTTGACGATCATGGGGAAGTAGTTGTGCCCGACTTCGTGGATGACGACGCCGATGAGGGCGTATTTGGTGCGCTTGGTGTAGGTGCCGTCGTCCTCCGGGCGCGGGCCGTTGAAGCAGATCATGGGGTACTCCATGCCGCTGACCGCGCCATGCACGGACCAGGCCACGGGGTAGGGATAAGGGAAGGTGTAGCGGTCATAGACCTGGATGGCGTGGGCGATGGCGTGGGTGGAGTATTTGTCCCACAGCGGCATGCCTTCCTTGGGATAAAGGGACATGGCCATCACGGGCGGGCGGAACATGCGATCCTGGACGCCGCCGGGCCGCTGCGGGGCGGGCGGATGGGTGGTTCCCTCCACGGCCATGGCGTCCCAGATGAATTTGCGCGAGGAGGCGAAGGCGAAGTCGCGCACGTTTTCGGCTTTGAAAACCCAGGTCTTTTTGCCTTTGGATTGTTTTTTCTCGGCTTCCTTCGCTTCGTCGGGGGTGATGATGAAGACGGGTTTTTTGGTTTCGGATTGCGCTTGCTGCAGGCGCTCGCGCTGCGCGGGGGTGAGCATTTCTTCGGGGTTTTGCAGGACACCGGTGGCGGCGGCGACGTGGTCGTCCGGGGTGGTGAGGCGCACGGTGTAGTCGCCGAATTCGAGCGTGAATTCGCCGTTGCCGAGGAATTGCTTGTTGATCCAGCCGCCGTAGTCGGTGTAGGCGGCGAGGCGCGGGAACCATTGGGCGATGGTATAGACGCAGTTGCCGTCTTTCTCGAAGAATTCGTAGCCGGTGCGTTCGTTGATGCGTTTGGCGTCGTTGATGTTGTAGCTCCAGGCGATCTTGAAAACGAAGTCGCCGCCGGACGGCAGCGGCTGCGGGAGGTCGAGGCGCAGCATGGTTTCCACGATGACGTGGGGCAGGGCGCTGCCTTCGGTATCGGTGAGGCTGATGATTTGGATGTCGCCTTCGTAAGTCTCCTGGGCGAGCAGGCGATCGAGCGAGGTGTAGCTGAATTTTTTCGGGTCCACGCCGCGACGGGTGTTGGGTATGGTGCGGGAGGCGGCGTTGTGGGACTGATAGTTTTGATCGAGCTGGAGCCAGAGGTAATCCAGGGCGTCGGGCGAGTGGTTATGATAGGTGATGGTGGCGGTGCCGGTGATGGTGCGTTTTTCGTCGTCCAGCTCGACGTCGATGTCGTAGTTGGCTGTGTTTTGCCAGTAGGTGGCTCCAGGCGCGCCGCTGGCGGCGCGCTGCGGGGTGGGGCCGGGCAGCATTTGGTCGAGCTGCTGGATTTTTTCCACGGGCGCGCCGGGCTGGGCGGCTTGGAGCGCTGGAGGGAGGACGAGGAGGAGAACGAGGACGAGGACGAGGACGAGGTCGAGAGGTGGGTGTTTCATTGGAGCGGGGATCATTCGGCGAAGATGGCGATGTGCGGGATGCCGTCGGCGCCCATCCAGGCGCGGTACATGCCGTTGGCGTTGAAGGGGGTGCTGACGTTGCCGGCGGCATCGACGGCGATCAAGCCGCCGCGGGCGTCCTGTGATTTGAGGCGGTCGTTGACGACGGTTTCGGCGGCGGCGGCGAGGGAGGCACCGCCGTGCTTGATGCGGGCGGCGACGTCGTGAGCGACGACGTTGCGGATGAAGAACTCGCCGTGGCCGGTGCAGGAGACGGCGCAGACGCCGTCCTCGGCATAGGTGCCGGCGCCGATGATGGGGGAGTCGCCGACGCGTCCGGCCATTTTGTTGACGAGACCGCCGGTGGAGGTGCCGGCGGCGAGGTGACCGTGGGTGTCGAGGGCGACAGCGCCGACGGTGCCGATGAATTGAAGCGGGTCAGCCGCGCCGGGGCCTCCGTTCAGGCCGGTTTGTTTTTGGGCGCGTTCGAGACGCTGTTTTTGGTCGGGGGTGACGAACCACTCCGGTTTCTCGAAGCGCAGGCGGTGGGATTTGGCGAGCGCTTCAGCGCCGCTGCCGATGAGGAGGACGTGCGGGGTTTCGGTCATCACTTTGTGGGCGAGGCGGATGGGATTGCGCACGCCGTGGACACCCGCCACGGCTCCGGCGGCGAGGGTTTGGCCGTCCATGAGGGAGGCGTCCATTTCGACGATGCCGTCGGCGTTGAGCACGGAGCCGCGCCCGGCGTTGAAAAGGGGCGAGTCTTCAAGGATGACGATGGCGGTCTGCACGGCCTCCAGCGCCGCGCCTTTTTTGGTGAGCACGGAGTGGCCGGCGCGCAGGGCTTCCTCCAGTACTTCGCGGCGTTGCGCTTCTTTTTCCGGTGTCAGGGATTCCCGCGCCACGCCTGCGCCGCCGTGGATGACGAGGGTGGGCGGGGATTCGGCAGGAGCGAGAAGAGGGATCGACAGGGCGAGAAGGGCAGGGCGGATTTTCATGATCGCGGGCAGTTCGGCCACAATGTAGGGAGATAACCGCGCGTTTGGAAAGCCTTTTCCAGAAGAGAAGGCGGTCTGGGAGTCGAATTTTCCAGAATGACGGCGGCGTTTGTTTGTGGTTAAGTGCGCGCATGAACTCCCAGCACGCGGCTTGCCATCTCCTGTCCGTTTTTGCCGCCAGCGTTTTGCTTGCCGCCTGCCAGACGCCGTCCGAAGCGCCGCCTCCGGCTGTGGCGGCGCAAAAGCTTTTTGCCGATGAGGTGAAACCGATCCTCCAGAAGCATTGCCTGCGCTGCCACGACGGGGCCGCGCCCGGCCTGCTGGACCTTTCCCACCGCGCCGCTGCTTTCATGCCGCACCCCGCCGGACGTTCCTACATCGTGCCGGGCAAACCTGATGAATCGCTGCTCATCGAAGCGGTATCCCGCGAAGGCTTGCACCAGCGCGCCATGCCGCGCCTTGTCGTCACACTCACGGACATGGAGATCGGCGCTTTGCGCGAGTGGATCGAGGCGGGCGCGCCTTGGCCGACCGGCGCGGCGGGCAGTTTGCGGCATCAGCCCAGCGGCGAGCATCCTTGACGCTTGGAGCCTGTCCGAAGAGCGGCTGTCGCGGGGCGGGACCGTGCCAGAGGTCGGCAGGCTGCCCGCGACACACACAGCCGGGACGGGCTGTGCTACGGTTATGGTTCCGCGCCGCCTCCGCCCGCAAACAAATGGGCGGGAATACAATCCCGCCCTCCGGGATAGGGGGCTCCATCACAAAAACACCAGTCCCGGCAACAATCGCCGTAGCTGATGGCGCGGCGTTTGATGTAACCGTGCCCACCTTCCAAACAAACTATCATGGGCAAAGAATTCGACATCACTCCGCAGACCGTTCCTCACGTCAACACTTCGTTCCGGCGCATCCAGACTCCGGTGCCGCACCCGGATTCTCTGCCGGTGCTCGAATCCCTGCGCAAGCATGAGCCGCTGTCGATGCGCGGCATGCCGCCCATCGTGTGGGAGCGCGCCGAGGATGTTTTGGTGTTCGACAAGCACGGCAACCAGTGGCTCGACTGGAGCAGCGGCGTGCTCGTCACCAACGCCGGCCATGCCGCGCCGGAAATTTGTCAGGCCATGATCGACCAGATCAACAGCCGGCTTATCCACAACTATGTCTTCCCCAGCGAAGAGCGCGCCAGTCTGGTTGAGCTTCTCCTTTCCGTGGCTCCGCAAACACTGCAAAAAACCTTCCTGCTCAGCACCGGCTCGGAGGCCACCGAGTGCGCCATCAAGCTGTCCCGCGCCCACGGCATCAAGGTGGGTGGACGGGAAAAAATCGGCATCGTTGGCTTTGATCGGGGTTTTCACGGGCGCACGCTTGGCTCGCAGCAGGCCGGCGGCATGGCGGGTCAGAAGGAATGGATCGTCAACATGGACCCGGCCTTCGTGATCGCGCCTTTCCCGGACGGTTACTGGCAGGAGGACACGGGGTTTGACGCCTTCCTCGCGGCGATCGAACGCTCCGGCATGAAGCCCGCGCAGATTGCCGGGGTGCTCATCGAGAGCTATCAAGGTGTCGGCCCGGACTTCGCGCCCGTGCCTTATGTGGAAAAACTCCGCGCTTGGTGCGACGAACATCAGGTGGTGCTCACCTTCGACGAGGTGCAGGCCGGTTTCGGACGCACGGGCAAGTTTTGGGCCTTCGAGCACTACGGCGTCACCCCGGACATCATCTGCTGCGGCAAGGGCATTTCCAGCGGCATGCCGCTCTCCGCGATCATCGGGCGCACGGACATCATGGATCAGTTCCCGCCCGGCTCCATGACCAGCACCCACACCGGCAACCCCGTGTGCTGCGCCGCCGCCACCGCCGGCATCCGCAAAATCCTCGACGAAGACCTCACGGGCAATGCCGCGCGCCTTGGTTCGGTGCTGCTGGCTGGGCTGCAAAAAATCCAGTCGCAGCATCCCGTGGTCATCGGCCACGTCACCGCTACTGGTTTGGTCGGCGGGATGCAGACCGTGAAACCCGGCTCCAAGACACCGGACCACGATCTTGCCCACCGCATCATCGAGCTGTGCTATCAAAAGGGCCTGCTCATGTTTGCGCCCGTCGGCGCCTGGGGGCAGACCGTCAAGATTGCCCCGCCGCTGACCATTTCACGGGAGGCGATGGATGAGGGGCTGGCGGTGCTTGAGGAAGCGACGCGCGAGGCGGTGCGGGAACTGGTGGCTTAGGCTTCCAGCACCGGCAGCGGGTAGCGTTGGATGTTCTCGTCGCGCGTCACCAGCACCAAACGGCTCTTCCAGCGATCTGGCTGAAAAAGAGACGCTGCGTGTGGGGAAGGGGCAAGAGGCGGAGGCGCTTCTTGCAAGGGGCGAGGGTGCGCGTGCTTCTCTGGGGGGAGGCGGTTACAAACCGCCGCTCCTTGGGTGGGAGGCGGTTGCAACCGCCGCTCCTTGGTGGGGCGGAGGCATTACAGGGACGGTGGAATTTGTTCTGCCAGTTCCTCGGCGGGATAGGTCCAGATTTCGGACAGGGTAGGGTGGTAATGCGGGATGGCGGCAAAGGCGCTCACCGTGGCGCGGTAGTGCATGGCCACGACGGCTTCATGAATCAACTCGGTGGCTTCCGGGCCGGCGCAGAGCGCGCCCAAAATCTCGCCGGTCCCGGCGTGGGCGAGCATTTTCACGAAGCCTTCGGTTTCGCCCATGGTCATGGATTTGCCGTGGTCGTCGAAGGGGTAACTGGCGGTGAGAAAAGGGACGCCGGCGGCGCGCAGTTCGGCTTCGGAAGCGCCGACGGCGGAGACTTGAGGATGGGAAAAGACGCCGAAGAGCCGGAGCCGGTAGTCCATTTCCTCCAGTGGTTCCGAAGCGGCGGAGAGCAGCCGGTGGGCGTTGCGGGCGGCCACTTCGCCCTGCTGGATGGCGAGGTGAACCACGTCGAGCGGACTGCAAACGTCGCCGGCGGCAAAAATGTGCGGCTGGGGAGTCTGCTGGGTGGGACGGATGACGATTTTTTTGCCGTTGCGGGAGACACCCGCGGCGTCCAGGCGGAGGCCGTCTGTGGCGGGGTGGCGACCGAGGGCGACGAGGATTTGCTCCGCGGTCGCGGTGTGGTCGCCATTGGCATCGCTGAAATGGATCGTTTTTTGGCCGTCGGCGGTGGTACTGATGTGGCTGATCTGGGTGCCGCAAAAGACATCGATGCCGCGCTGGGTGTAGGCTTTGTGGATGGTCGCGCCGGCTTCTTCGTCGAGTCCGGTGAGGAGTTGTTTGTTGCGCTGGATGAGGGTGACGCGCGTGCCGAGCGCGTCGAGATAATGCGCCATTTCCAATGCGATGGCGCCGCCGCCGAGGATGAGGCAGGAGGCGGGCAGGGTGGCGGTGTCGAGCACGTCGTCGCTGGTCCAGAAACCGGTTTCGGCGAGGCCGGGGATGGGCGGGATGTTGGCCTCGGAGCCGGTGGCGATGCAGAAGAAACGCGAGGTCAGGGTTATGGTAGGCGAACCGTCGATGGGTTGCAGCCGCACGCTGCGGGAGTCCTGGAATTCCGCGCGTGCGCGATGCAGGATGAAGCGGCCATCTGTTAGCTGGCCCTGGCGATAGGAGGCGAAGCCGGCGATGAGGGCGCGCTTGCGGTCGCGGATGGCGCGCACGTCCGGCGGGCCGGGGCGGGCGTCGAGACCGAACTCGGCGGCGCGGCGCAGGGTGAGGGCGCGGTTGGCGGATTCGATGAGGGTCTTGCTGGGCATGCAGCCGCGCAGGATGCAGAGGCCGCCGAGTTCCGACGCGCCGTCGATGACGGCGGTTTTCAGGCCGAGCGCGGCGGCGGTGCGGGCGGCGGCGTAACCGCCGC
Organism: uncultured Verrucomicrobiaceae bacterium; assembly: GCA_964573315.1. GTDB lineage: Bacteria > Verrucomicrobiota > Verrucomicrobiia > Verrucomicrobiales > Verrucomicrobiaceae > JAGRPD01. The sequence continues at coordinate 4,074 of CAZNKC010000145.1, read as the reverse complement.
TGCCGCCGCCGATGACGGTGAAGTCGAAATCAAAATCGGAGCCGGAAGCGAGCGCGCTCATGACGGGTCGCGGGCGAGGGTTTGATAGAGCGCGAGGGTGCGCTTGGCGATGGCATTCCAACTGAAATGATCCACGGCGCGCTGGCGTCCGGCGCGGGCCATCTCCTGGCGCATGTCGGGGCGGGACATGAGCAGATTGACGGACTCGGCGAGGTCGCGCGAGAACTGCTCCGGGTCGAGCGCCTCGAAGGGGCTTTCCGGCTGCTGCTGGAGGTTCACCAGGAAACCGGTGCCGCCGTTGACGACGACCTCCTTGATGCCGCCGACGGCGCTGGCGACGACGGCAGTCTCGCAGGCCATCGCTTCCAGGTTGATGATGCCGAAGGGTTCGTAAATGGACGGGCAGCAAAACACATCGGCGTGGGAGTAAAGCGCGATTTTTTCCTCGGTGGACACCATCTTGTCGATCCACACGATGCCGGGGCGAGCGGCCTGCGCGGCGGCGACCGCGGCGCGCATTTCCTCGGCGATCTCCGGCGTGTCCGGCGCGCCGGCGCAGAGCACGACCTGGAAACCGGGAGCGAAATGCCGGATGGCGCGCACGAGGTGGACGATGCCTTTTTGCCGCGTGATGCGGCCAACGAAGAGGACGTAAGGCTGGGCGGGGTCGATGCCGTGTTGTTGGATGAGATCGGGCCGGTCCACCTTGTGGTACTCCTCTGGGTCGATGCCGTTGTGGATGACGTGGACGCGGTGCGGGTTGACGTTGAAGAGACGGAGCACGTCGGCCTTGGTCTCTTCGGAGACGGCGATGACGGCGTCCGCCATCTCGATGGCGGTGCGCTCCAGCCAGACGGTGAAATCGTAGCCGCCGCCGAGTTGCTCGCGCTTCCATGGGCGCAGCGGCTCCAGCGAGTGGACGGTGAGCGCCATCGGGATGCCGTAGTTGAGCTTGGCCAGGATGCCGCCGAAGTGGGAATACCAAGTGTGCAGGTGGACGAGGTCGGCGTCGATGGCCTGGGTGTTGAAATGCAGGCAGCGCTGCACGGCGCCGAACACGGACTGCAAATTCTTCGGCGCGGTCCAGCCGGTGGTGTCGAGGCCCGCGCCCGTGGCCTTCAGCCGCGGCTGCTCCAGGTGTTGATCGCCGAAGCAACGCACCTCCACATCGATCAGCCGGGACATCTCGCGCGTCAGGTAATCGACATGGACGCCGGCGCCGCCGTAGATGTGGGGAGGAAATTCGTTGGTCAGGAAAAGGGCCTTCATCACCGCCCCTCTAGCGTGGCGGTGGGGCGGCGCAAGTGAAAGGGTGGGCGAGCGGACGGTGGATCATGGGCAATCGTCGCTTTCACTGCCGGGGTAATAAATGAAGAGTTGAAGACCAGAGCGTCTCCAACGGCGCGCGCTTTCCCTTGGGGGATTGTTTTATCGGAGCAGCACATGACGGACGCGGCCGGTTTTTTGGCGGTTGGTGAGCGGGGGGAGGTCGAGGTGGAAGAGGTGGCGGAGGGTGGCGGTGTGGTGCTTGAGGGTGTCGCGGGCGGCTTCTTGCAGCGCGGTCCAGCGCGGCCAGTCGTGCGGCGGGGCGTGGTGGATGTGGCGGAGCTGGCTGAGCCATTCGACGTAGGCGCGGGAAAGGTCGCCCTCCGGGATGCCGCGGCGGAGGTCGGCGGAGCCGGGGCGGGCGGGGTGGAGCATGGCGTCGATGACTTCGGCGGCGGCGTCGCCGTAATCGAGCGGGAGGCCGTTTTCCAGATAACCGTGGTGATTGATGAAGCCGTAGGCGGCGCGGCAGGCAGCGCCGAGCCGCTCCGAGGCGGCGGCGGTAGGGAGGTCGAATTTGACACCGGCGCGGAGGTTGGCGAGGTGGAGGACGAGTTCGTCCACGGGGTAGGATTCGTCTTCCAGGGCGGCGACGACGGCGAGACCTTCGCCGCCTTGGAAGAAGGAAAAAATCTCGCCGCGCCGGGTGGGGATGCCGTCGGGGGTGATGAGGCCGAGTTGGCGCCAAGCGTGGATGGGGGAGCCGGGGCGGGGCACATGACGGGCGAGGGCATCGGGCGCGCTAGAAGAAGTGGGCGGACACAGAGGTCCGCCCTCCGTTGGGGTGGATTGCCGCCGTGTCAGCGTGCGCTCGTGCGGTTCGATGATGAAACGGTGGTGCGAGTCTTCGAGGGCGAGGGTTTCAAGCGGGGAGAGGTCGAAGCGGGCGTGGATGATGCCGTCGCGCTCGTGGAACTCGACAAGGCTGGGGGCGCCTTCCAACCGCAGGGTGGGGACTTGCTCGATCAAGGCGGCAGTGAGGGCGGGGAGGTGTTGGGTTTCGATGTCGGCGAGCGCGAGGTGTTCCTGGCGGCGGGGGATATTGAGGAGTTTGCGGAGTTTTTTGGTGGGGCGGAAAAGCTGGGTGGAGTCGGGGAGCAGGGCGCCGAGCGGGAGTTCGACACCGAAGCAGCGCGGGGCGTCTTTGTCCTCCTGTTCCAGACGGAAGACGCGGCCCAGCCCGGCGGCGAAGCGTCCGGCAAACGGGCCGAAGGCGAGCGCGGGGGTGAAGCGCTCCGGGGTGGCGAGCCAGCAGCGGGAGAGAGGGACGCGCTGGGGCGGATAACCGGAGCGGCGCTCCCATTCGCCGGTGGTGCTGAGGAGTTGTTTTTCGTAGCCTTCGAGTCCGAACAGGGCGGCGGTGGCGGGTTGATCGGGGGAAGGGGAGTGCGCGCCGCCTTCCGGGGCGTCCTCCAGGCCGAGCGGCGGCGGGACTTTGGCGTAGAGCCGGGCGGCGAAAGTCTCGGCGGCGGTGAAGGGATTCTCGCCAGTGGCGGCGGCGTGTTTCATGACGCGCAAAAACAGCGGCCAGGCGAGAACGCTGCCGCGGTGCAGACGGGCGGCACGGGCGTCGCCAAGGCTGGGGCTTTGCCGGGTGGTGATGACGCTGCCGCGCTCGTCGAGGCCGCGGCGGCCGGCGCGTCCGAACATTTGCAGCAGTTCGTCGCTGGTGAGGCGGTGCTCGCCGCGGCCGTCGTGAAAAGCGGTGGCGGCGACGTGGACGCTGCGCACGGAGAAGTTGATGCCGGCGGCGAGGCCCATGGTGGCGCTGATGACGCGGAGCTGGCCGGCTTTGGCGAGCGGTTCGACGACGCCGGCGCGCGCGGCGTAGGAGAGGCCGCTGTGGTGGTAGGCGATGCGGCGTTCGAGGAGTTGCGTGAGTTCCTTGCCGCAGACGGCGCGCTGTTCGGCGGTGAGTTGGAGGGGATCGCCGGGCGGCAGTTCGGCGGCGAGTTTGCGGGCGATGGATTCGGCTTCCTTGCGGCGCGGGGCAAAGATGAGCAGGGGGGCGAGGTCGGCGAGCAGGACGGAGGCGGCGAGTTTGGCCCAGTAGTTCTCAAAGTGGCGGGCCATGCGCTGCGGCAGGGTCTCGGCGGGCGCTTCCTCCAGAGGCACGGGGCGCTCCTTGGTGGCGACGACTTCGGCGGGGCGCCCGAGGTGGCGCAGCCAAGCGGCGACGTCCTCGGGATTGGCGACGGAGCCGCTGAGCAGCAGCAGGCGGGTGGTGTCCGGCGCGAGGGCGATGGCGCCTTCGTAATGGCTGCCGCGCGAGGCGTCGGCGATCATTTGGTATTCGTCGATGACCAGCAGCGCCGGGCCTTCGCCGCGCACGAGGCGCTCGATCTGTGTTTCCAAGGTGGCGACGAGCACGGGGGCGTGGACGTTCTCCGACACGTCACCGGTGGCGATGCCGACATCCCAGCGCGCTTCCTTCCATTCGGCGTATTTGTCGTTGGCGAGGGCGCGGGTGGGCACGGTATAGACGGCCTGGCCTTTGAGATGGCCGGACTGGTGCAGGATTTCAAAAATGTAAGTCTTCCCGGCTCCAGTGGGCGCGCTGACCACAACATCCGACCCGGCGCGGAGGTGGTTGACGGCTTGGTGCTGCCAGGGGTCGGGGAGTTTGAGCTGGTTGAGGGCGGGGAGCATGGGAAAGGGGAAAATCAATGCCGGGAGGCGACTGGCTCGCGCTACGGGGAGCGCACGCGTCCCGCGTGCTCTTTTCGGCGTCCCGCCGAAAAGATTGAG